>JSZA02000418.1 GCA_000785145.2 Candidatus Thiomargarita nelsonii
GATCTCATTTCAAATATGAAATTGCAAAAATTAGTCTATTACGCTCAGGGGGTTAATTTAGCTTTACATGATCGTTCATTATTTCCTCAATCACTTGAGGCATGGACTTATGGTCCGGTTGTCCCTGAGTTATTCCATACTTACAAACGCTATGGAACCGGCGCGATTCCACCCCCACGCGATATGGATTTTTCTATCTATGATTCACAAACACGCGAGTTATTAGATGAAGTCTATGCCGTTTTTGGTCAATTTTCAGCTTGGATGTTATCCAATATGACCCATGAAGAGCCGCCTTGGAAGGATACCCCGGTAGGCTCTAAAATCTCGCCTGACATTTTACGTGATTATTTCAAAACACAGGTGGTTGCTTAACGATGGGTCAAATTAAAACCCAAAAACGAAATAAACTAACTAGCACCAAGGTTAGCTTTTCAACCCAACATGAGCATCCCATTTTTTGCCTCAAGTATTTGGATAGAAAATATTATTCTCTCAGTATCTGTACTAAAGAAGAAAAAGCCGCCTTTGCTGATACGTTGGATCGATTAAGCCAACTCACTTGGGCTGAAATCTCCAAATCATCCAGACATGGTTTGGGTTATGAAAAAATTGCTAGAAATAATATCCGTGCGACTATTCCTAAACATGTTGAGGATGATGTTATATTTATTGCTTTTCGATTTTACGGTAAAGCTCCAATGGTAGGTTATAGAAATGATGCTATTTTTCACATTCTTTGGATTGATCGAGATTTTACACTTTATCAACACAGTTAGTTGATTGACCTTTTTTCAAAACATAGCACTAATGGTGGTGCTGTTTCTGACAGGATTTATCAAAAGGACGTTAATTTACTCCCCCAAACGAGCCGCACTAATCCTTGTAGTTTATTCAGATAATAATAAAACAAAAAAAAACAAAAAAAATAAAAATAAAAATAAATTAAATCAGAAAATGGTAAAAATTGAAAAGTACCTTCAGAAACAAAAGTTTTATCAACAATAAATCAATTTCTGCCAGTCGGAAATAAAATTGCTGAAATACATGATAAAAATTTTTTTGGTTTAGATATAAAACAGGCATTTTTCTTTTCGCCTTCGAGAAAAAAATCACTTCAATAAAGCAAAAATCCTATTTCTTCAAGAAATAGGATTTTTAGTTTTTTACTCGCCCAAACGCACAAAATAAACCTGAATATTGCTCTTTTCGCGCTCAATAACAAACTCCAATTGCTCCTAAGTCAGTTTGCCATAAACATTGGGGCTACCATGAAATACGACTAAATAGCCGATACTTGCTCTACGCCCTCATCAAATTTAGCCTGCCCATACCACATTTTGGTTTCAACCACATAACGATGCCCTCGATAAACCACAATCAAGTCCATCCGCCCTTCTCCTGAATCTATTTCCGTAAATAAGTCTCCGCCAATTTGCCGTACCAACAAATCTAAATAAGCCATCAGCAAATATTGCCCTGTGGCTTCTTGTGGCATCGGAGTCACTCACGCCCGCGCCGCTCTACAAATTGCCGGAACTGAGAAAACAATTCATCCATTTCGAGCTGATCGCCAATGATATGTTGGCGTAAATCATGGCTATTGATCAAAATCGAGGCTTGCAAATCCGACTCTAGTGGT
>JSZA02000419.1 GCA_000785145.2 Candidatus Thiomargarita nelsonii
TTGCATTTTTTGGGTTCTCCTTATTCGATGTTCTAGCTCGGAGTACAGCAGATGGTGGGTTGTATCCCTTGTATCCATTGTACTCTGTATTTTTACTTGTCAATTAAAAAAAACTATAACTATTTTAGGCACCCTTCATTTATCTCGAAAAAATAACCGTTTGTTGTTTCGGGAATTGAGCGTAGCGGATTTCCCGAAACTAAACTGTAAACTACTTTTGAAGGGTGCCCGATTTTATCATAAAATTATTACTTCTTTTTGGAGTTGTTGCCGTGTAATTACTCCAGCACGCAATTTTGCGTACATTTCGTCCCTTGACTCTTGCTTGAGTTGGTGTTATCCACACTCATTACCGCGTCGCCAAGTATAAATTTACACATACCTAGTACACTGTCAATGTTGTTTTGTAGGGTGCGTCCTGGGCACAAATAATCGGTAAAGGTGCGTAGGACGCACCCTACATTACCCAAAAAAACAAATTGACAGAGTACTAGCATGGCAAGATGAACCTGGAAAGCCCTTTGGACAAGCGATTACTGCCCACTTTTTGTAACATCATACTGAGATTGCTCATCATTTTACAAGCTGGCTCAATAGATTATTCAATTCTTGATGCTCCGGGCAACCACAAAGGATTGCCCTGTACTTAATCTGTTCCTATATCACCAAAACTCTGCAATTCCAACATAACGGGATCCCAGCTAGTCAGCCAAAACTTGAGCCAATAAGTATTTTCATAGTTGGGAATGTGTAGGACGTTTGAGGTAAAATCAAAGGTGGCTATATTTTCCTGAACCGGAGAACCTACTGGAATACCGCAAGATATTGGATCATCAATACAGGCTTGACGACCGGCTTGATAGCTCTCTTCATACCGATTTTTGCCATTACGATATATTTTTGAGCTTATGTTGTGAGTGGAATCGTTAGACCAGTTAACCACCGCCAAATAATGATCAGAGCCAATCGTAAAGTATTCCCAGTCAAAAGTCCCCTGAGTAGGGATAGACTGGTACTCGATAAAGCTCGCACCATTCCACCGATAGAGCTTGGAGCTTATGTTGCGAGTGGAATCGTTATAATAGTTAGCCACCGCCAAATAATGATCAGAGCCAATCGTAAAGTATTCCCAGTCACGCGCCCCCTGAGTAGGGATAGACTGGTACTCGATAAAGATCGCACCATTCCACCGATAGAGCTTCGAGTTTATGTTGCGAGTGGAATCGTTACTCCAATTAGCCACCGCCAAATAATGATCAGAGCCAATCGTAAAGTATTCCCAGTCAAAAGCCCCCTGAGTAGGGATAGACTGGTACTCGATAAAGCTCGCACCATTCCACCGATAGAGCTTGGAGCTTATGTTGTAAGTGGAATCGTTATGATGGTTAGCCACCGCCAAATAATGATCTGAGCCAATCGTAAAGTATTCCCAGTCTAAAGCCCCCTGAGTAGGGATAGACTGGTACTCGATAAAGCTCGCACCATTCCACCGATAGAGCTTGGAGTTTATGTTGTGAGTGGAGTCGTTACGATAGTTAGCCTCCGCCAAATAATGATCAGAGCCAATCGTAAAGTATTCCCAGTCAAAAGCCCCCTGAGTAGGGATAGACTGGTACT
>JSZA02000014.1 GCA_000785145.2 Candidatus Thiomargarita nelsonii
CGTCCAAAATCAATTTTGGACTCCTGTCTTGGGCGCCTAAAGGATATATACTAGGAGTTCAAGATTTATCTTGGATATAGAGAAAAAAATGTTAGTACGAATTTTAACCCTACGTTTTAGCACTGCACTGGATAGTTTTGACGACACACCGTTGGTGGATTTTATTAAAGATAAAGCGGTGTTATCCCTGAAAGAATATTTTTTCATTAAAAACGAAACACCCTATTTGGCCGTTATCGTTAACTATGAACCTGTGCAGGAACCAGCCAAAACGGTCCCCAAAAAAGGTGAACGGCGTAAAAATGATGAATGGCGTGCCTTGTTGCAAGATAGCGACATGCCATTGTTTGAAACCTTGCGTAGCTGGCGAGCAGAATACTGCAAAAAAGAGGGCGTGCCACCCTATATCATTTGCAATAACGTAGAATTAGCGAAAATAGTCCTCGCTAAACCACAAACCCTCGCTGCCTTGATGCAGATCGAAGGCTTTGGCAAAGCCAGAGTCGAAAAATACGGTAAAGCCATATTAAAAGTGCTAAAGCAAAATAGCAGCCCTGACAAAAAACCAGCAAATGGAAAAACATAATGAAATGTTTCGGGAAATCCGCTTCGCTCCATTCCCGAAACAACAGCAGCCCTAACAAGCCTCAAACAAATGGAAAAACTTAAAGAGTTACCAATATTTACTCAATGGATTGCCTTTCTTGAATGGCTATTGCCAGTCACAGAAGGCTTTCCCAAACGAGTACGGTTTACATTTTCAGATCGTATCAATCATCTCGCCTTGGATTTAGTAGAAGACTTAATAGAAGCCCGTTATTCCTCAGAAAAACGCAAAATTCTCCGGCGTGCTAATCTGCGTCTGGAAAAATTTTTCGTTGTTTCGGGAATGGAGCGGAGCGGATTTCCCGAAACAATTATAAACGCTATGAATACGCGATGAAATCAATCAACGAAGTGGGAAAAATGCTAGGCGGCTGGATGAGGCAACAAAACAATGAAACGTAAAGGCTATCTTTTTGAACAAGTGACAGCATTTGATAATCTGCTTTTAGCAGCAAGCCGCGCAAGGAAAAAGCACTCAACCACGAGTAGCGCATTTTCTGTTTCATCTGGAAACCGAACTCTTTAAGCTTCAAGAAGAAATGCAAAATGGCAACTGGCAACCCAGCGAATACCGAATTTTTGAAGTCCGCGAACCCAAACCACGACGTATCAACGCCACCGATTTTCGTGATCGCGTGGTACATCATGCCATTTGTAATATATTGGAGCCCATTTTTGAACGACGACTGATTTATGACAGCTGGGCTTGTCGTCTAAATAAAGGCACTCATGCCGCCGTTAAGCGAGCCCAACAATTTGCTCGCCAATATCCTTATTTTCTTAAAACGGACATCCGGCGTTATTTTCAAAGTGTCGATCATCAAATTCTAAAACAACTCTTGCAAAGGATTATCAAAGATGCTCGGCTACTGAGCCTGTTAAATCGGATTATCGAACACCCAGTCCCCGGCAATCTCGCAGGCAAAGGATTACCGATTGGCAATCTCACCAGCCAACATTTTGCCAATCTCTATTTGGGAGAACTGGATCATGAGTTAAAAGATCGGCAAAGCATTAAAGCCTATCTGCGTTACATGGATGACATGCTATTATTCGCCCACAATAAAGACGAATTGCATCAAATGTTACAGCACCTTGAAATATTCATCTCTGAACGGCTCACTTTAAGCTTAAAACCCACAGCCACCCTACTGGCACCCGTATCTGAAGGCATACCGTTTTTAGGATTTCGTATTTTCCCCCAACTGATCCGTCTCAACCGCCAAAGCTTGCGGCGTTTTCGCCGACGGCTACGAAAACTTGAACGCGCCTATCAATGTGGTACAATAAGCATCGAAAGCTTGACGGCATCCGTGCAAAGTATGATTGCACATATACGTCATGCCAATACGCGAAGACTACAGCAATCGCTGTTAGCACCTTCGCTACCACTAGGTTGACGGCCAAACAGGCTCGAACCGTGTGAATCGCGGCGGCGGCTGGAACAACACCGCCTCGAACTGCCGGGCGGCGAATCGCAACAACAACTCGCCGGACAACCGCAACAACAACCTCGGTTTTCGTCTATTGAGTACAAAACAAAGCCAGATGAGCGGTGTTTACGGATACCGTTCCCGTGCATAAGGCTTGTCCAGCGCCGTCAAACCTGCGCCAACTTGATGTTGGACAAAGAGCAACTTTATCCCGACGTTTGGTAGCCTTTTTGTCGAAAACCGTCGGGCTCCTCCCTTCTATACATCCATCAATGCCATTAAGTTAAGAAAAATCCAACCATGGTAGGGTGGATTAAGCGATAGCGTATCCACCTGATTAATATTGATATTTCGGTGGATACGCTCCGCTTAATCCACCCTACATGAGCTTTTTGGACTCCATCGCGTTAGGAGTCCAAGATTTATCTTGGGCGGCTCGTCCAAGATAAATCTTGGACTCCTAACTCGGAGACACACTTATGAAAAAAACACAGTTCGCCATCATGCTGAGTTTAACCATGGGCGCCCAAGCCAAAGACTTGCCATTTCCCCAAACAGAAGCGGAAATTATCCAAGCCTTGCCAGCCCCTCAACTCGAAATGCTAACATGTCCGCCCATGATCCCTAAATGCGAGCCTAAAGGGATCGAAGAAAAAGGCATCTTAGAAATTATCAATGATCACCCAGAACTGCCTAAAATAGGTGCATTAATACAGTTTGAGTATGATTCTGATAACATCCGTTCTTATGACACACTGGCACATTACGGAAATGCCCTAAAAGGTGCCCTCAAAAATGCCCTGATTGTCGTCGCTGGACATACTGACTATCTCGGCACTGAGACTTACAATCAACAGCTTTCAGAACGCCGCGCCCAAGCCGTTAAAAAATTTCTCGTGTCCATCTACAAAATAGAGCCGACACGCATCCGTACTATCGGATTTGGGAAAACTCAACCATTGCGCGGCAACCTAGATTTTCAAAGCGATGCCGATCGTCAATGGAACAGACGAGTGGAATTTATTCGGCTCAAATAAACAACTGATGTTTCGGGAAATCCGCTACGCTCCATTCCCGAAACAAAAAATTTAAGGTACGCCTTATCAGTTGTTTCGGGAATGGAGCGTAGCGGATTTCCCGAAACTCTATCAAAAGGAAAAAAAAACATGACCAAAAAAAACAGCATCATCCCCATCATAACGCTACTGATTTGCCTAACGCTTGCCATGCCCGCAAGAGCTGTCGGTTTATCAACCATAGCATGGGTTGTTGTACAAGAAATCGCAATCGACACCGCCATTGATGTCGTACAAAACCTGTTTAAAGAGACAGTCAAACCAGAAGAAGTCGCCAAACTTCGCCAACGGGTGTCTCAATTGGAAACCCAACTGAGCCAGCATCAAAACCATTCGAGTTCCAAAGAATTCAAACAGATAAAACAACTGCTGACGGGATTAAATCAGGTTATCAACGTCATGGGAAAAAGGCTCGACTCGGTTGAAAAAAGAGTGAGCCAACTCGAAAATCAACTGGCACTGTTGAGAGAAAGTTTATTGTCGATACAAACGACAGCCATTGCCGAACCGGTTAACAACTTAGGATTTAAAATCAACTTCCTTTATCGTAGCAAAGGGCAAGGCGATTTTTTACCCATTACACAAGACACCGTCTTGTATTCATTGGATCATTACAAAATCGTCATTGAAGCGATGGAAACCAGTTACATCTATCTATTTCAAGAGGATTCTGCTGGGCAAATCGTGCGCTTATTTCCGATGAAAAGTTTCGCAGGGGTTACATTGAATAATGAAAACCCAATGCAGGCAAAGCAAAAATACTACTTACCAGCAAAAACGAAATCATTTAAATTGGATCGCACACTTGGCACGGAAACGTTTTATTTTACAGCCACTCGTCAGCCTGATTTAGTCCTAGAAAACTTCTATGAGGCGATTGTTCGGGCTCGAAAAAACAACCAACCTAATCTCGTCTTACAGGCTGAATTTACACAAACCTTGAAAATAGAGCCAAAAGCGCCTCTCCTCGATGAGATTGCCGATGATGATGTGAGCCCACCAATGCAGATGGAAAATTTTTGCACGGGATGTGTGAATATTATGAGTTTTGAACATCAATAATATTGTTTTTATTGCAGGACGCGGGAGCGTCCAAGCAGGCATTCCCACGCAGAGCGTGGGAACGAGAAAATAACGGTTTGTAGGGGCAATCCTTTATGGTTGCCCTCTTAATGGCATTTTTGCGAGGCAAAGGAACGAGAAAACAATCTTTATTTTAAATCCGCGCAATCCGTGTAATCGGTTTAATCCGTGATTCAAGTTTTTTTAAATCCCTTTACTCCCCCAAACGAAGTAACGGAGCGGAGTAATCAGTTGTACTATAACTTACTTAAAAACATGTCAATTATTAAAAACAAACTCAAACTTATCAGCACAGAAAGTGATCGTTTAACGGTACTCTTTTTGTGCTTTCTCATATTACTTTATCGTGAACCGGATGGATTTATTAATCCTCAATTTTGGGCGGAAGATGGAGAAATATTCTTCCAACAGAATCTTATTCTTGGTTTTTCTGCACTCTTGGAGCCTTATAGTGGTTATTTACACTTGATACCTCGTTTGATTTCCTATTTGACTGGATTCTTACCAATATCGTTCGCACCTGCCCTCTATAATTTCAGTGCGCTTGTTATCACCCTATTTATTATTAATTACTTATTCTCATCAAGAATACACTTGCCTTTTAAGCCATTACTCGCTATAGCAGTTGTACTTGTTCCCTATAATGGTGAAATTATGATGAGTCTAACTAATATACAGTGGTTTCTGCCTATTCTCCTCATTCTACTGATTATCCAAGATAAACCGAATACGAGAAAGCAACTGTTATTAGATACTCTAATGATAACGGCTATTGGTTTAACAAGTCCTTTTGTTGCTCTATTTTTACCCCTGTTTATTTTTCGTTTGATTTATATTTGTAGAAGCCACTATAGCGTTTACCTTTTATCTATTGCCTTATTACTCGCCCTCATTCAGGGATATTTTATCTGGCAAACGACGGTAGGGTTGCCAACATTTTCAGAGGATTATGATAATTATGGTTTCAAGGTATTGATACCAATATTAGCACTGCGTTTATCAGGCACCCTGTTTTTTGGAGATTACCTATCGTCAGCTTTTAACTTTTACGGATTGACTGGATTAGCAATAATACTCCCTACTGGTTTGCTAATATTGGCTGTTTCAAAACCGCCTCACAGGCAATTACCAATAATTGTCTTCATGATGGGCGGGCTCATAATATTATTCGCCACTTTTTATAAATTAAAAAATAATTTGCCAATTCTGGTATCTTTTGACAATGGATACCGTTACTTCTACAGTTTGCATCTTTTTATAATATGGTCTCTCATTATTTATCTTGATTCTGTTATAAAATATGTATCAGCTTTATTATTGCTGATGGCTTTATTGAGTGCGTTTACTCATTTCCAAGTGTCTCCTTTAAAAGATTTTCATTGGGAAAAATATAGTCAACAAATTGAGCGAGGAGAGGCGGTAAAAGTTCCAATTAATCCAGAGGGATGGTTTGTGTCGATTCCTCGTCCAAAATAAATTTTGGACTCCAAGTTTTATTCTCGTTCCCACGCTCTGCGTGGGAATGCCTGCCTGGACGCTCCCGCGTCCTGCAATAAAATAAAAACTTGTCCGAACCGAAGCAGGACGCGGGAGCGTCCAAGCCTGCATTCCCACGCAGAGCGTGGGAACGAGAAAATAAAGAGAAAAAGACTTATCCCTGCTCTTCGCTCACCAACAATGACAAAATCGCTTTTTCCGTTTTTTGCAAATACATTTCGCCAACTTCTTGCAACACAATATAACCCTCAGTATCAACAATCGCTGTAAATGGTAAAGCACTGGCATAGTCGCCAAAACTGATGGCGAGACTAATCGTTTTTTCATCCCCCACTAAAACAGGATAATTAATGCCCATTTTTTCAACCGCATTTCGCACCGCATGACGGTTGTCCATCGCAATTCCCACAAATTGTACGCCACGTTCTCCATACTTTTCTTGCAATTTGATAAACATCGGTATTTCTTTGAGACAAGGTGGACACCAAGTCGCCCAAAAATTGACTATCACAACTTTTCCATCCCATTCTGAATTAGCATGGATTTTATCTTCTAAATCTGGAAGACTGAAATCTGGGCGACGTACAGGTGCCTGTTCTTCTGCGGATTGCGGTTCCACTTCGCAAGCAACCAGTGTTGCTATTAAAACCAATAAAATTATTTGTGCGAATTTCTTCATTGTTGAATAACCTTTCTCAAATGTTGGAGAAAATCATCGGCTGACATAAATCCCACTACACGGTAAGCACCTTGTTCTTGCCCATTCCTATCAAAAAACATAATCGCGGGTGGTCCAAAAATCCCAAAGCGTTTATATAATGCCTTGTCTTGTTCATCATTAAGCGTGACATCTGCCTGCAATAGGACAAAATCAGCAAAGGCTTCTTGCACTCTGGCATCGCTAAAGGTGAAATGTTCCATCTCTTTACAAGAAATACACCAATCAGCAGAAAAATCTAATATCACCCGTTTATTTTGAGCCGCTGCCAATTCTTGTTCCAATCCCTTGATACCCTTGATCGGTTTAAACTCGGCAGCCGAGACAGGCGCGTTTGAAGTGTGGGTGACACTAAGATTATGCAAAGGTTGTAAGGGATTAAGATTACCACTGGCTGCGCCAATCATCAACAATACTCCGTACACTAACAAAATCAAGCCGACACCTTTCCACAATTTATGCCAACCAGACACGCCCGCACTGATCTTATCCAAGGCGCCCATATAGACTGCCGATACGATTAATAAAGTCGCCCACAATAACATGATGACTTGTCCGGGTATAACTCTTTCAAGCATCCAAATAGCGATCCCTAGCAACATCACGCCAAAAACGGCTTTTACGCTATCCATCCACCCTCCCGCTTTGGGCAAAAAGTGACCGGCGGAAATTCCCACTATAATCAATGGAATACCCATCCCAAGGCTCATCACAAACAAGGCTAATCCACCCAACACTGCGTCGCCCGTTTGTGCAATATACATCAATGCCCCTACTAAGGGCGCGGCAACACAGGGTCCAACAATCAGTGCCGATAATATGCCCATGATTGCAACACCTATTAGTGTGCCACCTTGTTGGCGATTACTAAAATGAGTTAGTTTCGTTTGTAAAGCATTTGGCATTTGTAATTCATAAAAACCAAACATGGACAAAGATAAGACAACAAACACCAGGGCAAAACTAACCAATATCCAAGGATTTTGAAAAGCCGCTTGTAAATTATCACCCGCTAAGCCTGTCAATACGCCCGCAATCGCGTAGGTAAACGCCATGGCTAATACATAAACCAATGACATAATAAAGGCTCTACCCATGGTGACTTGTGTACCTTGCCCGACGATAATACTGGACAAAATCGGAATCATCGGAAAAACGCAGGGTGTCAATGACAACAATAATCCTAAACCGAAAAACACCATCATGATGTATAAGACATTAGCATTCGCCAACAAATGCGCTAACTGATCTTGCTCTGACATCGCGCTACTTTTTCCGAGTTGTAAATTCACCACTTTCGTTGTCGGTGGATAACATAAACCGGCTGTCGCGCAACCTTGATAATCCACACTCAAGGTGACAGCCTGCAAGCCTTCCGTTTTGATGGGGATTGTTATTTCAAGTAGTGGCTGCTTATAAATATGGACATCACCAAACAAGGGATCTTTTTCAAGAATACTCGGCGGCAATGCTGGCGTACCTAACTCTCCCTCACCGGAAAAAGCCAATTTATCCCGATACAAGTAATAACCATCAGCCATTTTCCATCTGACGACTAAATAAGATGGCGAAGGAAATTCGGCTGAAAACTCAAAAGCCTCATCAAGCTCCAGAAATTCCTCATCCTCTAAGTCATCCTCTCCCAAAAAGGCGGAGGCTTCAAGCGGGGTGGCTGGCAAATTGACGATTTTTTGGATGGCTGGATAACAAATCCTTTCATCAGCACAACCTTGATAAGAGATTTCTAGGGATAATGCGCCTTTTCTATCCTGAACAGGCAATTTGATTTCCAATAGATGCTCATAAACTTCAATTTGACCATATTTGATATCCTCCTTGATGATACCCTGCGGAAATTGTGGCTCGCCTAATACGCCCCTTTTGAGAGCAAATTTAAATTGATTGCGATACAAATAATAACCTTCCGCAATTTCCCAACGCGCCACTAAGAGTGCGGGATTTTCACTATCGACTGAAAACACAAAAGCAAGCTCTGGGGGGAGAATGTCAGAAAAAATCTTCTCTTTTTCAAAACTGGGGAGACTTGGAGAAAAATTGCTCGGTTCAAGCAAATTATTCCCCTCATTTTCAAAAGAAAAATCTTGGCTCATGGCACTGCCATGCCATAATAATATTATTAATAATGTGATAAAATTTTTCATTGAGATGTTATCCTATCCAACCATGCTAAATAACTCGGTAAGCCAAAATGTTAGACTTAAATTAAGGGCAACCACTCCAGGAGTTGCCCCTACGAGAATGTCCATGTAGGGGCAATCCTTTATGGTTGCCCTTAATTTAATGGGTTTAAAACTTTCAACTGATCATTATAAATTAAATGAACTTATTTCAACGACTGCTACTATTATTCATCCTCGTTCCCATTATTGAAATATACCTACTCATGACGGTGGGAGGATTTATTGGCGTTTGGCCAACTGTTTTGCTCATCATATTGACAGCGATTATAGGGACACATCTATTACGCGCTCAAGGGATAGCCACATTACAAAAAATGCAGGAAACTTTACAGCAGGGACAACTCCCGGCTTTTGCTTTATTAGAGGGCCTTTTTATTTTGATAGGTGGAGTTTTGCTATTGACACCTGGTTTTTTCACCGATGCTGTGGGATTTTTTTGCTTAATCCCTATCTTGCGTAAGCATTTAGTTTTTTGGATGACTAAACGCTTTCAAGTTCAGCAAGTGCGAAGGGGTCGTCCTGAAATAATAGAAGGAGAATTTCGGCGAGAAGATAGATAGTGTCGAACAGGCCAATGCCATATCGTATCGGGCAACCACTAGGGTGTTGCCCCTACGAAAAATCACGGTCCTTGTAGGGGCAATCCTTTATGGTTGCCCCTTAACGAAGGTGGCATTGGTCGAACAGGCGCGTGTTCTCGTTCCCACGCTCATCGAGCCGACACAAATCCATTGACGATGTTTTGTAGGGTGCGTACTCCGCACAAATTAAGAGTCAGGGTGCGTAGGACCAATGCCATTAAGCCTGTCCCGACGTTAGGAGGGATCATCGCAAAAAACCATTCATGTAGTGTGGATAAATAGAGGGCGTATCCACCTGATTAATATATTTTGTAGGGGCAATCCCTTGTGGTTGCCCTTAACGGTATTGGTGCGTAGGACGCACCCTACAAATCACTGCCATCACCGTTAAGGGTGATTTTTTGTAGGGGCAATCCCTTGTGGTTGCCCTTAACGGTATTGGTGCGTAGGACGCACCCTACAAATATCACTTAAAAAACAATATTAACACCTAAAACAAAACCTTCGGTGCTATCTGTTGCGCCATTTCCAACCGAAAAATCATCATTTAGAAATTGGAAGCGATAACCTAAGTAGGCAGAAGCCGCGTTAAGTGCTGGCATCTGGTCAAACCGATGAGAATACAATAGTCCTAACTCTCCTAACTTGTACTTTGAATTAACACTTTCCTCATCACCTTTTGTCTTCAACCAGCCATAAGCAAAACTCCCATATAAGCCAAATTGATATTGCAAAGGAACAACGCTTGCAATACTGAGCATCAGTCCATCCGTTTGATTATCCTGCTCCAACACCTGCTTCAATGCATCCTGCGTCCGATCTTCTTGATTAGAGAATGTGGGGAAGAACTGATCTGGGATATGCAGACTCACCTGCCGTTTAATTCTCTTATAGCCTGCCGTGACGGCTAAAGTGGGTAAGAGATAATACCCCAAATTAATATCCCACTCTGAACGTTCTCCTGAAATTGAGATTGGTACAAGTATTTTCTCAACATCATAAAGACCAAACAAAGAGCCAGGAAAATCAAACGATTGTTCTCCAAAACTGTAATCTGTTTTTGGGAAAAAACTACCTGACACAAACAAGTTCTTATATTTGAAACTTAACACTGGAATCAATGTGGATTCTGTTTCAGAGTCGTAAGAAAATATCTGCTGAGTCTTATCGCTTTGCATTTCAATGGGTAAATCCCATTTATTGAACCAATATTTGACACCAATCAAAGCCGTAAAGTTCTTGTTATATGACTGAACCTCAAAAAGGGGACTCACTTCTTTTTCCAATGATTTTTGTTGCTCCCCAAGGGCACTGTTTCCTAATCCAATACAAATTGGGATAATGGTTGCTATCACAAAAGCTTTTTTCATGAGCGACTCCTTTAATTAGCAAGTGGCATTATTATTTCTCTCTTAGGTTGCCGTTGACAACCCGAAAAACAAAACTCACCCCTAAATGAACTGTTTTCCCAAGGTGTTTGTTGATTATTGCTCTCCCTCAAGACATGCTCCCGTACCTGCTTGAACATGGCTTCTACGGTTAAACCAGGCATTTTGATAGCCTTCAGCAAATGTTTGGTATAAGTACCATTTCTCCCTTTGCCATCCATAGCAGGCTTATCGGGCGCAGTCGCAAAGGCAATAATTGAACCTTTTGGACTACGCATTTTTGCCAACCCTGCTGTTCCGATGCTACGCATATTTTTAGCACCACCTGTTTTTTTTAAACCACGACTTTCTGCGAAGCGTGGTGTTTTTGTCTCTTTGGGCAGTGGATTATCCCGACAAGCATCTAAGATAATAATATTAGAGCCGTTTCCCGCTTCTTCCATTTGATTCAATACATAGTTGGCAGACAGGGTTTTATATTTAACCTCTTTCTCGGAAGGCAACTTTGATCGAGTTGGAATAAGGTAATTTTCGCCATTGACTTGTACCGCATGACCGGCATAATAGAACACCCCTACGCTACCCGAATGTAATTTTTCACGAAATATTTGCACCGCATCCATCATTTCCTCTCGGCTAGCCGCATTTTCCCTATAAATCACTTTAAAACCAACTTGCTGCAAGGTGCTTTTCATATCTCTGGCATCATTGACTGGATTTTTTAACTGCAAAATATTGAGATCACCTTTATAATTTGCATTGCCTATCACTAGGGCATAACGCTTGCCTTTTACCTTATTATCACTTTTCTCTAAGCCCTTTTTATCAGTTGTTTTGACAGAGCCACAAGCGATGAATAGAGGGAGCAGCGCAATTAATAGTATTTTCGTTTTCACGCTATTTCTCCTAAAGAGGTCCAAGATAAATCTTGGACTCCTGACCACTGATTTGGAGTCCAAAATTTATTTTGGGCAAATCTAAAATATCTGTGACATACTAAACTATAAAGGAGACAATATGATAACACAACTTAAACATCATCTAATAATAGTACTTAGCATGACATTGATATCGTCTGCATGGGCTCAAGACGTGCTATCGCCAGCACAAATCAATGTTTTAGCGACTGCCAATGAAAATCGCTATGATTTACCCAATATCAGTTATACATATACTGAATGGGGTTTTAAAATTAGATTAAATCATATTAAGCTTGATCACATTGTTGATTATACACTCAACGGTAAAATTATCACGGATGCGATTAAGATTCTTATTGAGCAAGAAATCATAACACTGATTGAAAAAAACGACAAAGGATTTGAATTTGAGGTGCTATTTGCTCCAGAGATTTTGCCAAATGACTCAGAATTTGGAGTTATTCTTGACAATGGTTTAAAAGTTTCTTGCGTGATTTATGACCCCATTAATGGGCTTTTTCCCGTTTGGTCCAATTTAATCAATTGGAACAATCAGTCTAAAAACAGACTATTAGTTAAAGGTTACGTTAAACAATATGAGCCAAATTGCGGTTTTCGGGGCTGCTATAAGTCTGTACCTGAGCAATGGGTACAAATTTATATCCATAATGGACAAAATTGGGTTTACAAAGAGACAGTTTATTCAGATAATAGTGGCTTTTACAATTTTTTAATTGAAGATTATTGTGGTGAGGTTGCGGCTTATACTGCTAAAGCGGGGAAAGAAGTTTGGCAAGAGCAAAACGTATGGACATCATGCACCCCCTTTATTAATGAACAAGCCATTATTCTTCAGCTAAAATAACTTCAACTTCAACTTGAGGAAAACACAATATGACAATACAACTTAAGCACATTTCAATAATGCTACTGAGCATCGCATTGATATCACCTCTTTGGGCTCAAGAGCAACCCTCGCCAGAAGATATCGATGCCTTGTCGGCAGCCGATGAAAATCGCTATGATTTACCCAATATCATTTACACATACACTCAAAATGGTTTTAAGATCGAGGTGAATAACATCACGCTGGATCACGTCGTTCATTACATCTTCAATGGTGAAATTATCACTGATGTCTTTAATACTCTTATTGAGCAAAATGCGATAAAACTCACTGAAGAAAACGACAAAGGATTTCAATTTGAAGTGCAATTCGCTCCAGAAATTTTGCCAGATGCCTCAGAGTTTGGTCTCATTCTTGACAATGGTTTAAAAGTTTCCAGCGTGATTTATGCTGAAAACCGTGGAATTTCTTGGAATTTTCCTAGCTGGTTTAGTTTAATCAATTGGAACAATCAGGCTCAAAACCGTCTGCTGGTTAAAGGTTATATTAAGCAATATGACCCACATTGCGGTTGGGGGGGCTGCTATAAGTCAGTCGCTGGTCAATGGGTGCATATTTATGCCCGTAGTGGAATCAGTTGGGTTTACAAAACGACCGTTTATTCAGATCGTCATGGCTTTTACAGTTACTTGATTAATAATCATTGTGGCTCAGTCGCAGCTTATACTGCTAGAGGGGGGAGACAACTTTGGCAACAGCAAAATGTATGGGGTTCATGCAGCCCCTCTATTAATGAACAAGTTATTAATCTTCAAATAAGATAAGGATAGAACTACCCCAACACGCGACGCAGAGCGTCGCTACATGCATTCCTTTGCCTCGCGCACTCTCTTATACACAAGTTTTTTTTGTAGGGTGGGTAGAGCTTCGCTGCACCCACCATTGTTAGAAATTTCAACTATTTGGTGGGTTGGGCGTCCCATAACGATGTTGCGCGGGCAACCACAAGGGATTGCCCCTACCCACCCTACATAATCTTATTTTGTTTCAAATACTTAAATACTTATGTATAAGTGAGTGCGCTTCGCTAAGGGAACGAGAACAAAGCCTGTCATTTACTGGCGTTACCAGAGGTGCGACGATAGGAGAAATCTTATATTTTTTCTCGTTCCCACGCGGAGCAAAAATGCCATTAAGTTAAGAATAAATGCTCGCAATCGTGGTATTCGGAGTCCAAGATTTATCTTGGGCGTCGGCTCTCCCAAGATAAATCTTGGACTCCTAAAAACCTTAACTTAATGGCATTGACGCGAGGCAAAGGAATGCCTGCCTCGACGCTCCGCGTCGAATTATCAATGAGGACATATCCAATGAAACCACTTATTTTTTTTATAATTTTCACCTTTTCCACTCAAGCAATCGCCCTGTATGATTTTGCCGCTATTAACATCACCCCAGAAGGGGAACAAATTTCATTTTGTTTAGAATATGATAGCCAAAAAATCGATCTAAGTCAGTTCTACTTTGCCGATAATTTATATATTGCAGCCATTATCCAACAGACTGATATACTCTTCGTTGAACCCACACCAATGGGTGACTTCAGATTCACGCAATGGTTATCGGGTAATGATGTGCCAATATTCTCTGAATACTTTAACGACAACCCAAAACCAATCTGTTTAGGTCCATTTCCCAAAGCCGCCCTTCAAGATATTGAAGTCTATGCTGGTATTGGAGACTCACTTGAGGATCTTATACAACGAAACAGCCTTATCAAATTTTTCGAGACTTATCCCGAACAGCCAAAAGAGGAAAAAAATTGGACAGTCATGGTTTACATGGTTGGCTCTAACTTAGAAGCAAAACCATTCCGCAGAGGCCTACCTCGTTGGGCGAGTAAAGACATCGTAGAAATGCTACAAGGCACTACCAATAATAGCCATCTCGTCCTCACAACCGGCGGCTCAACTCGCAACGGCTGGACAACCGTCAAACGCTCTCTCATAGAAAACGGACAACAACATGTCCTACAAGACTTAGGAGAGAAAAGCATGGCAGAGCCACAAACCCTAAGCGATTTTGTCACCTGGTCAAAAGCCAACTTTCCCGCCCAACACTATGCCCTCATTCTGTGGAGTCATGGGGCGGGCACACAAGGTTATGGCTTGGATACTTCGCCGGCGGGCAAGGGCAAAATAATGAGTCTCAACCAACTGCATCAAGCCTATCAAACTATCCGTCAACAAATAGAAAAACCACTGGATATTATCGTTTACGATGCCTGTTTGATGGGCACTATTGAAGTCGCTGAAATCACCGCAACACTTGCCAATGCGATGGCGGCTTCTGCGGAACTGGAACCGGCGCACGGTATTGACTACGCCCACCTGTTGAGCAACATCGACGCATCGAAACCCGATAATGGCTTGGATTTTGCAAGGGTGGTTAAAAGCGGTTACATTCAACATACGAAAGATCAAGGCACTTTTGATACGTCACAAATCACCTACAGTCTGTTTGATCTGACAAAATTAGCATCGTTTAGCGACAAATTTGAACAATTTGCGATTGAATTCAAAGAATTGTTGAAACTAAAGCAGTTTACAAGTTATGAAACACTCAGTCGCGGTATTATTCGTGCCCCTGGCTATCCCCTAATAGAAGCCGCTCGCTTGCCTTCACTGCGTACTGTTAGCGACAACCAAGCTATTCGCATCGATCTCTATAATATCCTACAAACGGTGGGACCAGACTTCGCTGAATTTAGGCAAATAGCCACTGACTTGCTAAAAATGCTTGATCAAATCATTGTTGATTATGAAACCAATGACAAGGTTCAAAAAATTCACCCCCAAGCAGGGCGCCTGAGTATTGATATTAATATTACTAATACGGCACATTTGGATGTGCTGCCTAAGGCGTATAGGGAACTCAATGAAGGTTTAGTCTATTATGACCAGCGCAGACAAGCTGATGGATTTACCCCAACGGGCTCTCATGTTTGTTTTAGAGGAATTATTTGTGGCTTTCAACAATGGCTTGAATTGGAAGCGGATGACATACTCGGTATTGAAGCCTATTTTGGCCAACTTGTGGGCGAGAAGAATCTTGATATTTACCGGATTGATAAATCCTTTTATCAATATCGAGAATTGACCGAAAATTTAGATTTACCCGCAAATGGGCATAAAGCCTGTCAATATCAATTCTGCGTGGATGAACAACAATGTGAAAATATCACCTTGACTGAGCAAGATAATCAATTAGTTGCTGATGTACGACTGAATGACTCTCCAGCACTGTTATCTTTTTGCCAAAATGAGGAGGGTGTATGGACAATTTGTGGCGTGGTGGCACAAGTCGAGGGCATTTGGGGACGCGATAACGTACTGTCTCCCGGCGATAGTGTTGTCCCTCATACTCTGCATCTGAAAAATGATGAACTTGAAGAGCGACAAGAACAAGCACTGATCGTTGATGACTTGATGCTTGTCACCTTAAAGCAGCATTGTGATCCGGAAAAGGCTGCGATCTCGGTTGCATATTATAGCCTTAATCAAGACCGTGAATTTGAGCGATTATGTGATAGTGGAGGCTGTTTTTGTCAGCCAGGAGAGACAGAGCCAGGCTGTCAAGAGGTGGGTTTTAAAGCGGGTGTTATCCTTAAAAAATAAATTTTGTTTCGGGAATGGAGCGGAGCGGATTTCCCGAAACAACAATGTTGGTTTCGGGAAATCCGCTCCATTCCCGCAACGAAGATCGCTACGCTAAACAACTAAAGAAATCCTATTTTTTAAAATTTTGTTTCGGGAATGGAGCGGAGCGGATTTCCCGAAACGAAGATCGCTACGCTAAACAACTAAAAAAAATATCGTTCCCACGCTCTGCGTGGGAATGCCTGCCTCGACGCGTCGAATTAAAATTGGGTTTCGGGAAATCCGCGTAGCGCAATGAGCGAAACAACTAAATGAGGACCTTAAAATTGGGTTTCGGGAAATCCGCGTAGCTCCATTCCCGAAACAAAAAAAATCGCGTCAAATGGTGGGTGCAGCGAAGCTCTACCCACCCTACAAAAAAACTTTAAATGAGTGCGCGAGGCAAAGGAAAGCAGGCATCGACGCTCCGCGTCGAAAAATCAATGAGGACATTACCAATGAAAAAACTCTTTTTATTATTATTAATATTCACCCCCCAAGCACTAGCCATTTATGATTTGGCAGCGATAAACATCACCCCAACAGAAGACAAAATATCATTTTGTTTTGAATATGATACCCAAGCCGACAATTTATATATTGCAACCGTTACCAAAGAAGCTGAGATATTATTTGTTGAACCGACACCAGAAGGGGATGTCGTACTCACTCAATGGAGTAATAATGATGTACCCATATTTTCCAACAACCCAAAACCAATCTGTTTAAACCCCTTTGCCAAATCAGATATTCAACCTCTTCAACTCTACGCCGGAATAGGCAACTCACTTGAAGATGTCATAGCACAAAATAGATTTATCAAATTTTTCGATGGCTTTCCCGAACTACCCAAACCGGAAAAAGCTTGGACAGTCATGGTTTACATGGTTGGGGCTGAGTTAGAACAAGCAAGACATCATTGGGCAAGTAAAGACATCCTAGAAATGCTACAAGGCACGACGAGCCATCTCGTCCTCACAACCGGCGGCTCAACTCGCAACGGCTGGACAACTGTCAAACGCTCTCTCATAGAAAACGGACAACAATACGTGATAGAAGACTTAGGAGAGAAAAGCATGGCGGCGCCACAAACCCTAAGCGATTTTGTTAGCTGGTCAAAAAGCAACTTTCCCGCCCAACACTATGCCCTCATTCTCTGGAATTATGGCGGGAGTCTCAACCAACTGCATCAAGCCTATCAAACTATCCGTCAACAGATAGAAAAACCACTGGATATTATCGTTTACGACGGCTCTTTGATGGCATCCATTGAAGTCGCTGAAATCACCGCCACGCTTGCCAATGCGATGGCGGCTTCTGCGGAACTGGAACCGGCGCACGGTATTGACTATGCTTACTTGTTGAACAACATCGACGCATCTCCCCCCGACAATGGCTTGGATTTCGCTAGGGTGGTTAAAACCGGTTACATTCAACAAACGAAAAATCAAGGCACTTTTGATACATCACAAATCACCTACAGTCTCTTTGATCTGACAAAATTAGCATCGTTTAGCGACAAATTTGAACAATTTGCGATTGAATTCAAAGAATTGTTGAAACAAAAGACGTTTTTAAATTATGAAACACTCTGTCGCGTTCTGAATCGTACCCCCAGCTATCCCCAGATAGAAAATGCTCTATTGCGTACTGACAATCAAGCTATTCGCCTCGATCTCTATAACCTCCTACAAACAGTGGAACCATACTCGACTGAATTGCTCAATCATCTTGATCAAATCATTGTTGATTACGAAACCAATGACAAACTTCAACCCCAAGCAGGGCGCCTGAGTATTGATATCAATATTACTAATACGGCACATTTGGATGTGCTGCCTAAGGCATATAGGGAACTCAATGAAGGTTTAGTCTATTATGACGAGCGCAAACAACTTGATGGTTTTACCCCAACGGGCTCTATAGTTTGTTTTCGAGGAATTATTTGTGGCTGTGGACAATGGCTTGAATTGCAAGCCGATGACATACTCGGTATTGAAGCCTATTTTGGCCAAAATACGGACAATATTGTCGATATTTACCTGATTGATAAATCCTTCTATCAATATCAAGAATTGAACGAAGATTTAAATCTTGGCGTAAACGGGCATAAAGCCTGTCAATATCAACTCTGCGTGGATGAAGAACAA
This sequence comes from Candidatus Thiomargarita nelsonii, assembly GCA_000785145.2. Taxonomy (GTDB): domain Bacteria; phylum Pseudomonadota; class Gammaproteobacteria; order Beggiatoales; family Beggiatoaceae; genus Thiomargarita; species Thiomargarita nelsonii_B. Next base: position 18,199 of record JSZA02000014.1, read on the forward strand.
TGTGAAAATATCACCTTGACTGAGCAAAATAATCAATTAGTCGCTGATGTACTGCTGAATGACTCCCCAGCACTGTTATCTTTTTGCCAAACAGCGGGGGAAGTATGGACAGTTTGTCGCGTGGTACCACAAATCGAAGGCATTTGGGGACGCGATGACGTACTATCTCCCGGCGATAGTATTATCCCTCACACCTTGCATCTGAAAAATGATGAACTTGAAGAACGACAAGGACAGGCACTCATCGTTGATGATTTGGCATCTCTCACCTTAAAGCAGCATTGTGATCCGGAAAAGGGTGCCGTCTCGGTTGCATATTATAGCCTTAATCAAGAGCGTCAATTTGAGCGATTATGTCATTGTGGCAGTTGTATTTGTCAGGAAGGAGATAATGCTCCGGGTTGTCAAGAGGTGGGTTTTAAAAGCGGAGTTATTCTCAAGCGTTGAATTGGAAAAAATAACAGGCAAAAACATCAGCCATTAAGAGCAACCATAAAGGATTTTGTTGTTTCGGGAATTTCGCTGCGCGGATTAATTTGTTGTTTCGGGAATTTCGCTGCGCGGATTAATTTGTTGTTTCGGGAATGGAGCTACGCGGATTTCCCGAAACCGTTTGTTGTTTCGGGAATGGAGCTACGCGGATTTCCCGAAACCGTTAACAAACTACTTTTGAAGAGTGCCGTTTTTTTTTATCTAAAACGGCCCACATTTTTGACTTGTACTCGTCGTTGTTTGGCACTCCTAGAATCAATGCCGCTCAACAATCTCTTCTCACCATAGCCTATCGCTTTAAGACGTGTTGGGCTAATGCTGTGGTGATTGATCAAATAACGGGTGACTGCTTTGGCACGATTTTTGGAGAGCAGTTTGTTATGTGACCAAGAACCAGAAATATCCGTGTGACCTTCAATTTCAAAATCACAATCCCGTAATTCATCCGCTGAGAGGGCATCCCCTAAAAGATCAACGAATTCTCGTGTTTTCTGCGTCACTTGAGATGAATTGAGTTGAAACTGAATGGTTATGCCCACCGTTATTGGTGTGAAAGTCGAAGCACTGCATGGTGATGTGCTAATTGAGGTGGTACCTATGCCGCGTGGAACAGGTGGCATTAAATCAGCAATCATTTCTGCTTTGGTAGGGATTTTGTCATACATTTTGACATAATCCGTCGCATAAGCGTTGCCGCATAAAAAGGCTAACAATAAAATTGATGGGTACATAAAATACTTCATGAGTTGAATCCTCGTAATTACCATCCAAGATAAATCTTGGACTCCAAAATTTATTTTTGAACCTCAAAACACCGCCACGTCCATTCCCACGAATCGACCGTTTCCCAAACCGATTCATTTTCAGGAGACAAAATACCATAAAGGCAATATTCTCCGATTGGCAAATTATCGGGTAATGTCAAATCAAGCAACATCACAGGCGTATGTGGTTTTCTTATTTTATCCCATTTGGCAACCGAATTGATAGGGGCAAATTCATTTTTTTTAGTCAGCGCCAAAAAGTTTCCATCTGGCATCACCACAGCCACATATAAATCATATCCCCAAGGTAACTCCTCTATCAGTCGCGCCTGAAAAGGCACTCCGAGATTATAGTTTTCTTTTTCCACTTCGATTTGCACTGAACTAGCCTCTGGCGACTCGACTCCCCCTATTACATTGATTGTAATAGCTTCGCTACTGGCAATGTTGCCTTGATTATCCTGGGCATAAAAAATGATTTCGTATTCTCCGTTATAAACCGCATCACCCCAAGTGCTTGCCCAAACGTTTTCTTCTTGGGTGGGAGACAGCTTTAAACGTGGGAAAGATAATATGGGCGTACCATAGCTATCTAGGACGAAATTAATTTTAGGGGGTTTCAGTAACGCCCAAGCTTTTTCAACAGTGCCTTGGGCAAGACTGATTTTAGCCATCAGGGGCAATGTGCCATCGGCTGACAATTCTTGGTTAGAAGGTGTGATTGCCCAAACTGTTAAGGTGATGTCTCCGACGGTAAAATCACCATTGATGAAAATATCTTGGAGCCATTGCCCGTTTGTCGTTCCATCATGCCATTGTGGATTTTGCTCAAAATCAATTGAAATTGAGTTGACTAATTTGGTTTGTTCGTTACGCGCAGAGCCAAAGGCTTCATAGAAATTCATGCCCTTGAGTAAGCCCTTGGCAAAAAAGCGGCTGAAACCTTGTTTACTGCTGCGGTCAAAATAGGCCAAACCGTCTCCAGTACTGCTGATAATGGCACGATTGGGGGCGGTGAGTTTTTCCAGCAAAACCCCAGAATAACAGGCATCTATCACCAGTGCCAGTTGATTGCCCGTCTCATTTTGGTAGTCATCGAGAATGGCTTTAAAGTCCTGCACTTCAAGGTAGGTATTTTCGGCGATAACAAATCGAGACTCAGTGCCATGATCATTGAAAAAGACATAGAGTGGTTGGTTAAGTTTGCCCCTATTTTTGGCCCTGGTGAAGACTTCACGCACATCCTCAACCTTTAAGTCTCTTGGTGTTGTGGGTATATCTACAATGTCGTCATCAAGTCCATCGCCATCAAAATCGCCGTAGGATTGAGGAGAAAGGTAGTCAATTTGTTCATGCCCAAAGCCCCTTTTGTGGAGCATTTTGTAGATGTAATTGGAAGTGGCGGTGGTGGTATCCCAAAGGCTATTATCGTCATCGCTGCCTCCCCCCGCGATAATGATGGCAGCAGCGTCGCCAATATCAATGTTTTCACATTCACCGATTACGGTGCAATCTGGCTTCGGACAAGATGATTGAGTGCTAGCCCAATCAGGGTTTAACTTATCAAGCCAAGCGATAAGTTCAGACGATGAAGCCGTTAAGTGGTTGTCCTCTAAATTTAAGTTTGGGTTTTGGTTTGGGTTTGGCTCCAATATCTTAGTCAGGTTCATCAACGAAAGGGGGATGTTTCCGCATAGTTCGTTGTATTTCAACGAGAGACTTTCCAAATTGCTCAAATTGCCCAATTCAGGTGGGATTGAGCCGGTGAGTCGGTTGTCGCCCAGATGGAGTTTCGTCAAATTGCTCAAATTGCCCAATTCAGGTGGGATTGAGCCGGTGAGTTGGTTGTTAGCCAGTTCGAGAGATGTCAAACGGCTCAAGTTCCCTAGTTCCGCTGGGATAGAACCGCTGAGTCGGTTGGAATGCAGAGAGAGTTCTTTTAAACGCCCCAAGTTCCCCAGTTCCGCTGGAATACCGCTGAGTTTGTTGCCATACAGATAGAGAGCTTGTAAACGTCTCAAGTTCCCCAGTTCTGGTGGGATAGTACCGCTGAGTTCGTTTACAGTCAGCCAGAGACTTTCCAAATTGCTCAACTGACCCAGTTCCGGTGGGATAGTACCGCTGAGTTGGTTGTCAGCCAGCCAGAGACTTTCCAAATTGCTCAACTGACCCAGTTCTGGTGGGATAGTACCGCTGAGTTGGTTGTAATGCATCGTGAGCTTTCTTAAATTGCTCAACTGACCCAATTCCGGTGGGATAGTACCGCTGAGTTGGTTGTCAGTCAGCGTGAGATTTTCCAAATAGCTCAACTGACCGAGTTCCGCTGGGATAGTACCGCTGAGTTGGTTGTAAGACAGATCGAGCTTCTCTACATGTCCACCATTACATATCACCCCATACCAACTACAAGGCGTATTAGTCACATTCCACCCGGTGTTATCGGTCCAGTTATCACCACCCGTCGTATTATAAAGAGTGATCAGAATCTCACACTCCGTCGAGGGTATTTCAGTGACTGCCGCGCAATTAGTGGCGGCTTGGGCTAGTGGGGATGCTATTATCAATGATATTATTAATAATATTTTCTTTGGCATAAAAAAATCTCCTCATTAAAAAACAAAACGGATTGCAAATGGATAAGTTGGGTTTGTGTTTACAATCATTAATTAGTTTTTCTCTCAATTTTATCTTTGACGGACAATTTTCTATTTTTTGCCAAAATTTTTTCGATTAGTCAAATCCGATTCGAGATGCTAGTTTCAGGGATTGACGGAATAAGGGGAGCATAGTCTATCCGTTAAAACTTGAATTATTTAATAGAGTATTGTAAAATTGATTTGCGTTAACCAACCGAGTAAACATAATGGATAATGAAGATGACAATGAAAAAACCTATTGGCATCAGATTTTAGGTAGACTGTTTGAGTTTTTATTAGTCCCCGTAGGGATAAGCGTTTTTACCGATGTTAAGGTAGTCAAAAAACTACCCGAAGCGGATGTCATACTATTAAGACTCGATTCGGAAAATTGGACTAAAGAACAACGGGAGCGATTACCCGATGGGATTAGAGATAGCGCAACGAAGTACATTTTGATAGAATTTAAGGCGACTGAATCCATTAATAAAAATAGCTTTATCCAAGCATCGTGGTATGAATATTCTTATAAACGCTCACAAAAAATAAACGATGACGAAATACAAACCTTTGTGATGTGTGCGAAACAACCACAAAAAGTCAATAGGGAGCAATACGGTTATACGATCCGAGTACAACCCGGTATTTATCAAAGTACAATTATTGCTTATAATCATATCACATTGATATCCCTTAATGAGTTACCTAATGAACTTCACAATGCTTGGGTAACCTGTTTAGCCAGTAAAAAACTCAAAAAAATTAAAGCTTTTAATCTTTTGAAAGATAAAGGCTTTAACCAGATACAAAAACCTTTTAAGGAGTTTTTAGTCGAATTATGGGGACTTATCTCAACAAAAGGAGATGATGACATGACACTTGAATTGAGTCCGACAGAAATCAAGGCGATTGGTGATATGTGGGGGGTTCAATATTATTCTCAGGAAGAACTTGATAATCTATTCAACGAACGGTTGAGAGGCTTGAAACCAGAAGAACGGTTAATGGGCTTGAAACCAAAAGATCGCTTAGCGGGCTTGAAACCAAAAGATCGCTTAGCGGGCTTGAAACCAAAAGATCGCTTAGCGGACTTGAAACCGGAACAACTCGAAGAAATTGAGGCTTACATTAAACAACGAAAACAACAGAGTATTTAATCCGTTTACTTCGTTACTTCGTTTTGAGACTTTTGGTTGGCTCTTTTAGCTGGCAAAGAAATCCTATTTTTTAAAAAATAGGATTTCTATAAATCAATCACAACCAAACGACACGGATTTAAAAAAGGATAAGTCAAAACCGATTCCGCGTTGAAAAATTTGTTGGCGGTTCAATCTGAGGATATGATGGCTTTTCAAAACGCAATGGATAATTTAAAGGAGTCCAAACTTTAGTTTGGAGGTCAGTAAGGGCTCTTGTGTTGCATTTTTTTTTTATCTAAAACGGCCCACATTTTTGACTTGTACTCGTCGCTGTTTGGTGCTCCTCGAATCAATGCCACTCAACAATCGCCGCATAAAAAGGCTAACAATAAAATTGATGGGTACATAAAATGCTTCATAAGTTGAATCCTCGTAATTACCATCCAAGATAAATCTTGGACTCCTAAATTTATTTTTGAACCTCAAAACACCGCCACGTCCATTCCCACGATTCTACCGTTTCCCAAACCGATTCATTTTCAGGAGACAAAATACCATAAAGGCAATATTCTCCGATTGGCAAATTATCGGGCAATGTCAAATCAAGCAACATCACAGGCGCATGTGGTTTTCTTATTTTATCCCATTTGGCAGCCGAATTGACTGGCGCAATTTCATTTTCTTTAGTCAGCGCAAAAAAGTTTCCATCAGGCATCACCACAGCCACATATAAATCATATCCCCAAGGTAACTCCTCTATCAGTCGCGCCTGAAAAGTCTCTCCGAGATTATAGCTCTCTTTTTCCAGTTCGATTTGCACTGAACTATCCTCTGGCGACTCGACTCCCCCTATCACATTGATTGTAATAGCTTCGCTACTGGCAATGTTGCCTTGATTGTCTTGGGCATAAAAAATAATTTCGTATTCTCCATTGTAAACCGCATCACCCCAAGTGCTTGACCAAAGGTTTTCGTCTTGGGTGCGAGACAGCTTTAAACGTGGGAAAGATAATATGGGCGTACCATAGCTATCTAGGACGAAATTAATTTTAGGGGGTTTCAGTAGTGCCCAAGCTTTTTCAACAGTGCCTTGTGCAAGACTGATTTTAGCCATCAGGGGCAAAGTGCCATCGGCTGACAATTCTTGGTTAGAAAGTGTGATTGCAGAAACGCTTAAGGTGATGTCTCCGACGGTAAAATCACCATTGATAAAAATGTCTTGGAGCCATTGCCCGTTTGTCGTTCCATCATGCCATTGTGGATTTTGCTCAAGATTAATTGAAAATGAGTTGACTAATTTGGCTTGTTCGTCACGAGCATCGTCAAAGGCTTCAGAGAAATTCATGCCCTTGAGTAAGCCCTCTGCAAAAAAGCGGCTGAAACCTTGTTTCTCGCTGCGGTCAAAATAGGCTAAACTGTCCCCAGTACTGCTGATAATGGCACGATTGGGGGCGGTGAGTTTTTCCAGCAAAATCCCTGAATAACAGGCATCTATCACCAATGCCAGTTGATTGCCCGTCTCATTTTGGTAGTCATCGAGAATGGCTTTAAAGTCTTCCACCTCAAGGTAGGTATGTTTGGCGATTAAAAATCGAGCCTTAGTGCCATGATCAGTGAAAAAGACATAGAGTGGTTGGTTAAGTTGGCCCCTATTTTTTGCCCTGGCGAAGACTTCACGCACATCTTCAAGGTTTAAGTCTCTTGGTGTCGTGGGTATATCTACAATGCCGTCATCAAGTCCATCGCCATCAAAATCCGCATGGGATTGAGGAGAAAGGTAGTCAATTTGTTCATGCTTAAAGCCCCTTTCGTGGAGCATTTTGTAGATGTAATTGGATGTGGCGGCGGTGGTATCCCAAAGGGTATTACTGTCATCGCTGCCTCCCCCCGCGATAATGATGGCAGCAGCGTCGCCAATCGGGATGTTTTCACATTCACTGATTACCGTGCAATCTGGCTTAGGACAAGATGATTGAGTGGTAGCCCAATCAGGGTTTACGCGATCAAGCCAAGCGATAAGTTCAGGCGATGAAGCTGTTAAGTGGTTGTCCTCTAAGTTTAAGTTTGGCTCTTCGTTTGGTTTTGGCTCCAATATCTTAGTCAGGTTCATCAACGAAAGGGGGATGTTTCCGCACAGTTCGTTGTATTTCAACGATAGTTCCGTCAAAAGACTCAAATTGCCCAATTCACTTGGGATTGAGCCACTGAGTAGGTTGTCGCCCAGAGAGAGGATCGTCAAATTGCTCAAATTGCCCAATTCACTTGGGATTGAGCCAATGAGTTGGTTGTCATGCAGAGAGAGCTTTTGTAAACGGACCAAGTTCCCCAATTCCGCTGGGATAGAACCGCTGAGTTGGTTGGAAAACATATAGATATCTTGTAAACGTCTCAACTGAGCCAGTTCTGGTGGGATAGAACCGCTGAGTTTGTTTCCAGACAGCCAGAGATATCTTAAATTGCTCAACTGCCCCAGTTCCGGTGGGAGAGTACCGCTGAGTTGGTTAAAAGCCAGCCAGAGATATCCTAAATTGCTCAACTGCCCCAATTCCGGTGGAATAGTACCACTGAGTTGGTTTTTAGACAGATCGAGATTTTCCAAATTGCTCAACTGCCCCAATTCCGGTGGGAGAGTACCGCTGAGTTGGTTTTCAGACAGTTCGAGCAGCCCTACATGTCCACCACTACATGTCACTTTATACCAACTACAAGGCGTATTCGTCACATTCCACCCGGTGTTATCGGTCCAGTTATCACCACCCGTCGTATTATAAAGAGTGATAAGAATCTCACACTCCGTCGAGGGTATTTCTGTGACAGCAGCGCAATTAGTAGCGGCTTGGGCTAGTGGGGATGCTATTATCAATGATATTATTAAAAATATTTTCTTTGGCATAAAAAAATATCCTCATTAAAAAACAAAACGGATTGCAAATGGATAAGTTGGGTTTGTGTTTACAATCATTAATTAGTTTTTCTGTCAATTTTATCTTTGACGGACAATTTTCTATTTTTTGCCAAAATTTTTTCGATTAGTCAAATCCGAATCGAGATTCAAGGCAAAATTGGACTAAAGAACAACTGGAGCGATTACCCGATGGGATTAGAGATAGCGCAACGTTTTGATAGAATTTAAGGCGACTGAATCCATTAATAAAAACACCTTTATCCAAGCATCGTGGTATGAATATGCACGCTCACAAAAAATCAACGATGACGAAATTCAAACGTTTGTGATGTGTGCGAAACAACCCCAAAAAGTCAATAGGGAGCAATACGGATATACGATCCGAGTACAACCCGGTATTTATCAAAGTACAATTATTGCTTATAATCATATCACATTGATATCCCTTAATCAGTCAAAAAAATTTTTAGTCGCGACTTATCTCAACAAAAGGAGATGATGACATGACACTTGAACTAAGCCGTGAAGACATCAAAGCAATTGGTCAAATGTGGGGAACAAGCCTTTTTACACCGGAAGAGCTTGATGAAGTTCTTTCAAATACCTCACTCGAAGTTCGCTTGAGAGGCTTGAAACCAGAAGATCGCTTAGCGGACTTGAAACCGGAACAACTCGAAGAAATTGAGGCTTACATTAAACAACAAAAACAACAGAGTATTTAATCCGTTTGTTTCGAGACTTTTGCTTGGCTCTTTTAGCTGTCAAAGAAATCCTATTTTTTTAAAAAATAGGATTTCTATAAATCAATCACAACCAAACGACACGGATTGCATTTAAAATAGAGACTAATCTATCTCTTTTTTATATTTCAACTGTGAAATGGAACAATCTTCAAAACTCATATCATCCCGCACGCCAAGGTAAGTGGGTTGATAAAGATTTCCAACCGCGTACAAATATCGAACCTCAACAATTGAATTCACTGCGGGCACCTCTTTATTTGGCGGGATTGTTACATTCCCCACAGCGACCCGTTTTTTACCCTCGATAACCGCAATCGCAACACTACGCTTCTGATTTATCGTTATCACAATGACAGATGCTGTCGCATAAAACTTGAATTTAAGCTGATCTCCACCACTGTTTGGTCTCCCTGGCGTATAGGGCGCGGAATGTTTTTTGAAAACAATACCTTCAGCGGTTTTTAACCGCTTATATAATTTTTGTTTTTCCGCAGACGTTTTTGCCGTTTTAACAACGACGATTGAACCCTTAAAACCCAATTTTTCTAGCTGTAACAGCCTTTCGCTATAATCCATTGCTCTGAGATCAGTTTTGTTAATTTCTAACAGATCAAAAGCAAACAATTTTTCTCCCACCGCCTCACCATCGACTAAATAACTTTGTTCAATTTTTGCTGCACACTTTAAAATCGTCTCTGGCGCACCAACGCTTAAACCTTTTCGATTAATCGCAGTGATGGTATCCGTTTTGTGGATAAGCATCCTCTTGCCGTCATATTTTTCCTGCGCCCACCAATTATCGTCATTGATGAATTGAGTGACTTTGGATTCTTCAATGAAATTTAATAATTGACATTGGACACCTGTATCTCTCGAATCCGTATCGACATACTGCACGCCATCCTCGCCAGATATATAACCTTTTGATGTTTTATCTTTCACCAGTTTATCATATATTTTTTTGGCTGAAGCGTAATCAACAGGCGTTTTTGTTTTAGTCCCCGTCTTGAGCGTGGCGCCACGACGACCATAAGCAAAGTTCACAAGAAATTTATTGCTCTCCGCTTCTGCTTCTTCTATAGACGCATTGTAAACTTTGTCGCTGGCTCCTTGTTTAAAATATAAGGTAATTTTTTCAGATTTCATAAGTGCTCCTTATGGCTCAATGCCATTATAAGGGCAACCACAAGGGATTGCCCCTACATGCCAACAAATATTGTAGGGGCAATCCTTTATGGTTGCCCCAATCCTTTATGGTTGCCCACTCCGACAAATCACTTCAATTCATAAGTCGTTGACAACTTCTTTGGCACTCCCGCATTTTTCAGTACCACATACTGCGGTAAACCATTTTGATACGGCGGATAATCCTCGCCCAAAATCAGCGGCTGCAAATATTCACGGCAAGGCTCAGTAATACCAAAGCCATCTTCACTGATATACTCCATTGGCATCATTTTCTCGACATTCGCCACATCAGCCAAATTGGCGGAACCAATTTCCCATTGATAAGGATTATTAGAAGTACGCACAATCGTTGGCATCACAGCATTTTTGCCCGCAATCGCCAATTCTACCGCCGCTTTGCCCAAAGCATAAGCTTGATCTACGTCCGTTTTAGACGCAATATGACGAGCAGCGCGTTGCAGATAATCAGCGACAGCCCAATGGTACTTATAGCCCAGACTATCTTTAATCAATTGGGCAACCACGGGAGCAACGCCACCCAATTGTGCATGTCCAAACGCATCACGGCTACCTGCCTCTGCTAAAAATTTTCCCTCTTTATTTTTAACGCCCTCGGATACGACGATAGAACAATAGCCGTATTTTTTCACCGCATTATCCACTTTCGCCAAGAATTTTTCTTGATCAAAAACGATTTCTGGGAACAAAATCAGATGCGGCGCATCACCTTCCTTTTCCGCTGCGATGCCACCAGCCGCTGCAATCCAGCCAGCGTGCCGCCCCATGACTTCCATGACGAAAATCTTTGTCGACGTTTTTGCCATAGAGGCGACATCAAAACTGGCTTCACGGATAGAAACGGCGACATATTTGGCGACTGAGCCAAAACCAGGGCAGTTATCAGTGATCGGCAAATCATTATCAACCGTCTTGGGTACGCCGACACAAGTAATGGGATAGCCCATTTTTTCGCCAATTTGCGAGATTTTATGCGACGTATCCTGAGAATCGCCGCCACCGTTGTAGAAAAAATAACCAATGTCATGCGCTTTAAATACCTCAATCAAGCGCTCATACTCGGCTCTACTTTGATCCAAGCCCTTCAACTTAAAACGGCAAGAGCCAAATGCCCCCGCTGGGGTATGACGCAGTGCGGCAATCGCTTCATCGGATTCTTGACTGGTATCAATCAAATCCTCTGTCAGCGCACCGATAATGCCATTACGTCCAGCATACACTTTTCCGATTTTATCTGGATGATTGCGAGCCGTTTCAATCAGTCCACAAGCTGTGGCATTAATAACGGCAGTCACTCCGCCGGATTGGGCATAAAAAGCATTTTTAGGCATAATGCCAATTTCTCCTATTTTAATTATTGAAAAAAAAAGCGCCAAAGGGCAACCACAAGGGATTGCCCCTACAAACCGTCATTGAAGGTAGGGGCAATCCTTTATGGTTGCCCTTATGTATAACGATGTGCGCGAGGCAAAGGAACGAGGATATATCTATTCTATCAAATTTTTGATGGTATTTAGGAGTCCAAGATTTATCTTGGATGGCTCGTCCAAAATAAATTTTGGACTCCTAAATGCTAAGATCAACCCAGACTAAACGATGATCAGAGCTTGTCTCAGCCTTCTCTACTAAATAGTACAACGGCTCCGAAGATTTAGGCCAAAATAGTCCTGAAGTGTAAACCTTTAAGTTTTTTGATGGCAAGACATAATCCACACACAATCCCCAATTTGTTGTGTGATGGTAGCCAACTTGTTGATGAACCCGTGGATGTTTAAGTACTTGATTAATAGCGTTTTCATCACGATCGCCCTCAACCGGTGAGGCGTTCATGTCACCCATGATAACAAAATGCGCGACAGTATCTAACCCCCCTTTTTGTCCTTTATCATCATAAAGATAATCTCCCTTGCCGGCGGGCGTTATATAATCGGCTAACAAGCGAATTTCATCAAAATTGCGCCGTTTATTACGCCTTTCATCACCATCAAACACTGGTGGCGTCGGATGGGCAACAAGGATATGAATGATACCAGTAGGTAATTTTATCGGCATATCAATATGATTTTTTGATGAGAGCCTGAAAATTTCTAATGCTTGTGCTGAAAACCAATTTTGAGGCAATCTCGCGCCCGGCATGTCTTTCCATAAAAATTTTTGAAAAGTGCGACACTTGTCCAATTGAATGGGATATTTAGATAAAATGGCAAAAGCATATTGCCCCGGATGAAAGCCATAACCAAGGGCATCACTAGGGCTATCGGTTTTTCCATCTTTGTCTAAATCCATGCCAGATAAAATACCGGTATTTGAGGGCACGGCATAGCTATATTTAAAATAAATGGATTGGGCGCCGTTTTGAGAGAGACGGAGATAATTATCTTGAAATAATTGCAAGGCTTTGCCGTCTTTATCATAATCAAATTCTTGAAGAGCTAAGACATCGGGATTAACGCGCTGGATAATTTCGGCGACATTTTGAGCTTGTTGATTATTAGGCGTGGAAAGATCAGAGATGAGTAAGCCTGCTTGATTGCGATTCAAGGCAGCGTTGAAGGTGGCGAAGCGGAAGGTTTTCAGCATAACATTTTTTCTTGTTTCCATTTAGTACAACGGATTTTGGGAATAAACGGATTGTTTTTATCGTTCGTCAAAACCGATACAAGCCGCCAATTTTTATTCTGCGCTCCGAAGATTTTGACTTATCCTTTTTTAAATCTATTGGCTGTCGTTAACGGTTTTGACGTTTGGCAGGGATAAGTCAAAACCCTTAACGACAGGCTTTTCAGGTTTTTAATCCGTGCCATCCGTGTTATCCGTTTAATCCGTGATTCAAGGGTTTTAGTGAAGCCCTCCTAGCAACCACTTTCCAAACTAAAGTTTGGACTCCTGAAGTGGTAGGAGTCCAAGATTTATCTTGGACTATTATCTCACGGAATAATAACAATCCCCAGATTAGAATAAGGACTTGTGCCTGAACAATTATAGGCTTGCACGGCTACATAAAGTGCTGTGCCACTGGCTAAATCTCCCGCAATTGTAGTTTGTGTCCCTAAATCTAAAGCCGTAATATGATTAAGTGTCACTTCGCTGATGGGATCGGAATAGGGCGCATAAGAAAAAATATAGCCTTGTGCCCCCGTCGTCCAACTTGCCTGGGCATGATGACCATCAATCGTCACCTCAAGTTGAGGAGCATCAGGTAGCGTATTCGCTAAACATACCTCATCCACAAAAAATCTCATGGCACCATCGCCCAATACGATTGAACCAAAGCCTAGATAATGAACTCCGTCGTCAGCATAAGCACTGATGTCCACCGCCACTTGGGTATAGTCAGAATAATCGGCAACATCTGCCTCAGTCACGCTAAAAATGAAATTGTTATCCAGGTTGACTTGTAAAGAACCACTACCCTCCGCGCTAGGTATTTGCAGCCAGAAATTTAAAGTCCTTGTGCCAACAGGTATGATAAGCGTTTGCTCAAGGGCACTAATTCTTGCCAGAAAAGCACTGCCAAACCATGCAAAGTATTCGCCCGTATGTGGCTGGCTCGGAAAATCAGGTGGACCACAAGTGGCATGACTACAAATGGGTGAACTGCCCAAACTATCTATTTCATTCCAAACCGGATTGGGGGTGCCCAGTTCAAAGCTCCCATCCGTAATACCCGCCATTAGGGCATCGTCATTGACGATGGTGATTGTCGCTGGTAAATCGGTAGTCGCGCCACCTGTGGGATTGAATAAGCTGACTTTAAAAGTTTCCTCGTCTCCAAAATAGGCATCATCGGTGATTGTCACAGTAAAGGATTTAGGACTTGTCTCGCCATCCGCCCAAGTCAGTATCCCATTCGCGGGGATATAATCAAGATTCGCTTTAGCAGAGCCGTCAGAAGTCATATAATTCACAGACACTTCGCCTTGGCTGCCCAATGAACGTGCCACTTCAAAATTGACTAAGCCACTGTTTTCATCCACTCTATAATCCGTTTGAGAAAACTGAAAAGTGCCCGCGTCGCGCACCTTCAATTCAACATCATCAATCAAAAAACGGGTGGTATCGCTGCCGAACACTTCTGAGTAAAAAACCACATCATGGAGGTTCCCATCCGCATAAGCTTCGACATCTAGGGCTATTAATTGATAATCCGCATAGTTTGCCGCTTGTGTTGCCGCGACTAAAAAATGTGCCTTGCCATCAATGAGAACTGCCATCAAATCATTATTGATACCGCCAACTTCCTCCATTTTCAGCCTGAAGTTTAAAGTACTTGCATTGAGGGGAATAAAAAAGCTTTGTCTCGCAAAAGTGGCTATTGGGCGCCTAAGTCCACCTAAGCTCAAAAAGCGATTGCCGCTGTGTGCCAATTCATAATTGGACAGAATAGGGCTTTGACGAATACTCGTGCCACCACTCCAGACGGAATGTGGTAAGTCGGATTCACCGGATTCAAAGCTACTATCCGTGATACCAACGCCATACTCATTATCAGCAATGACTACAGTCGTCTCAGTGTTTTCGCCTAGCGTTGCGCCGTTGGTGGGATTAGATAAAGCCACGCTAAAGGTTTCTTTTCCTTCAAAAACGCTGTCATCTAAAATTGGAACTGTCAATTTCTTATTGTCCATGTCGCCAGTGCCCCAAGTCAACGTACCTTGGGTGGCAGTATAGTCACTGCCCGCCGTCGCACTGCCATCTACAGTGGCATAGTCTATCGACACAACGCCTTTGCTGCCCTCCTGACGCGCCACTTCAATCGTGATTGACTTAGCATTTTCTTCAACTCCATGCTTTATATTAAAGACAAAAAAATCATCAATAAATGTCTGTTCGCTTACTCCCGTCACTTCTAGGCTGCCTGCGAAGTCATCATCCAAAATAGTGACGGTGGCTTGATGCCGTGTCGGCGTCTGCAAAGAAACTAAAAAGGCTTTTTCAAATATTTCGCTGTTACCCAGAATATTGACGACAAGGCTTTTATTACTGGTATCGCCATGTTCCCAAGTTAATGTGCCGCTGGTAGCGATATAATCATTGCCTGCCGTGGCGGTGCCATCAACAGTGGCATACTCTACCGATACCCGCCCAGTGTCGCTACCAAGACGGCTGACTTCAATTGTCACTGCACCGCCCGTCTCATCAATTTTGTAACCTTTTGCGGCAAAATCAAAAGCAACGCCGTGCGTCATCTCTACAGCGGCAAGGGCATTAACACGCGGAAAAGTCAAATCATCCGTGACAATCACGCCGCTATTTTCCATGATGATTTCTATTAAGCTTGGCGTTAGCGCGGGGTTAGCTTGCAACATTAAAGCGGCAACGCCTGCCGCCATAGGTGCCGCTGCGGAAGTGCCGCTTTGCGTGATATATCCGCCGCCTATCAATGAAGAAGTGATGCCTACGCCGGGGGCTAGAATATCTACTAAATTATTGCGGTTACTAAAAAAAGCAATGTTATCAGAAAGAGTCGTCGCGCCTACGGCGATAGCCTCGTTAAGACAAGCCGGCGCGGAAATCTCATTTTTTGCGCCCTCATTACCGGCTGCGACAAAAATAGTAATACCGTTTGCGCGTAGTTGCTTAAAAATATCGGCATAGGCGGGAATTTCATCATCGCAAATATTAGAAAAAGCACCGCCGCCGAGACTGAGGCTAATAATGTGAACGGGTTGTGTGCTTGCCCTTATCCAATCTAAACCTGCCAAAATGTCCGAATCTAAAGGAACACTAAAAATACCAAAATGGCTAGACACCTTAATGGCAACAATGCCAGCATCGGGTGCCACGCCACGCGGAGAGGTGATAATCCCCGCAACGTGAGTGCCATGCCCTCCGCCATAAATATCATCTTCAGCACTTTCACTTTCATTTGTGTCATTGGGTGGACATGAGCCTTGTGAAAAACAATGCTGCGCGATAATGCTATCTGCCAAGTCTGGATGATCCGTATCAATACCCGTATCTAAGAGTGCGACAGTGATACCTTTGCCGGTGTAAGAGCGTGCATGGACTGCATCAGCCTGAATGTGAGGAATACTTTCAGCCAGACTGAATTTGCGTTGTTTATCTAGTTGAATAGAGGCAACTTGGGGATGATTTTGCAAAATAGCGAGAGCCTTGGCTGTGATAGTGCCAGCTAAGGCGGGTATGTAGCTATATTGGCGCTTTAATTTGAAATGATTAGCCGATTTCAAATAATTGGCTGATAATACAGATGCTTGTGCCTGTGCGACTAATGCCCGCTGCTGTTTATCTGATAGTGCGCTTCTAAGAGAGGCACTCACGGAAACATGCAATGTCACTATCACTTGAGCTTGATTTTTTACCTTAACTTGAGTAAGGACTTTAGTCTCAACAGTGGCAGCCTGTAATGGGTAATTGAGTACGATAAAAAAATAGAGGAAAATGCGATTAAAGTTTTTCATATATAAGATTGATGTTGACGATAAAAAGTAACAAGGAACCTTTTTATCATACATTCAAACAAACTGGCAAGCACTATTTGTTCCACAATCTAAAAATCCTATTTCTTAAAGAAATAGGATTTATTAAATAATAGGATTTTTTGGAGCGTGTGCTAAACAACTATAAACGACTTTTGAAGGAAACCTTGAGGGCTTACAACATCTTAACTTGTTCTAAAGTCAACCCAGTCGCACTCGCTATTTGCTCCTCTGTCAAAGTGCCAAGCGCTTTAAAATTGCGAGCCGTTTCTTTTAGCCTCTCCTCGCCCTCCTTCAATCCAGCTTTCCTACCCTTCTCCTCACCTTCTTCAAAGGCTTCTTTCTCCGACTCCTCCTGATTATACTCGTCTTTCATACGAGCATATTCATCAGGCGTGATCTGGTCCTTCTCAATTAGTTCAAACAAACTGTGAATATGAGGATTCGTATAACCCTCCTCATTAACTCTCTCATCCAAAGTATCCTGAATCGCTTGCATCCATTCAAGGTAGTTTGCCGGCGTTTTCTGCTTTTTGAGCGAGTTCGTAAAAATAAAAATCAGCCGATGTTTCTTTCTATAAACACTTTCAACCACCTCACCAGTGGCAAGGTCTCTCGGTTCAAAATCATGCACTAAAATACCGCTGCCATCAGAATTTGGTGCTTTCTTACCCGTAAAAAAAACTAAAGTGATCACCGTAACAGGAAAACGATAATTCGTTGAACTGGCAATCGTCTCAACCATCGCACCGCATTGGTAATAGACAAAACGCTCATAAGTATCCGAATAATGAGCATGTTGCACTTCGACAATCAGCCGATTCTTTTTATCTTCAGCGAATAAATCAAACCGGGTAGCCACCTTGCCCACTGAGGGGATGAAAACCTTATCGTTTTCCACCTCATCAATTTCCAGTTGGATATCAAGAAGATCTCCAACTAAGGCAGCGAACATCTCTGGTTGACCAAAGGCCTTTTTGAAAATTACATCATAACGTAATGGCGCAACTTGTTTCATAGTCTTATCCTTCAAAAGCCCTCATGGTTTTAATTTAAGCCAATAAATTTATAATTCGGTAAGGCTTATCCTCAATGTGGTGCATTTTCTGCTCCTCAAATTATAGGTTTTTATATCAAGTATAGCCTATTTAGAGCCATCAAACCTAAAATCAAAAAAGTCTGGATTATTTTGGTAATCCTAGTTAAATAAAATAAAAACCTGCTATGTTCAATCGCTTGACATACGATCAAAGGGAGCTTAGCGGCAATAACTGTAACAAGTCCATTTTCAATCTTGGATTCAATGTGCTTAAACCCAATATTTGAAAACAGACTTTGATTTGCAAACAACCATAAAAAAACTTGTTATACTATAAACAAATACTATAGTCCGTCCACCAACATATAAGGATTAAGGTTTTATGTTACATAAAATTAACAAACTGCTCGTCGCTAATCGTGGTGAAATTGCTATTCGGGTTTTGCGAGCCGCATCAGAATTAAATATTGGTACTGTCGCTATTTATACCCATGAAGATCGCTTTTCTCCGCACCGCTATAAAGCGGATGAAGCTTATCAAATTGGTCCCGATCAGGAGCCACTCAAACCTTATCTTGATATTGAGGCCATTATAAAAACGGCCCTCAAACGTAAAGTTGATGCAATTCATCCCGGTTATGGTTTTTTATCGGAAAACGTTGAATTTGCCACCCGTTGTCAGGAAGAAGGTATTATCTTTATTGGCCCCAAACCTGAAGCCATGCGGCAATTAGGTGATAAAGTTATCGCCAAACAAAATGCCGTGGCGGCTGGCTTGCCAATTATTGAAAACAGTCGTCAGCCACTTGATTCTGTCGCCATTGCTCACCAAGAAGCCAACCGAATTGGTTATCCGCTCATGCTGAAAGCGGCGTCCGGTGGTGGCGGGCGTGGTATGAGAGTTTTGCATAATCCTGCTGAATTGGAGTCCGCCTTTAATGAAGCGCGAAATGAAGCCGCTAAAGCTTTTGGCGATGACACCGTATTTTTAGAAAAATATCTTGATTCTCCCAAGCATATTGAAGTGCAGATTTTAGGTGATAATCATGGCAACCTCATCCATTTATATGAGCGTGACTGTTCCGTCCAAAGACGTTTTCAAAAAGTGGTAGAAGTTGCGCCGAGTATCGGGCTTGCTAAAGAGACACGGAACAAGCTTTATGAATATGCCCTGGCTATTACCAGCCATGTCGGTTATAGCAATGCCGGCACAGTAGAATTCCTTGTTGATAGTGAGGAAAATATCTACTTCATTGAAGTCAATCCTCGTATTCAAGTTGAACATACAGTGACAGAAGAAATTACTGGGATTGATATTGTTCGTAGTCAAATTCATATTGCTGAAGGCTCCAAATTAGCCGACCCGGAAATCGACATTCCTTCACAAGACGATGTGAATTGTAACGGTTATGCGATTCAATGTCGTATTACGACTGAAGACCCTGAAAATGGGTTTACCCCAGATTATGGGACGATTGTTGCCTATCGAAGTGCCGGTGGTTTTGGTATTCGATTAGATATTGGTGCCGCCTACTCGGGGGCTAAAGTTTCACCTTTTTTTGACTCCATGTTGGTTAAAGTTTCTTCATGGGGGCGTACCTTAGAAGGCGCGATTCAACGAGTTGATAGAGCTTTGCGAGAATTCCGTATCCGGGGTGTTAAAACCAATATTGGTTTTCTGGAAAAGGTACTGGAACATCCTAAGTTTTTATCCGGAAAAGCGACGGTCACATTTATTGATGCTCATCCTGAATTGTTTAATATTGCCCGCCGTTATGATCGGGCGACTAAGGTATTACGTTATTTAGCCGAAGTGATTGTCAATGGGAATCCTGATGTCAGAGATTCCAAAATGCCGATGACATTTAGGACCCCCCAGGTTCCAAGATTTGAAAAACGCCCTGATTATCCGCAAGGCACGAAAAATCTCTTGGATCAAATGGGACCCGTAGAATTTTCCAAATGGATCAAAGCGCAACCGAATATTTTTTATACTGATACCACCTTGAGAGATGCCCATCAATCCTTATTGGCGACTCGTGTACGTACCATAGATATGATGGCAGTGGCTAAAGGTTTCGCCAAAAATCATCCATCGGTTTTTTCCTTAGAAATGTGGGGTGGCGCGACATTTGACGTTGCCATGCGCTTTTTACATGAATGCCCATGGGAACGTCTGCAAAAATTACGCAAGGCTTGTCCTAATATTCTGCTACAAATGTTATTCAGGGGATCCAATGCCATTGGTTATAAAGCTTACCCGGATAATTTGATCGAAGAGTTTATTATTAAAGCTTGGGAAAATGGTATTGATGTGTTCCGCATTTTTGATTCCCTAAATTGGATAGAAGCCATGAAAAAATCTATCCAAGTGGTGCGGGAACAAACAGGCGGGATTGCCGAAGCAACGATTTGTTACACGGGTGACGTTTTGAGCCAAGAAGTTGGCTATAAATACAATCTGCAATATTATCTGGATTTGGCCCGTCAACTAGAAGATCAAGGTGCTCATATTCTGGCTATCAAAGACATGGCCGGTTTGCTGAAGCCGTATGCTGCTGAACTACTGATTCCGGCATTGAAAGAAACGGTAGATATTCCTATCCATTTGCACACCCATGATACTTCATCCATTCAAGCCGCTACCCTAGTGAAAGCCATTGAAGCTGAAGTTGATATTATCGATGTTTGTTTAAGCTCTATGTCGGGATTAACCTCTCAACCTAATTTCAATTCCATGGTTGCCGTCATGCAAGGGCATGAACGCGAACAACCGATGAATCTTGACTCACTTAACCAATATGCCAATTATTGGGAAGATGTGCGGGAATATTATCATGTGTTTGAATCCGGATTAAAAGCCGGCACCGCTGAAGTCTATAATCATGAAATCCCGGGTGGCCAATATTCCAATCTACGTCCCCAAGCGATTAGCTTAGGACTGGAACACAAATTTGAGGAGATCAAACAATACTACGCCATTGTCAACCGTATGTTTGGTGACATTATTAAGGTAACTCCCTCATCAAAAGTGGTTGGAGACATGGCTTTGTTCATGGTTTCTAATGGCTTGACTGAAGAGGATATTATGAAGCGAGGCCAAACCTTAGCTTTTCCAGATTCGGTCATTGATCTTTTCAAAGGTAATTTGGGACAACCTCAAGGCGGCTTCCCAGCCCAGTTGAGCAAAATTATCCTGAAGGATGATAAGCCCTTCACTGACTCTCCCAATAGTCATTTGCAACCAATTGATATTAAAACCGCTTTTGCAGAATTTCAACAAGAATTTGATTATGATCAGAACTTTCTGGATTTCTTATCCTTCAAGATGTATCCAGATGTGTATCGCGATTTCCATCAACATAGGCAACTCTATGGCGAGATCACTTATCTACCTTCACCGGCTTTTTTCTATGGACTAAAAGAACATGAAGAAATTTTGGTCGAATTGAGCAAAGGCAAAACCCTGACCATACGTTTAGAGTATTGCTCTGAACCCAATGATGAGGGGATGCGAACCATCTCGTTTGAACTCAATGGCCAGCGTAGAAGTATAACGGTTTATGATAAAGCGATTGCCTCAACCAGCGAAGAAAATCGCAAAGCGGAAACGGATTACGAAATAGGCGCACCACTACAAGGACGTATTTCAGGCATTTTGGTAGAAGTTGATGCCGAAGTGAAACAACATGATCCGCTATTTGTTATCGAGGCGATGAAAATGGAAACCACCGTCTCAGCACCTTTTGATGGCATAATCAGTCGAATTCATTTATCAGAAGGCGCAATGGTTAAGCAACAAGATTTAGTGGTAGAATTTGTGAATGATTAAAATGCCAGCACTTGACTATAACCAAATCATTGCAGCACTAGATAAAAGTGTTATTGACAAGCTAAAGCATTTGGAAGTATTGGCTGAGGTTTCCTCAACCAATACTTGGTTGTCTCAATATGGAGATTGTGGTTATGTTTGTCTAGCGGAACAACAAACAGCCGGTAGAGGGCGTGGCAATAATATTTGGGTATCACCAAGCGCAAGCAATATTTACCTTTCTTTGACTTGGTGTTTAGATGGCACTCAGAGCCAATGGTTAGGGCTTGAAATAGGTATTGCTTTAGCGCAGGTGTTGTCAGAGATTGGCATTACCGGTCATGGCATCAAATGGCCTAATGATCTTTATTGGCAAGGCCAAAAAATTGGCGGAATTCTCATAGAGCGAAATTACCAGAGTCATCGCTTTATTATAGGTATTGGAATCAACGTCAATATGTCAAAAATTGAAGACACAGCAATCAATCAACCTTGGATTAGTTTAAGACAAATCTTAGGGGCACCTATTGATAGAAATAAATTAGCTGCTTTAATCATTTCCCATCTAATTAAGTGCTTATCTATTTTACCGACGAGAACTTTTAATGAACTGCAAAAAAACTGGTCCCAGTGGGACCTACTTATCGGAAAATCCGTTATTATTCATCAGCACAAACTTAATAAAATCAAAGGCGTTGCTAAAGGCATTGATCCTCAAGGACGTTTAATTGTTACCCTAGCTGATGGTAGTCAAAAAAACTTCTCATCAGCAGATATTAGTGTACGTTGGTAATCCAATTATTGATTAAATTTCGTTGTATCGGGAATGGAGCGAAGCGGATTTCCCGATACGAAGTCAGCGTAGCTAAACTCAGCAAGAGTAGGGTGCGTCCTACGCACCGGTTATAAGGTAGTAAGAGTAGGGTGCGTCCTACGCACCGGTTATAAGGTGGAACGTTTATTTGTGCGGAGCCAGCGTAGGGTGCGTCCCACGCACCTTGTTGTCGAGCAATGGTGGCGGAAGGTGCGTAGGACGCACCCTACACTCGCTGAATCAATGCCACCTTCGTTAAGAGGGCAACCACAAGGGATTGCCCCTACAAACCGTGATTTTTCGTAGGGGCAATCCTTTATGGTTGCCCTGGGGCGTTGGTGGCATTGACTCGCTGAATAGAGCAAGTTGGTATTTATCGTTCGATCTCCACTTTTTCATCCTCCGCTCATTGAGTTAGACGCCGTTTATACCAAAACGGCGTCTAACTCAAATATCGAAAAAGCGGCTGGCTGTCATATGTGAGACTGGATAAGGCAAACGGGGTGACGGTTTATCCGTTTATTCCGCTGTACTCAGATTTATCTCTATTAAAGATACAAAATAATATTTATTTATCTTAAAAAAAGAGATAAAATTAGCCACTATGAAAGCAATAATATCTCAACTTATCGACGATTTTCATGAACGAAAATTGCCTGAACTTGTCGCTCGAAATAAAAAATTGTCCAGATACCGGGCAAAGCTAATGTCATAATCGGTATGAGACGTACCGGAAAAACCTTTTTCTGCTATCAAAGAATACATGAATTACTTGCTGCTGGCATCGCATCAAGGGAAGAAATACTCTACCTGAACTTTGAAGATGACAGATTGCTTGGATTTACCGTTCAAGATTTTCAAACAATCCTTGATGTTTATTATGGCAAATATCCTTCGCATCGTGACACAAAATGTCATTTTTTCTTTGACGAAATCCAGCGTATAGAGCAATGGGAAATATTTATCCGGCGTTTGTTGGATACAGAAAACGTACAGGTTTATCTGACTGGCTCATCATCAAAACTGCTGAGTATTGAAATAGCGTCCAGTTTACGGGGGCGTTCCCTAACAACAGAAATCTTCCCTTTCAGTTTTCAAGCGTTTTTGAAATGTCACCAGCTTTTTGATAAGCCCCCCGCCAGATTGGGTGCGAGGACCGTTTCGACTCTACGCAAGGCTGTTCAGGATTATCTTGATATCGGCGGTTTTCCGGAAGTGCAGACATTAGATCGCGATATACGGATTGAAGTGTTGCAAGGCTATATTGATTCAGTGTTGCTGAAAGATGTGATAGAGCGCCATAAGGTTAGCAATGTCACGGCGCTGAAATATTTGGTCCGCCACCTCATGAATTCACCCTGCGGCAGATTCAGCGTTAATAAGTTCTACAATAGCCTGAAAAGTTTGTCGGTTAAATGCACTAAGAATAGTCTGTATGAGTATCTTGATCATTTGACGGATGCTTATTTGTTTTACCGGGTTCCAATACATAGTCGCTCAGAGAAGGCGCGGATGCCGGCCAAAATTTATACGATAGATACTGGATTACTCAATGCAATAAGCTTTCGTAATTCATCGAATAATGGTCATTGCTGGAAAACTTGGTTTTTATGCACCTGCGCCGTAATGGGTATGTTGTCGAATATGTCAACACAAAAGGGGGTTATGAGACTGATTTTTTAGCTAGGCACAAAATTTCTGATGAGATCAAATTGATTCAGGTATGTTGGGAATTGTTAGATGAAAAAACGTTCAAGCGAGAACTTCGCGGTTTGCAAACGGTCATGGATGAATTATCTATTAGCTCAGGTACTATCGTGACATGGGATGATGAAGCCGCCCTTGATAATAACATTACAGTCGTTCCTATCTGGAAATGGTTGTTGTAATACTGAATCATTCGAGTATCAGAAAATTCCAAGTTCCTAGTAGGCGATTTATCGCCTACTACGAACGCTTTAACAGTTCAGGCGTGGAAAGTTGGTGCGTAGGACGCACCCTACGCTCCATTCCCGAAACAACGGAAATTGGTTTCGGGAAATCCGCTCCGCTCCATTCCCGAAACAACGGAAAAATAGAGAGGTTTGGTTTCGGGAAATCCGCTCCGCTCCATTCCCGAAACAACAAACTGTGACTCCTAAATAAGATTTCCCTTTAAAAAATCTTTCTGTATTGCCTGAATAATCCGTGGATTAATCTCATATTGCTTGGCTAATTTTGACCATTGTGAGACGGCTTCTTTTACTTGTTCTATCATTGCGGTTAAATCAGAAACATTGTATTTTTCGGCCAAAAATTTTAAATCTTTTAATTGTGGATGTTTGCCTTCTCCATTAATGCTCATAGTATGTTCACCCGCAATACCTGTTGTCGGCATTAAATCATAAGCAGGTGCGAGTTGCCATTGGGATTGTTTGTTATAAAAGAAAGAAAAATTTTTGACATGATCATCTCTATTATGAGCAATGATATTAAATAACATTCGTCTAAAAGCTTGTTTTATCGCAACTTGTTGTTCTGTTAAAATTTGGGTGACTTGCAAATAAGTATCATAATCACAAGATGGAATCCGATGATCGGCATGAATTAATCCAGCTAAGGTATGAGTATGAATGCGCTGATTGCCTTCTCGATCAAAACGTTTTATAGCAAAATATCGTTGCTGCTTTTCTACTTCGATGAGTCGAGTTTTTGGTAAAAAAATACCGGCTTGCTGAGCCATTAAAGAATACACATATTCAATCGCGCCTGCCTCTTCTAAATCTTGGTTTTGTGAAAATTTGACTAAATAATGTTCATAATCGTTGGGTAATTCATCCAATCCACTGATAACATTATTCTTTTCATTTAAACCGACAATGACTTTTGGTCTTGCGCCACCTGATGAGCCGCCTAAAAGTTGTAATTCTGGAAAAATTTCCTCGTTTGTACCTGTTAAAACTTGTTGAGCTTTTTCTGCTAATAATCTCAGTTGTAAGGCAGAAAAATTGTCGCTTTGCTGAAATTGAGCGGGATGATAAGTTAGAGCGCCCATAGTACGTTCTCCCAGATACGATAAGCGTTCTAATGGGGTAATGGTTTTGAGACCTAATTTCCGAAAGGCTCTATCCATTAATAATAATCCCCAGCCGTCAGGTAAAGAATCATTAAAAAGTCCATATAATCCAGCAAAGACTCGCTCTCTTTCTATAAAGACATTGGGCTTATTAGGTAAATAAAAAGGCGAAAGTTCTAAACCAGTTTTTATAAATTCAGGCGTATATTCAAACAGGATTTGCTTATTATGAGGCACGAGATGCCCAACAGTGATGACTTTATTTTGAAACGGGTGAAAACGCACTTCGATTTCCATAAAATTAATCTCCCGGAGTTTTCCGTTTACCTCTTTGTCGGTTTTTTGTGAGCTTTTTAATATCAGATAATCTTTTAATTTCTGGCTCTTGAAACAATTGCATCAAATCATTTAATCGCCCTAAAGCTAAAGCAATTTGTGATAATCTGTCCAAAGAAATTTTACCCGTACTTTCAAAGCGTTTTAAAGAAGCGAGAGTAATCCCAGCGCGTTCGGCTAATTCTACTTGAGTCCACTCATTAATTAAACGCAAACGCTTAACTCGTTGGCTGAGAATGACTTGTATTTCACGAGGCGTCTGTAAGTTAAGGCGTAACATATTAGCTGTTATTTGTGAATAATGGGGGTAATTGCTATTATATTGGCTGTTAGTCGATTATCAAGCCAAAGCTAAAGCTTTGGACTCCAAAATACATTAAAAATTCATGGTCTGGTACACTTCAAATCAAGCGACAAAAAAATCCTAGTCGAGTTCAAAAAAATGGCGTACATTTTGCGTATCTTCGTTGGCAAAAGAACGCCACTTTTTCCAGCTTTCTTTAAGTAATTTTAGCTAGCCTAACGGGTGCGTCCCACGCACAATTTTAGGATGGTGGTGTAGATTTTGGACAGATGGTGCGTAGGACGCACCCTACACTTCTTGCAAGTTGTGCCCGGTATAGCGATTGACTTTTGAATTTGGATTGTTTAGCATTGCATTCACTTTAGAAAAGGAGCACATTATGTCAGAAAAGAAAAAACCATTACTTCATGAAATTCTTGCTATTGAACAAGAATATAAAGCCAATGCTGAGCGAGCCAGAAACCAATCTATAGAGACTTTTCGTTCTAAGCAAAAGCATTTTACTGGTATGCGTCGAACTTTTCGTCCTTTTGCGGTTGATGAGCAGATGGGAGATGAAGGGGGGGAGCGTTTAGAAGCCGAAACTCGCCTAGTCAAAACCGTGGCAGAAGAATTAGAGCAAATGCTAAAATCTGTTAGCGAGGCTGTCGATCTTGGCTACCAAATTGATCAAGCCAATACTAGGGCTAAAGCTGATATTGTTATTGATGATGATGTGATTGCTAAAGATGTACCTGCAACCTTTCTTTTACAATTAGAAAAGCGTTTACGTGAAATTCGTGCCGTCTTAAAAGAAATACCATGCTTTGATCCTGTACGTTTATGGAGTCTTGATCCGGGTGCCGATAAAAAATATGTGTTACGTGCCGAACCCGTTACCACGATTCGTAAACAACGTACTAAAAAATACAATGTGATGTATGAAGCGACAAAAGAGCATCCTGCTCAAGTAGATATTGTTGAAATTGAGGAGCCTATTGGTGAAATCCGTTCTTATGAATGGACAGGTATGCTTTCTCCGGGCTCGAAAACCGCAATATTAGAACAGTTAGAAAAATTACTTTCTGCTGTTAAAACAGCACGATCTCGTGCCAATATTGTCGTGGTTGATAATGAGAAAAAAATCGCACGAAAATTATTTAATTATTTATTGAAACCGATAAATGATTAATGCCGTGTTTGCGTTAAACAAAAAATGATGTATAATGGATTTGGGTATAGGTTTAGACTTGTCGTCATCTTTAGATTTAAAAACCGTAATGTCTTACGGAAATTAGGTTAATGCCCAAAGGCTTATCTCGGAATTTTGCTTATTATTTAAGTGATGTTTTTTCAGGAAACACCACAGAAATTTGGGTTCGATTCCCTAGTTATCAGCATAATAGCTAGTTCAATGGTAGAACGCTGTGATTACTTGTTTCCAACGGCTCAAATACTTAAGGAAAAGCAAACAAATTCCGTTTGTGGATATAGCTCAATTGGTAGAGTGTCGGCTTGCCACGCCGAAAGTTATAGGTTCGATTCCTATTATCTGCGCCCAGGACGCATCTTCGATGGAAGGTGCGTCCGCCCCCAAAGCGGTGGCGGCTGAAATCATCAGCATCACCACAATTTGATATTTCTAATGCGCTTTGTGTCTGGTTAATTTGCGCCGCGAGTGGCAGGCATTGTCAATGGGTTCCATTATTCCCCAACTAATGCCAATACCTTATTTATCACACTGCCAGAAAGGTACATCCCTGACTGGAGCAATTGTTCTACAATCGGTCTCGCCGCTGGAATAATGCTTTCGAGGTAAAAGTTTTTGCGGTAGCAAAAACTTTTACCTCGAAAGTTGTTTAGCCATCACCACTAATCCAAGGGTTCCGCGTACTGGAATCCCTAAAGCAGACGCACAACGACGTGCTGCCAAATCGTCTATAATAACCTCAGTGTTTGGATTGAGACTGCCCAAAGTCAAAACCGCCGATTCGCCAGTGCCTAAATGATAAGATTGAATGACTTTTGGTATTGGCGGCGTGTTAACGAGAACTAACCAGTTTGTTTGGGCAACTGCCTGCACGGTGACATCATCTTCTCCATATTGTTGAATTTCACTTTCTACTGCAACAGGTACAACAACATCCGTATTGACTACCTGTTGCAACAAGTCAAGTTTGCCAGCCCTGCTCAAAAAAATTAAAGGAGAGGCATCAATAACGGGACCTTTAACCACGAGCGATCTCCTCTTTTAAGTCATCAAAATCTACAACAAACACATCGCGTTTTTCACGAGCAAGTGCCAAAAGAAAATCTCGGCGGTTTAATCCCGCAAATTCAGCCGCCTTTTCTTGAGAAATTTCACCGTGTTGATATTTGAGAATAGCGGTTGTCAGTCGCTCGGCTGGGCTTAATGGTTTTGAAGATTCTTGAGAGAAACGTATAGTATGCTCATCTGCTTCTAGCACAATAACGCGCACACGACTTTTATCAGCCATGGGAAGCGACTCATCTAATAATAATCTACGTTGTCTATCTACAATGCCAGTTGTTTCAATCGCTTTTGCAATAAATTCCACCTGTGATCTCCTTAATTTCTTAAAAAAAAACAGCACACTTTTCCAGTGCTGCCGAAACATAATGAACTTATTATCTCACTTTTTTCTTTGCTTTGTTTGAAACTGAGTCACTTGAGCATTGTTCACAAACGATCTCCCATTAAAATAAACCGCCACTCCCCATCAAAAGCCCGTTTATAAACCAAATAAACGCTAATCATAGCCCCCAAAGCGGTGGCGGCTGAAATCATCAGCATCACCACAATTTGATATTTAGCCGCTTCAACCGGATCGGCACCTGCCAATAATTGTCCCGTCATCATACCCGGAATAGACACCAAACCAACAGCACTCATCGAATTAAGCGTGGGCATTAATCCCGCTGTCAGTGCCGTGCGGATGCTGGGCAGTGAAGCTTCCCAAGGGTTGGCACCGAAGGCAAGGGCTTGATTTACCTCGATTGCGCGTTTTTTGAGATCATCGAATAAACGTTCTAGGGCGAGAGCAATCCCATTCATCGCATTGCCCAGTATCATGCCGCCGATAGTGAGGACGTAGCGGGGATCGTACCAAGGCTCGACCTGCACAATCAGTCCCGTGACTGAAAATGTCACAATTGTGGTTGTGATCAAAATCGCGGTTAATGTACTAAAATAGAGATTGGATGGTTTATGTTTGACGCGCTGGAGTAAGATTTGCGCTGTCATCAGCATCATAAAGAGGAATACGCCTAAAACTATCCAAACAACTTGTGCTTGAAATATCCAAGTCAGGACGAAGCCGAGTGCGATCAATTGTAGATAGGTACGCACAGTGGCTATGGCGAGAGAGCGTAAGAGCCCGAGTGACATGGCGATGGACACGGCCCCCGCTGCCATGATAAAAAAGGTGGCAAGGGCTAATTCTAGCCAGCCGATGATAATCGCTTGAGAATTCATGTTTTAATTGACTGCGCCTCTAAGACAATTTTTGCCTCGTTCACTTGTTCTGCATACACATGACTGGTCAAAAGAACCGCCCCCCCTTGTTCGCAAAATCGCTGCAAGCGATCAAGTACCAATTCTGAGGCGGCTTTATCCACGCCCGCCGTGGGTTCATCCGCTAAAATGATTTGGGGTTGAGTCAACAAGAGCCTTATTAAAGATAATCGTGCTTGTTGTCCGCCTGAAAGTGAGCCCGCTTCGCGTTCTAGTCGGATATCATGGAGCCCTACACTGTGCAGTTCTTTTTCTAAGGTTTCTGCATTGGGCAAGGATTCATGGCGCTCATCTAAGCGTTCTTTTTGTATGCCAAATGTGTGTAGTGGATAAAGCAAATTGTCGGCAACCGTACCGGGGATGATGACGGGCTTTTGGGGTAATAAGGCAATTTCAGATCGCCAGCGGGCGATGGCGACTTGTCTATGTGATTGATCGTTCAGGCGTAGTACGCCCCCCATTAACGGGTGCATACGTGCCAGTGTCCACAGTAGGGTACTTTTTCCAACGCCAGAACGGCCCGCAAGATAGGTCAATTGTCCCGATTTTAGGGTTAATGTACAATCAGGACTCCCGTTGAGGATCAGTTTGGCAGTCTGATCCTCTCCGCGTTGGATTTTGAGAGATTTGGCGACGAGTTTATTGACGATATTCTTCCATACCTCGCAGCACTATATCAGTAAATCCAAGGATGCCAATAACATCATCATTTTCCATGACTGGGGCACGTAAGAGATTAAAACGATCAAGTAAACGGGCACAATAACGAATATCCATCTGTGGCGAAACGCTTAGCAAAGGTTTCGCCATGATTTCATAAACATTCACCCGTTCTGGGGAACGATCTTTCGCCAGAACATGGCGAGCAATATCTGACAATAACACCATGCCAAACTCATCATCTGGATGCCGTTTGTTGACGATGATGCTTCTTACCTCTGGATGTTTCATATTGCGGAGTGCTTGGGCGACTGTTATAATGCCATCCACTCGATCAAATTCCGTTTTCATCACATCACGCACCCGTACAAGTTTTATATGACTCATATTTGTTCTTCCACGACGGCTTTCAATTTGTTCATTTGATGGGAAATGCCGACAGCATCTTCTACGTCAACTTGAAATGCAATGCCAGCTCCAAGGCTTTCTTCAAATTCAGCGACTTGTGCTATTTTTTCTAAAATGCATCGAGATAAATGTTCTTCAACTAAAAACAATAACACATCGCGTTGAATTTCCAAATTTAAGCCAAAAAAAGTTTTCAGGGGTTTTAAGCCTTCTCCCCGGGCGTGGTTAATAACAGTCGCACCTGTTGCTCCCGCTTTACGTGTCGCATTGAGTACTTTGTTAGTTTTGTCCTCTGCGACAAATGCGATGATGAGTTTAAAATGCACAGTCAATCATCTCCAATCAGTTAAGTTTTAATGTATTTTGGAGTCCAAACCAAAGCTAAAGCTTTGGACTCCAAAATATCCTTCAGTACTTATTTATCAAATCTAATTTAGTCAATAAAACTACGCATGCGCTCAGAACGACTGGGATGACGCAGTTTTCGCAAAGCTTTGGCTTCAATTTGACGAATACGCTCGCGGGTGACATCAAACTGTTTGCCCACTTCTTCTAATGTGTGATCTGTGTTCATATCGATCCCAAAACGCATACGCAGCACTTTCGCTTCGCGGGAAGTTAAGCCTTGTAACATATCGTGCGTTGCACGCCGCAAACCTTCAAAAGTCGCCGCATCAACGGGAGGTGTCATGCTGGTATCTTCAATAAAGTCACCTAAATGTGACTCTTCATCATCTCCTATCGGCGTTTCCATAGAGATAGGTTCTTTAGATATTCTGAGGACTTTCCGTACCTTTTCTTCAGTTATTTCCAAACTAGCCGCCAATTCTTCTGGTGTGGCATCACGACCTTTTTGTTGCAAAATCTGCCGTGAGACTCGATTGAGTTTGTTAATCGTTTCAATCATATGAACAGGAATACGGATCGTGCGGGCTTGATCGGCAATTGATCGCGTAATCGCTTGGCGAATCCACCAGGTGGCATAAGTAGAAAATTTGTAACCGCGCCGATATTCAAATTTATCTACCGCTTTCATGAGGCCAATATTGCCTTCTTGAATTAAATCAAGGAATTGTAAACCACGATTGGTATATTTTTTGGCAATCGAGATGACTAAGCGCAAATTCGCTTCAATCATTTCCCTTTTCGCTCGCCGTGCTTTGGCTTCACCAATCGACATGTGCCGATTAATATTCTTAATTTCTGTAATTTTTAAGCTGTTTTTTCTTTCTAATTCAATCAGCTTTTCTTGCGCCTGTACTAATTCTTCTCGGTACTGTTTTAGTATGTTAACGTAAGGTTTGCCGGTATTTAACAATAAAGCAACCCAGTGTGGATTAGTCGCATGGTTTTTAAAAGAGGTAATAAACTCTTTTTTATTCATGCCGACTTTGCCAATACAAATATCTCGAATTTTGTATTCCTGTTCACGTATCAAGTGAACTGTATGGCGTAATTTAGCCGTTAAATCGTCAATCATTCTGGGTACTAATTTAAATTGCAAGAAGTTTTCGGCGACTTCTTTACGCAACTGCATATATTCAGCCGATTGGGTGCCATGCGTTGCTTCGGCATGCATCAATCGAGTGTGTAGATCGCGTAAAATGTTAAAGCTGTTACGGGCTTCCTCTGCTGGCAGTGCATTCTCATCAAGGATTGCATCCTCATCATCTTCTTCAGCATCAACAGGTATTGCCGTCATGTCAGATTCTTTTTCAACTGACAAGCCAGAGTCTTTCATGCCGCTAATGAGTTCTGATAGTTTGAACTCTCCGGTTTCCACTTTCTCGTAGTATTTTAAGAATACAGCGACAATGTCAGGATGTGTTGCGAGTGCAGAAAGGGCTTTGCTTAAGCCTTCTTCAATCTGTTTGGCAATTTTGATTTCACCGTCTCGTGTCAATAATTCGACTGAGCCCATTTCACGCATATACATACGCACTGGATCAGTCGTGCGTCCAAATTCACTATCGACATTAGCCAGTGCCGCTGCGGCTTCCTCTGCGGCATCTTCGTCAGCAACGGGAGCATCAGTAATTAACAAGGTGTCTGCATCTGGCGCAAATTCATGCACGGAAATACCCATATCATTGATCATGTTTATAATATTGTCGATTTGATCCGTATCGACAATATCATCAGGTAGGTGATCATTGACTTCGTGATAGGTCAAAAAACCTTGCTCTTTGCCTTTAGCAATGAGTGATTTCAGTTTTGATTGCTGTTGATCTTGGTTCATTTTTTAATTGTATCACTGTGGATTTTTTCCACGAGATTGAGATAAAGATTTCAATTCTTGTTTTTCCTCAGCAGTCAAGTCAGTTATTTTTTGTATCAAATATGCTAAGCGTTGATTCGTGTAGTTTGCATATAAATGGTTTATGGCGCCGAGGAAATTTTCATCGATCTTGTCGGTATCTGTGAAGTGTGTTTTTTGCGTGGCTAATTGATTGATAATTTGTTCATATTCGGTTTCTCGCCAGTGTTCGCAAATTGCACCTAGCGTTAATTTAGGACTCATCCTTGTGAATTCAATGATCTTTAGCAGTAGTCTTATGTCAGGTTGGTTTAAGAAGGATAATTTTTGATTAGGGTATTCTACTAATTGTGATAATGTTGGTTTATGTAATAAACACACAATCGCTTTATGTGCTAATGAGAGTGCTTTCAGGTTTTCATGAGTGGGGAATGTTTTGACGATCCGTCGTTCCCCTTGCATTAGTGTCGCCAAATTGAGTCCGCTGAGTTGACTTAATTTTTGTAACATCAGTTCACGATAGGCACCAGCGGGTAATTGTTTTAATAAGGGTTTGGCTAATTCGACTAAACGCGCTCGCCCGTCAATGTTGCTCATATCAACTTGTCGGGTTAAGGTGTCAAATAAAAAATCTGATAGACTGCTTGCCTGCTCAAGGCGGCTATTAAAGTGTTGTGTGCCTTCTTGGCGCACTAAGCTATCGGGATCATAGCCTTGTGGTAAAAAAACAAATCGGACTTGACGGGCTTTTTCTAATAATGGCAAGACTGTTTTCAAGGCACGCCAAGCGGCTTTTTGTCCCGCTTGATCGCCATCAAAACAAAAAATGATTTCTGGTACATTGCGAAATAGTTGAGTTAAATGCTCAGGCGTGGTTGCGGTCCCCAAAGTGGCTACAGCATTTTGTATGCCATGTTGTGTTAATGCCACTACGTCCATATAGCCTTCTACGACAATGATTTTTTGTAGTGGGCGGATTTGTCGAGCGAAATACCAACCATATAATTCACGGCTTTTTTGAAATAGGGGTGTTTCTGGAGAATTCAGGTATTTAGGTCCGTATTCGCTCTCTGAGAATTTTCGTCCACCAAAAGCAATGGTACGTCCCCGTCGATCTAATATGGGGAACATTATCCGATCTCTAAAGTGGTCATAATGGCGACCAGATTCATTTTGTTTGATTAAACCGGTTTTGAGTAAGCTGCTTTGTATGTCCGTGCCCAGGGTTTTTAAGAGATTATCCCAACCCGGTGGCGCATAGCCTAAGCGGAAATCACGGGCCATTTCTCCCGTTAATCCTCTGCTTTTTAAGTATTTTATAGCGGTTTGGGATTGGCGTAATTGTTGCCGATAATAGTGTGTGGCTTGTGCCATGATTTCATATAAATCATCTAGGGCGGTGATTGAGGTAGGCGTTGTGCCTTGCTCATAGATGACTTCTATGCCAATTCTAGAGGCTAATTCTTGCACTGCCTCAATAAAATTGAGGTGGGCATAGTTCATCAGAAATGTTATGGCAGTACCATGTGTTCCACAGCCAAAACAATAATAGAATTGTTTATCAGAACTGACTGTAAAAGAGGGCGTTTTTTCGTTATGAAAAGGACAAAGGGCTGTATAATTTTGACCGCTTTTGCGGAGTGAGACATAGTTGTCAATGAGGTCAACAATGTCAACACGGGTTATTAAGTCGTCGATAAAAGTGCGAGGGATGCGCCCAGCCATTTTTATTTAATGGTAAGTTTAATTAAAGGCGTCCAAGATTTATCTTGGACGTCCATTTTTATTGGGTCAAACGTTGTTTAAGATTTGCACTCAAGGCTCTCATGTCGGTACGCCCTTGTACTAAGGGTTTGAGATGTGCCATCAGTTTGCCTAAATCTTTAATGGAGGTAGCACTTGTTGCGCTGATAGCCGTTTTTATCAAGTCTGCGAGTTCTGCCTCAGTTAAGGGTTGCGGCATGTATGTTTGTATCAGTTTGATTTCAAAGGCTTCTTGTTCTGCTAAATCTTGGCGTTTTGCTTTTTCGTATTGTGCTAATGAGTCACGCCGCTGCTTGAGCATTTTATCTAGCACTTTGATGATTTGGGTATCATCTAAATTGATACGTTCATCAATTTCTTGTTGTTTGATCGCGGCTTGAATTAAACGTATTGTGCCTAAGCGTGTTAAACTCAGCGGTACCGTTCACGTCTTTCACGGTTCGTGTTCCGCGCTTCAATTTCACACGACACCACTGGTCTGCAAAACCGGACTTGAGACTTTCAAGCTCATCCGGCTCCTCGGATTAACATAGTCTAATGTTAAGTAGAGTATCTATCAATAACTTCTCTCATTAATTGAGGGGACATCCCCTGAGTCAATTTACTCCAAGAACTTTATAGTAAATCTCCTAGCTACTTAAACGATTTCAAGTTTCCTTGTTGTCGTCCGATGCAGGTGTTATTATGCCTGCGCCTTTTCCGGTTCTAAGTACAGTAGAGGTACCAACAGGTGGTTTCATACCTTCCGCTTGAAAGGCAGGTGCCATACCGTTGTTTAAAAACCCTTGTAATTCAGGGCTAGTCTGGCTAACCAGTTTGCCTTTGATACCTGGATTCTCCCGATGAATTTTGTCATGGCAATGTAGATGAACCAGCACGAGGTTCGTGTATTTATTCTCACCTCCTAAGTGTCTTGGGTGAATATGATGTGCTTCTAGTAAGTCTTCGTTGCCAAATCTACATTTGCATACTGGACAAATCCCATCTTGTCTTCTTAACATTTTCGCTTTTGACGGTGTGATATTTCCATAGCCTTTGGATAGCCGTGCCGCCCAGTAGGCGGTGTCACCGTCATAATATGACCTATCGTAACCAACCTTAGCATAGCTCCCCGTTCTTTCTTTGTGCTTGGAATATCCCTTGAGATATTTGACGATTTTTCTGTCTTTACCTTTGCCCACTACTTGAGCAAAAGTCCATTTTCTACCATTGACAGTACTGAAATATTTGTCTGCCACCCAGCGTTTACTTTTGTTTGGGTGTCTGCGACGAGCCCATTGATATAGTCTTCGCCACAGGAACGTATCAAGTTTGCCAAATGCCTCACTCGAATGCACTGTTTTATAGTAGTTAGCCCAACCTGATATTTTAGGTTGTAATATTGCAATTAATTGCCTTGGGGCTACTGCCTTTAATTTCCAAATAGTATCACCAATCACTCTATAATGACCTTTTATCTTTTCTTTAGTTGGTTCAACTCGTAGTACATGCGTTGCTTTAGCCCTTCGTTGTTCAGTGGGGGTACCATTTAACAATTTTAACTTATAGGTGCCCTTAACTCGATTTTCATAGTGCCTGATGTGATGCCCTAGAAAGTCAAATCCCTCAGTTGAATGAGCAATCTTGGTTTTTTCTTCAGATAGAGTTAAACCTCTAGTTTCAAGCCATTCGCCTATAAATATTTTACTTGCTTCTATTACCTCTCTATCCTCATGGAGTACAACAAAGTCATCGGCGTACCTAACTAGGTCAATTTTTAAGTTATTCCTAGACTTGTAAGACTTTTCTGTCTTTTTGTCAATTCTCGTGCTCACAGTTGTTTGTCCGATTTTCTTTTTCCAGCCTTTTATCCCACGTAAGTGTTCAATTAAGTCAGTTTCCATTTGGTCGAGTGCTATATTAGCTAGTAATGGCGATATAGTGCCGCCCTGGGGCGTTCCCATATTGGTTTGGTTATAGTCAGATTTCTCCATATAACCAGCCTTTAGCCACCTTTTTACTATTGGTCGGAAGTCGGTAACAATTTGCGATGCTAGATATTTATGGTCAATGTTATCAAAACAGCCTTTTATGTCAGCATCCAGAACCCATTTCTGTTTTTGGTTTAATGCCCCTGCAATTTTCTCAATCGCATCGTGGCATCCCATAGCTGGTCTAAACCCATAACTGCAAGATTCAAACTTCGCCTCATAATATGGTTCAAGCGCGATTTTAGTGACTGCCTGCATTGCCCTATCCATAATGGTTGGAATCCCCAATGGTCTGAGTTTTCCGTTTGCTTTCGGGATGTATATTCTCTTGGCCGGTTTCGGCCTGTATTTATCCCATCCATTTTGGATTGTATCTAGCATATCTTTTACTAAAGCCATCTTTTGTCTGGGCGTATTGACTTTAACTCTATCTACTCCGGCTGTGCGTTTTCCTTCAGAGGTAAATGTTTTTGCGCGCGCGCAAAAACATTTACCTCTGAAGTTTTCCGTTGTGACGGTTCGCACTGCTAATAACGTCGCATAATACGAGTTTTGCAATAGATACATTAAGCTTCGTGCTTTTCTGTATTTACCTGATTTTGCAGCTTTATAAATTCTCTTTTGCAAATTGAATACAAGCCGACGCACTTTACCCCATACGAAAGCAGAGTTTGTCCCAATCCCATTTAGCCATAACAAATTCGATGCTTTCACACCGATGTTTGTCACAGTGAGATAGGGGCACCCATTCAGGATTCGGGTGTTGCCAAAGTCTATTCATAATTCTAGGGGATACCTATTCGTTATCAAACACTGGTTGCCCAGTGAAAATTTGCCAAATTAAATTCATAACACAATTATTCCGAGAGTGAGTCAGCATATCCAGTATCCCCCTTAGACGGTTTCAACTGGCGTTGGCTTACCACTCTATCCTACCCGATGTTGTCGCTAAGTGTTTGCACACTCCTCTTGCAGTCCGGCAAGTGACATACTAACATCGTTTTTACTCGTTTCTCTTATATGTATATACCTGTGGACTTAGGTTATATTCAATAATCGGATGTGTATCGGACAACGCATACAGGCAAAGCACGACCTATATACCTAAAAACCCTTTAACCTCTTAGAATCTTTTGACCCCAAGGGGTTTCTAAATTACCGACCTTAAAAATATATCCAAATGTGATTTCTCACTATCCGTAACGCTTGCCCTTTTGAGGCTTTGAGACCTTGCACTGGCAATACCCAACTGCTATACCACCGGTCGTTGCTTTCTCGTGGCTGTCTCACGAGGCGAATCCATTCACACCATATCAGAAATTTTACTTTAAGACTTTGTTTTCCTTACGGAATTAGGTCAAACGAGTCGCACTGCTTATCTTTAGCACGCATGGCGGACTTCATGTCGTCGGTAATTTGTTGTTTTAGAGTCATAGTGTTAAACCCACCTGTGAAGGTGGGATTGAATATAATTGTTAAGTAGTAACTTTTCTGTGGATAGGTCCTCGGCGCAATCTGTTACGACTGACTCTTTTAAGTTGTCGTTTGACAGCGGCGGCGGCTTTACGTTTGCGAATGGTAGTAGGTTTTTCGTAAAATTCACGACGATGGACTTCGGCTAAAATGCCAGCCTTTTCACAGGCACGTTTAAATCGACGGATGGCAATTTCAAAAGGTTCATTTTCTTTGAGACGAACTTGGGGCATTAAAAATCTGGCCTCCTTAATTAATAGTTAGTTAGTTAGCTATAGTCAAAACGGGGCATTATAATACTTCAGCAAGCGATTAGTAAAGTGTTTTTATACTTAACTGGGCCACAAACTAAACTTTTTTGTCATTTCGACCAGCAGGAGAAATCTGAGAGCAGCTATAGATTTCTCCCGCTGGTAAGATCCCTCCTGTCGTCGGGATGACAGACAAAACTGAAATTTTTTTTCCCCAAGAAATGGGCAAGCATCCTCTTTTATATCATATTATTAATGTGGGTAATGCTTTTATATGGGGTTTGTTTGTCAGTGAATTTGTTATTTTATTTTCTATATGCAAGAAAAAAGTCAATTATTTGGTCAAACATTGGTTGGAACTTTTTATCATTATTCTGCCCATGTTGGCTTTAGCTAGATTTCTTTTAATTTCAAAATATTTGTATCTTTCAAAACAAACTTATTTGTTTGTCAAATTACAAAAAATTTGAAATTTATATCGTGCTCGATCAGATATTTGTTGATGTTGCGGGAAGATTTGGCAGAAAAGGAGCAGGTGCAGATAGGTGAAATTGAGTTGTTAATTAATAAATAAGCCGTTAGCGAAAGTTCCCTACGGGAGGAAATCCGCGTAGCTCCCGAAACAACTCAAGGGTTTGCCCCTACTTTTTTTGTGAGTTTCGGGAAATCCGCGTAGCGCAATGAGCGAAACAACTGCCCCTACCTGATATATTTATAAATCATAATTCAAAATATCAGTCGCCCGCCGACAAATTTCTTGTCCATAGTCCGTCCAAAGTCCTTGTCCCCAGTAACGGTAACAACTGGTTTGTGATGCCATTAGGTGAAATAGGGCGTTACGGTATCTGTGATCGTTGGTGGGAATGCCTGCTTTGATGGCTTTTTCGTTGAAAAGCGAGCTGACTTTTTCCATGGGATCGAGTACATTTTCATATCCCTTAACCCATGAGATGTCGTTTGTCCAACTGCCGCCATCCATGTGAAATTGGTTGTCTTGTTTTTTGAGTTGTTCTATGACTTGTTCCATTTTTTCTGGTCCATCTCCGGCTTGGAAGTTGTCCCAGATGCGTTTTTGCATGGCGGGCTGGACCACCGGTAAGTCTTGTTCTTTTATACCCATTGCAAAGAGATGTTCTAGGTATTCGGTGACGTTCATCATTGGGCTGTCTGAGCCGCTGCTGTCATTGGAGACTTCAAAGAATTTGTGCGGAAATTCGTTCATCATGACGCCACCATTTTCGCCGTCAGCAATTTGGGTGATCAAGGGGGGGATCGATTTGCCAGCCAATTCCCAGCGGGATTGTCCTCTGGCTTCATAAAAGGGTTGCATTTGTGCAACAAGTTTGGTGTCGCTGCCTTGTGTTTTGATGATGGCGATAATGCTGACCGTTTCGCCGTGGGAATTGGTGCAGGTGAGGCGGTGAGGTATGTGTGGACGTTCGCTAGTCCTGCCGTTTTGGGGTTGTTCGATGGTATGTTCTTGGACTAATACCCATTGGTAGCCACAGTCTTTGAGTGTTTTCACAAATTCGTAGGCGACATCGGGATGATTTGGTAAGGCCATTTCTGAGGGAGAAAATCCACGTACACGGCTCATGGCTTCTAGGCCAAAAATGGCGGCAAAGTGGTGTTGCCAAGCGAGAACGTGTAGGCGGTAGTCTTGAATGGGGGTGGAGGGTGCGACGGCGTGTCCCCATGGGCAACCTAGCCATTCGACACAGTGCCGATAGTTGTGATCTAGGGTTATGGTTTTGAGGTTGTCGAGCACGTCGTGTAATCCCATTTGGCGTAAGCCATGTAGCAACGTCCCTGAATATTCGAGCATAACTCGTGGTTGTTTGCCTTCATTGACTAGCTGTGGGATAAATTCGCCTATGCGTTTGTAGCACCAGTGGAAAACGGGGGCATTGTGGTTGTCGCCAATGTACTGATTGTCCATCATGTACTTGAGGTTGCTAATAATTTCTGCGGTATTGAGATCGCTACCACCGGCGGGGATGAGAGGTTGGTGCATGTGCAGGGCAATGGCGCATGCGCTGCGTATGTGCCCAAAGTTGATCCCACTTTCTGGTAAAAAAATGGGGTGGCTGTTGGTCTGGGTTTTTTGGAGAATTTTTTCAGAACCTGAGATGTTGGGTACGTCATTGATGTATTCTGAGAAATCGCCTTGCCAGTCGGGAAAGTTTGGCTGGCTTTTTGTTGTTGCTTTTTCTTTTGATGAGGGGGCTATGTTTCCACTGTTTTTCAAAAGTTCACTCATAAAGTTAATCCTTTTTTTTGGCGCAAAGCAGGACGCGGAGCGTCCTTGAAGGCATTCCCACGCAGAGCGTCAATGCCATTAAATTAAGGGCAACCACAAGGGATTGCCCCTACCTTCAATGCCGTTTTTGTAGGGGCAATCCTTTATGGTTGCCCCTTAACGAAGGTGGCATTTTTGCTCCGCGTGGGAACGAGAAACCTACTATGTCCTCGTTCCCACGCTCTGCGTGGGAATGCCTGTGGCGACGCTCTGCGTCGCGTGGGAAAAAAATGCGGAGATTATTTTGAGACATGCAGCTTTATTAGCTTTAGCAGATGGAAGTTTATTTTATGGAGAGTCAATAGGTGTTGCTGGTCAACGGGTTGGTGAGGCCGTTTTTAATACTGCCATGACTGGCTATCAGGAAATTTTGACGGATCCTTCTTATTGTCGACAAATTGTT
This sequence comes from Candidatus Thiomargarita nelsonii, assembly GCA_000785145.2. Classification (GTDB taxonomy): domain Bacteria; phylum Pseudomonadota; class Gammaproteobacteria; order Beggiatoales; family Beggiatoaceae; genus Thiomargarita; species Thiomargarita nelsonii_B. The sequence goes on from JSZA02000014.1 coordinate 58,885, forward strand.
ACTTTAACTTATCCTCATATTGGTAATGTGGGGGTTAATGCTGAGGATGAGGAATCTCGGCGCGTTTTTGCGGCTGGCTTGGTGATTCGTGATTTGCCCTTGTTGGAGAGTAATTGGCGGGCTGAGGAGTCGCTTGATGCTTATTTAGAGCGGCATCAAGTGGTTAGCATTGCGGGGATTGATACGCGACGTTTGACACGGATATTGCGTGAAAAGGGAGCACAAAATGCTTGCATCGTCGCGGGTGAAAATCTTGATGCAGAGGGTGCTATCCAAGCCGCTAAAGCGTTTACTGGTTTGCAAGGGATGGATTTGGCGAAAGAGGTGACTACAGCGCAGCCTTATGTATGGAAAGAGGGATTATCTTTTCCCCGAAGGGAGAGTCGGGAAGGGCAGTGGCATGTCATCGCTTACGATTTTGGTGTCAAACATAATATTTTGCGATTGCTGGTTGATCGGGGCTGTCGTGTGACGGTGGTGCCAGCGGAAACGCCAGCGAGTGAGGTGTTTAAGCAAAATCCGCAGGGGGTTTTTTTGTCTAATGGTCCTGGCGATCCTGAGCCTTGTGATTATGCGGTTTCTGCGGTAAAGGAAATTGTTGAGGCGGAAATACCGGTCTTTGGGATTTGTTTAGGACATCAAATATTGGGTTTAAGCAGTGGCGCTCATACGACTAAAATGAAATTTGGTCACCACGGTGCCAATCATCCCGTTCAGGATTTAGGCTCAGGGCGTGTGATGATTACCAGTCAAAATCATGGCTTTGCGATTGATGAGGAGAGTTTACCGCCAACCTTGCAGGCGACTCATCGTTCTTTATTTGATGGCTCTTTGCAAGGCATACGGCGGACGGATAAACCAGCTTTTAGTTTTCAAGGGCATCCTGAGGCGAGCCCAGGACCACATGATGTTGCGCCTTTATTTGATCATTTTGTTGGATTAATGAATTCTGTGTCGTAGATTTTACGAGACTTTCCTATTCTTTCTTTGCCTCGCGCACTTTCTTATACACAAGGGCAACCATAAAGGATTGCCCCTACAGAATCCGACGGTTTGTAGGGGCGGGCAACCACGAAGTGGTTGCCCTTTGGCGCGTTTAATTATAGATAGAATGATCGTAGGATCGCGATGGATAAGGCAAAACCTAAATAGAACTGGGTTTTATCCTTTCTTAAATGCAATCTGTGTAGTTATTTTTTTGTTTTAATCCTGTAAATCCTTTAATTCTGTAAACGATGATAGTGCCAAAACACCATTTATCTATGTAGGAGTACATTATTATGTTGCCTTTGGTTTTAAAACATTTGACTAGCAATGATTTACCAGCAAAATGGGCAAAGCAGTTGCCAACTGGGCAGGTGGTAATTGTGACAGAAAAATTGGTGCCTAAGCAATCAAATATAGAACAAAGTCATACTCCTTTGTTTGGTATTTGGCGTGATTATGAAGCTACTCAAAATTGATTATACTCCACACGTTCACAATTTGAACTTTCGTTGTTTCGGGAATGGAGCATAGCGGATTTCCCGAAACGAAGATCGCTACGCTAAACTGAAACTTAGTCGCACAATGGTTTCGGGAAATCCGCTACGCTCCATTCCCGAAACAACCAACCAAAAAAAAGTTCAGTTTGTGAACGTGTGGAGTATATACTGGGCATTTTAGGAGACGTAATAGAAAAATAATGGCTGTTTAATTATATTATATTTTTTGCTCTTTTTTTTTAATCCCGTGATTTCTCCTAATCTGGTTTTAAAAAGCACCCGACAAATAGCTCCTTATCAAGCCCCTAAGAATAATTATGTTAATAAGATTCACCGTAGAGAACTTTTTATCCTTTAATCAAAGGATAGACTTTAATATGATTGCCTCTAATGAGGCGAATTTAAATCATCATATTATCAAGGGCAAGTCTGAAAATGACATTGATTTATTGAGAACCTCTATTATTTATGGCACGAATGCTTCAGGAAAATCTAATTTGATCAAAGCAATGGCATTTGCGAGACATTTTATTGTTAATGGTGTACCGAAAAATGAAAATATAGAAATCCACCACTTTAAATTAGATAAAAGGCAACAGCCATCAAGATTTGAATTTGAATTTCGCTATCAAAGCAAGCAATACGCTTATGGTTTTGTGATAGACAAAAAACAAGTTAATGAAGAATGGCTTTTTGAAATAGGGCATCAATCAGAAGTATCTATTTTTGAACGCTCACAAAATGGCATTCGCTTTAACTTTGCTTATGATCTTTTATCAAAGATAGCCAAACAAGAATTGCTATATGAAGCCAATCATACCCGAAAAAATTTGCTGTTTCTCACTAATTGTAAAGAGCGAGAAATAGAACAATTTGAAATGATTTATAAATGGTTTGATGAAGTTTTGAATATTATTCTTCCTACTTCCAAGCCGGTAAACATAGCTATTCAAACACATACCGATTTTAAAATGTTTTTCAGTCACATCTTAAAATCATTTGATTTAGGCATAAATCAAATTTCTTTTGATACCATTAATTTTGAAAAAACGACGCAAATACCAGAGACAATAAAGGAAAAAGTCAGGAAAAATTTTCCTTATGGGGAAAATAAGGCATATTTTGTACCCACGTCTGAATTTTTTGTGATTGAAGAAGATAGTGCTGGACAGTTAAAAGCTTCAAAACTCACCACCAATCGATCCGACGAGGACAATGATTTGGTCGCTTTTGAAATATCAGAAGAATCTGATGGCACCCAAAGGCTTATAGATTTTATTCCAATGCTAATAGGATTGTCTCAGGGCAAAGTTTTTGTTGTCGATGAAATTGAAAGTAGTTTACACGCTTTACTTATTAAGAAGCTATTTGATTTTATGTTAAATAGTCAAATATATGTCAATATGGAAAGCCAATTAATTGCTACCACGCACGAGATTTTCCTGTTAGATGTCAAAAAATTATTCAGAAAAGATGAAATATGGTTTATCAAAAAACGTCACAATAGAGAGTCTCGACTTTATTCCTTAGCTTATGCGGAGGTTGATAATTTAGATCTTATGAAAGGATATATTAATGGTAGGTTTGGCGCAATACCTTTTATTAGCAACATAAAAGAATTAGGATGGGAGACATAAAGAGTGCCAAGAGAAACGCCAAAAAACCATTATCGTAGAACTTCTGATTTTATCAATACCAAACTCTATGTCATTGCCACTGAAGGTTATCATACGGAGTACCAATACTTTACGGCTTTGAAAAAACAATACAGCGAGAAATTTGACGAAAGAAACTTACATGTAGAAATCTTACGCCGCCCGGCACAACAACATGGAAAATCTTCTCCAAAATCGACAGAACAGATGTTAGAAGAATTTCTTGAGGATAATCAAGATTATGATTTTCAAAAAGATCGTGATGAATTGTGGCTTATAATAGATACTGACACATGGGAACAAAAAACGATTCTCCAATTAGCAGATAAATGTCAGTTTGATACACTTTACCATCTTGGGATCAGTAATCCTTGTTTTGAAATCTGGTTGATTTTACATCTTGCCGATTCCAATCAAGATGTAAGAACATATTGTTTGACTGAGAAACATAAAAGAAATGCTCCCCATATCAAGAAATGTGTTGAAAGCCTAGAAAATAACAACAGCGATAATTTTAGTATAAAAAGCTGTCTTGAAATTGTTAAAATTAATAAGCGCTCTCAAGCATGTAAGCAATTACAAAATCTTATAAATAATTATAATCACTTGTCATCTATGGAGGAACTTATTGATTACATTCCTCAAGCCATCTCAAGAGCAAAAGCGTTGAGTGAATGTGATCCTAATAACGACAATTATCTCAAAAATATTTGTACCAGTGTTTACAAATTATTAGAAAGATTAACTACTTTGAGCATTACCGTGTTCGATTTATTACCAAACAGAATGTTTGGATTGTGAACTCATAATCAGTGTGAAATGGGAACGCCCAAAGCTAAAGCTTTGGACTCCAATTCACCCTATTTGCAATCCCGTCCAAAACCGATTTTTCGGCACAAATCCGCACTGGTGGCATTGATAGCAAGGTTTTAAATCCTTATGTAAAACCAAAAGCCAATTTATTTCAAATAGATAAAATTAGCGATACCGATTTAGCCAGCTTAATCAATACCCAAAGCACAGTTGAACTCACCAAGTTTTTGTTAGAAGAAATGCAGCAAATCGCGCCGCTTTCTGAGAATTTAATGGTTTTTTTGCGCCAAGATGATTTATTAGGGCAAGCTATGTTGTGATTTTATTTAATCAACAACAGATGTTGAAAAAGGTTATTCGTTATCAAATTAACGGAATGAAAGAGGAAAAGCAGATTGAAATTATATTTGAAGATGTAGTTTTAAAAAAAGGGAAAAATCGGGAATGGCTATTTCGGAATCAATGCCATTAAGTTAAGGGGCAACCATAAAGGATTGCCCCTACAAAAACGGCATTTTCCGTAGGGGCGGGCAACCACAAGGGATTGCCCCTACTGAAGTGGTTGCCCTTAACTAAATGGCATTGTATTTCGGAATACCATCGCAACGTTAGAAGATGGCAGTAAAGGAGGATACATAGCTAAAGGTGAATTAGATTTAGAATTTCCTCACCAAAATGCTTTAAAGAAAGAGTATTTTGATTATCAAAATGACTGTAATACTTTAGGATTAATAGTCTATAACTACTTAAAGTATCATAAATCCGCTCCTATTGAATATCGAATAATCGGTGGAATTTTAGTCTCTCTTTTAGAGAATAAGCATTTTCAGAAGGATACGCCTAGATTAGCTTCACAGCCGAGAACATTATCTTAGATGATTTACATACAGATATTCGCTCTTGATTGCCTTCAGCTTTTGCTTGGCGGTTGTTTGTTAAATTGGTATTATTATAGTTTTCTTGTCTGAATCAGGATTGACAGTATTTTAGGATTGACAGGAGAAAAGACAATAAAGACAAAAACATATTTATTTTAATCCTGTCAATTCATTCTGAAAATCATGATTCAGACAATTAATGTTCTGAAATACTAGGAGAATAGTAATGTTAAGAAAATCAAATCAGCTCAATATTATGCTAAATGAAGTACTATTAGCTCAATTACAACAAGCTGCACAACAACAACAATTGAGTTTATCCGAAATGGCAAGCTTGTTATTAGCTCAACAATTAGCGGTTCGCCATGAAGGTGAGTCATTACTACAGAGTATTCGGCAATTACGCCATTCTTTAGGGCAAAAATCGGATAGTACAGAAATTATTAGACAGGGGCGTGAACAAGCATGGAAAATTGGGTATTAGACACCAGTGTCATACTAAAATGGTTTTTGCAAGAGGATGGAACTGAAGCTGCGGAATCCTATTTGCAACGTTTATTATTGGGGCAAGCGATTGTATTTGTGCCTTCTTCATTATTTTACGAATTTGGCAATGTACTTTGGGTACGCCGCCGTGATGAGCTAACTTTAGAAAGCAGTTTAGCCATCTGGCAACGATTAAAACAACTACCATTAAATGTTGTGGACTGGAATGAGTTATTTCCTGAAGCTATTTCCTTAGCCTATCAACACGAGATTGCAGTTTATGATGCCGCATTTGTTCGGCTGGCACAAATTAAGGGCTGTGATTTAATAACTGCTGACCAAAAACTGATACAAAGAACTACGGATACTTATGCTTGGGTGAAACCTCTATAAAATTCATTAAAGAACTCGTGCAATGTAAGCTTTGATTGCGTTCAGCTTTTAGTTGGTGGTTGTTTAATTGGCACTGTCATAATTTTCTTTTATGAATCAGTATTTTAAGTATTTACAGGATAAAAGACAATAAAAAAAAATACCTATTAATTTTAATCCTGTAAATTTTTTAATTCTGAAAATCCTGATTCCGACAAAAGTTGTAGTATTTTTTATTCATAAAATATGAAATATGGTTTATCAAAAAACGTCACAATAGAGAGTCTCGACTTTATTCCTAAAGAGAACATATTATGAAATTAGACGCAAAAATCCCAAATGGTCCATTAAGTGAAAAATGGACCAAGCATCAATTTGAATTAAAACTCATTAATCCTGCTAATAAAAGAAAATATGACATCATCGTTGTTGGTACAGGGCTAGCAGGCGCATCCGCAGCGGCGACTTTAGCAGAATTGGGTTATAACATCAAAGCCTTTTGTTTTCAAGACAGTGCCAGACGGGCGCACAGTGTCGCCGCCCAAGGTGGCATTAACGCCGCCAAAAATTACCAAAACGATGGTGATAGCGTTTACCGATTATTTTATGACACACTCAAAGGGGGCGATTTCCGCGCCAGAGAAGCCGATGTCTATCGTCTCGCTGAACTGAGTAATAATATTATTGATCAATGTGTCGCCCAAGGCGTCCCCTTTGCCCGTGAATATGGTGGATTATTAGATAATCATTCTTTTGGAGGGGCACAAGTTTCACGCACTTTTTATGCCAAAGGACAAACAGGACAACAATTGTTGATTGGCGCATACAGTGCCCTCAGCCGTCAAATCGCCAATGGCAAAGTGAAAATGTATCCACGTACCGAAATGCTGGATTTAGTCACCATTGATGGCAAAGCGCGTGGAATTGTTGTTCGCAATTTAGTCACGGGCAAAATTGAGTCGCACAGTGCTCATGCTGTTTTATTATGCACGGGCGGATATGGCAATATCTATTTTCTCTCAACGAATTGTATGGGGGCTAATGTCAGTGCCACTTGGCAAGCACATAAAAAAGGGGCTTTTTTTGCCAACCCATCTTTTGTCCAAATTCACCCGACTTGTCTCCCCCTTCACGAAAGGCATCAATCTAAACTCACCTTAATGTCTGAATCCTTGCGAAATGATGGTCGCGTTTGGGTGCCGAAAAAAATGGGCGATAAACGCCACCCCCATGAAATACCTGAAGCTGAAAGGGACTACTTTTTAGAAAGAAAGTATCCCGCTTTTGGTAACTTGGTGCCTAGAGATGTCGCTTCACGGAACGCCAAACAAGTTTGTGATGAAGGGCGTGGTGTTGGGGTGACAGGTTTAGCGGTTTATCTGGATTTTAAAGAGGCTATCGAAAGACGGGGAGAGGAGGCGATCAGAACAAAATATGGCAATTTGTTCCAAATCTACGAAAAAATCACTAATGAAAACGCTTATCATGAGCCGATGAAAATCTATCCAGCAGTGCATTACACCATGGGCGGGCTTTGGGTGGATTATAATTTAATGACAACGATTCCGGGTTTATATAGCTTGGGAGAAGCCAACTTTTCTGAACACGGAGCAAACCGTTTAGGTGCCAGTGCGTTGATGCAAACCCTTGCTGAAGGTTATTTTGTCGTGCCGCGCACCATTGCCGCTTATTTGGCAAGCATGCCTTATGATAAAGTGCCAACCGATCATCCCGCCTTTAAAGAAGCCGAACAAGATGTCAAAAAACTGATTAATCGAATACTTGCCCTCAAAGGAGATAAAACGGTGGATGAGTACCATAAAGAATTAGGGCTCATTTTGTGGAATTATTGTGGCATGTCACGCAATGCGGCAGGTTTAAAACAGGCGAAAGAGGAAATCAAAAAGTTGCAAGGGGCATTTTGGGAAAATCTGAAGATGGTTGGGACAAATGACGAACTTAATCAAACTTTAGAAAAAGCGATACGTGTGGCTGATTTTCTTGAGATGAGCCAGTTAATGGTAGATGATGCTTTACACCGCAATGAATCTTGTGGTTGCCACTTTCGAGAGGAATATCAAACGGAAGAGGGCGAAGCTCAACGCGATGATGAAAATTTTGCTTATGTCGCGGCGTGGGAATACAAGGGTAAAGGGGCTGTTCTTCATAAAGAAAATTTGGTGTTTGATGAACTGAAGCCTACTCAACGGAGCTATAAATAAAAAGTTGCACGACGCAGAGCGTCGCCACAGGCATTCCTTTGCCTCGCGTCAATGCCATTAAGTTAAGCTAAAAAACCATACATGTAGGGTGGATTAAGCGGAGCGTATCCACCTGATTAATATATAAATATCGGTGGATACGCTATCGCTTAATCCACCCTACATAGTCTTAACTTAATGGCATTGACGCAGAGCGTGGGAACGATAAATAATGTTCATGTCAGATTATTTTCGTAGTGATTTTTTAATTTAGGCGTGAGTAAAGCGCAACCCCTTTTAAATCAGGCACGGCTTCTTTTAAGCCATAAAAATGATTGCGTGCATCAAGAGGATTGTTAGCAACATATTTGACAAAGGGATTATTTATTAAATAGGGCAACAGCGAGTGATTTAACACCTTTGCCCACGCCTTTAACATCATAAAGTCGGTTGAACCTTCTAAATAAATGATCCGTTTTTTCTGAGCTGCCAGTAAATACTGATCAAATCCAATCGTCGTTAATGCTTTGACTATCTGTTTTTTATTGTTGACGGGAGCCCCCAAAAAAGCGATAATTTTATCTGCGTTGGCGGCTTCATTTAAAATCGCCTCGGAATGGGTTGCAATAATGAGTTGTGATTGTTGACTTCTTACTAAGGCAGTGAGACGGTTATAAATCTCTTTTTGCCGCAGAATTTCTAAATGGGCATCTGGTTCATCGACTAACAATATTGTGTTTGTTTTAAAAAAAACATAAGAAAAGATTAACAAGATTTGCTGAAAACCGCGCCCACTATTGGCTAAATCCATGCTTTTTTTATGGTTTATTTCTCGATAGGTGACAGAAAGCCGTCCAGTCAGCTCATTAAATTCAGGGGGATTAATGTCTACTTGAAATAAATCTTGGATTAATTGCGCCAACTCTTGCCACCGATTTTGCTCATATACAAGCCAACATAAATTACGCAAAACATCAGCAGTACGCCCCTCGCCAATTCTTGTCTGTATTGATCCGATTGGTAACTTATCCTCGATAGCCGCCAATCCCGACAAAGGGGGCAAAAAACCAACTTGCTCCAACAATCCATTTTGAAAAATATCAGTCAGTGCATCGCTTTCAGGGCTAAGACGACAATTAATGGATTCATGATTGGCATAAATAAATTGAAATCCGACACGCCAAGTTTTATCCTGCGTAAAACCAGCCGCGAAAATTTCTATGAGATTATTTTCAACATTTAAATCTCTCCATAATTGCCTCACAGAAGGTACGGGGGCTGCGTAGATATCATATCTGTTGATTGTTGTTGTAGTAATAACAGCTTGTTTATCTCTCTGTTCAGCCCATTTACGCAGCCCTAATTCCCACAAACTGAGGGCTTGTAAGGCTGAGGTTTTACCAGAATTATTTGGACCCACAAAAACCACTGAGCGTTCAAGTTCAAATTCTGCATATTCCAATTTTTTGAAGTTTTTGATAGTGAGTTTAGTAAGCATATCAATCCCCCTTAAGTACCGAACCATGAATTTTAATGTATTTTGGAGTCCAAAGCTTTAGCTTTGGAAACCCACGTCCTTACGCTGCCGCTTTGGACTCCAAAATCTCCGACTCTGTTATTATAGGAGACTTAAGGGTTCAAAAAAACGGATTTCTAATTTAACTATGTTCATTTATCACCCATATTGTCTTAAAATTAAACAACGAGCAGCACAATGGAGAATAGCCAGTGTCTGGTTCACATCAATCCACCCTCATACAAATCCTCAGTGACACGGGATTATTAGCAGGGACGCTATGGTTGTCCGTTTATTTGTCTGGCTATCCCTGGTCCGACAAATACAGTATTGCTGCTTTAGGCGGTGTACTGCTGTATTATTTATTAGCAGAGATGAATGGCTTGTATATGCGTAGCGCAAACTTGTCATGGGAACTTCAACAGATTGCATGGTCTTGGTTATGGGTGGTGCTCGTTTTTTTGCTGCTAGCTTTTGTGACTAAGGCGGAGTATTCACGTCAAGTGATATTAACTTGGTTTGTCCTAGCCCCACTCGCAGTTGGACTATGGCGTTGGTGCTTTCGAGCCTTTTTAAGACAAGTTTTTGGATCTTCTCGGATTGCCATCGCTGGTGCAGGTGACTTGGGAAAACGATTGGCGCAAATCATTGAGAGCCATCAGGGGCTTTCTATTATTAGTTTTTATGATGACAAACGGGTGGAGGATTCAATCGAGGTGCGGGGCAACTTGGAGACTTTAATACAGGATGCCAAAAATGGACAAATGGATTGTATCTATATCGCCTTACCCATGTCCGCTGAAAAGCGAATAAAAGCACTTTTATCAGATTTGACAGATACCGCTGTTGTCGTTTACATGATACCAGACTTGTTTATATTTGATTTGCTCCATAGTCGTTGGCAAAATATCGCAGGACTTCCTATTATCAGTATTTATGGGTCCCCATTAGATGGGATCGGTGGCCTGTTAAAGCGTCTGGAAGACCTGATTATGAGCCTATTCATTTTACTTGTCATGGCTATTCCAATGTGCATCATTGGCTTAGGGGTGAAATTGACTTCTCCGGGTCCCATATTGTTTAGACAGCAGCGATATGGTCTTGCTGGACAAAAGATTTGGCTTTGGAAATTTTGTACTTCCACACCATTCGGCCAATTTTTACGGCGTACATCTTTAGATAAATTGCCACAATTTATCAACGTGCTTTTAGGACAAATGTCAATAGTCGGACCACGTCCACATTCCATTTGGTTTAACCAGCAATTTCGGCAGCGTACCCCTAAATATATGTTGCGCCATCTGGTCAAACCAGGCATCACAGGTTGGGCAGAAGTCAACGGCTTTGGTGGTGAAACCAAGCTAACACAAATAAAAACACACATTGCTTATGATCTTTATTATATAGAAAATTGGTCTTTGTGGCTTGATATTAAGATCGTTATTTTGACGATTTTAAAGGGATGTTTTTTGACAATTGGGAACTTTTATGGAAAAAAAAAGTAGCTATACTTATGAAGAATTACTTCAATGTGGGCGCGGCGAGCTCTTTGGACCAGGTAATGCACAATTACCGATGCCACCTATGTTGATGTTTGATCGTATCGTCAGCATTACTGAAAATGGGGGTAACGCGAATAAAGGCAGTATTATTGCAGAACTTGATATACATCCTGATTTGTGGTTTTTTGATTGTCACTTTCCCGGCGACCCGGTGATGCCGGGTTGTTTGGGCTTAGATGCGATGTGGCAATTGATTGGGTTTTTCTTAGGCTGGCTCGGTGGACCAGGGCGTGGGCGGGCACTCGGGGCTGGCAACGTCAAATATGCAGGACAAGTGACCCCTAAGAATAAACTTGTGACTTATCGTATTGATATGAGAAGAGTTATCATGCGAAAATTGGTAATGGGCATCGGTGAAGGCGTGATGTCGGTTGATGGACGAGAGATTTATTTCGCCAAAGACTTACGTGTTGGTTTGTTTACTTCCACCGATAACTTTTGAGAGGATTATGCAGTGAAACGTGTTGTGATCACAGGGCTTGGCATTGTATCCAGTATTGGCAATAACAAGCAAGAAGTCTTGGAATCCCTGCGTCAAGGACGTTCAGGCATTGAATTTCATCAAGAATATGCTGATCTGGGTTTTCGCACCCATGTTCATGGTGCCATTCACCTTGACTTGACTGCTTTAATTGAGAAAAGAGTGAAACGCTTTATGGGTGACGCAGCGGCTTTCAATTATTTAGCCATGCGTGAAGCGATTGCAGATGCGAATTTGTCAGACAATGAAGTTTCTAATCCGCGTACTGGTTTAATCAGCGGCTCAGGCGGCGCGTCGCCTACCAATCAGGTATTAGCGACGGATATTCTGCGTAGTAAAGGCTTACGCAAAATTGGCCCATTTATGGTACCCCGCACGATGGGCAGTACAACATCAGCGTGTTTAGCGACACCCTTTAAAATAAAAGGGATAAATTATTCTATCAGTTCAGCCTGTTCTACCAGCGCCCATTGTATTGGGAATGGTTATGAACAAATTCAAATGGGCAAACAGGATATTGTCTTTGCTGGCGGTGGTGAAGAAGTACATTGGAGTTTGACCATGTTATTTGATGCCATGGGTGGCTTATCTTCTAAGCACAATGACACCCCACAAACCGCTTCACGTCCTTACGATGTCACCCGTGATGGCTTTGTGATTTCTGGCGGGGGCGGCATGCTTGTATTGGAAGAGTTGAGCCATGCCCAAGCGCGTGGAGCCAAAATTTATGCGGAAATCGTTGGCTACGGCGCGACATCGGATGGTTTTGATATGGTGCAACCCTCGGGCGAGGGAGCAGTGCGCTGTATCCAACAAGCCTTAGAAACGGTATCAACACCCATTGATTATATTAATGCACATGGTACGAGTACACCGATTGGTGATGTACGCGAACTTGAGGCCATTAAAACCGTTTTTAAAGATAAAATACCGCCGATTAGTTCCACTAAATCTTTGACGGGACATGCTTTAGGGGCGGCGGGTGTTAATGAGGCTATTTATAGTTTGTTGATGCAGGAAGCGGGTTTTCTCAGTGCATCTGCCCATATCACCGAACTTGATCCGCAGGCAGAGGGGATGCCCATCGTGCGTGAGGTTCAAGAGAATGTGACGCTTGATACGGTGATGTCTAATAGTTTTGGGTTTGGTGGTACCAATGCTTGTTTAGTGTTTCAGCGCCTCGTAAAATAGAAAATTGTTCTAAAATTGGCTCTGTGACAGGGGCCAATTTTTTACACTTGCACAAGTTAATCAACTTGGAGTCTTTAATGCAACAATTCATTTTAAATATTGACGATCAACAGCTAGAGACTGCACTCAATGAAATTGCACAAAAAGAAGGCAAAAACATTACTGACGTAATTATAAATGTTCTTCAATATTTCATCAAGCAATCATCAATTCCCGTGAAACCACAAATAGATGGAAAATTGAGAACGAAACTTGATGCCATCCTCGCAGATGGGGATGAAACAGAGTACGTGCGTCACAATCCAATTTTGAGAGAGAAAGTTGAAAGAGGAATCGAAAATTATAGGCAAGGCAACTGGTTTGTGCCTACGCAGGAGCAACTGGGTTTAGATGAATAGGCATCAAACATTATGCGAACTATAGCGTTTGAAAAAGACTCTTGGCAAAAATATGAAGACTTGAGAGTCACCGACAAAAAACAGCACAAAAAACTGTGTGAATTCCTAAAAGAAATGCAACGTAGTGACGATCCCGCTCAAGGCAAAGGTCAGCCAGAAGCATTAAAGCATGAATATTCAGGCTACTATTCTCGTCAGATGTCAAAAAAAGACCGGTTGATTTATCGCTTTGATGACGAGTGCATTTATATTGTCTCTATTGGTGGGCATTATAATGATCATTAGGGTCGATTATCTCTCGTTCCCGAAGCTCCGCGCTCATCGTTATACACAAGTGTCTTTCCGACTTGAGCCTTCGATTTTTTTGATACCGGGGTACGAATGCTTGTTTAGTGTTTCAACGCCTCGTAAAATAGAAAATTGTTCTAAAATTGGCTCTGTGACAGGGGCCAATTTTTTACGCATCAAACTACCAATCGCCGTCGTGCGCGAAAAAATCGGCCTAAGCACTGAATAACCTAATCCCGATAATATCAACATCGCTTTCACAGAATCCTGCATCTCAGGCAACGCTGCTAAAATTTCCCGCCGCTCAACTGAAGTGGTATCGAGGCAAGTTTCGCAACCGTTTGAGGCACGCTCTACCAGCGTGATGATATTCATATCATCATCATAATTATCAGGGCGGATACTCTCAAAATAATGTGCAATGGCATCAAACAAGCTATTGACAACCTCTTGATTAGAAGGTTTACGCAAAACTCGCTCACAAGTATCTATAAAAGTTTGCCCAGCGGGTGACATTATCCTAAGTAATTGTTTGGCAATATTATTTTTATCAACGAGGTGAATTAAATTCGTTTGAATTTGGAGAGCAGGCGAAGGATTAGGTAATGTATCGGGCTGCGCCCACAAAAAGCCAACTAAATAAGCTGTTTTAGTGCGACCCTTATTCCAGAGTTTTTGTCGCGTATCATCATCAACCAAAGTCAAGATGAGGCGGACTGAATCAATAATATCTGCTGCATCTTCTTCAAACGGGAGATATTCAACGAGATATTGAGCTAATTCTTTGCCAATTGGACTTTGGACAAGCTCTTCATTTTTCAACATGCTACGGGCATTGTCTGAATTTTGCATAGCCCACCAAGCGCGACGCGCTAATTCCGGTGTTAAATTGGGAGCGTATGCCACCGCTACTACCGCCTCAGGCTCCCCCAACATCAGCAATTGATCCAAACGATCATCCTTAGTCTGCCCCATGCGAGTCCAACGTTTTAAATAAACGGGATAGGGAGAGCCTAAAAGTTGTCCCGAAATCAATTCTCGCACCAGACGTAAATATTGTTCATCGCGGCAAGTGGCGTGCAATTGTATTTTGGCTTCGCCTTTTTCAGATAAGCCATAGACGATCATTTTGGATTCATCAATACGGATCGCTTGTGGCTTGGTGGCGAGTAAAACGTTTAAGCGTAGATTATCTTCGTTAGTTAGATTCATAAATTATATAAGTATTTGAAATCAAAGTGGACTTGTGTATAATAGACTTGTCCCTAATTAAACAAGAAATGCCATTTTTTCAAAAAATGGCATTTCTAAATGAGTCCCCAAATCTAATACATCGTCAAGGTTGTTTTTATGGGTAATGTAGGGTGCGTCCTACGCACCTTTTGAGTAATGTAGGGTGCGTCCTGGGCACAAATTAAGAGTCACGGTGCGTAGGACGCACCCTACAACATCAATTTAACATTGACAGAGTACTAGGATGCCTAAATGCCATGAATTTTATTCAGGGACAAGTCTATTATGAATAATCAACAAGTGTTACATAATTTAACTTATTTTTATCCTAAATGGTGGCAATACGTCATTTCATTTTTATTTTTATTTTTGCTATCATTGATAGTCATTCTTGCTGTTTTTGTCAAAACACATCCTGAAGTATTTCAATGGATGATATTATTAATATATATTTTATATATTCTCTTATTGTTACCTACTCTCTATACGATTTTGGCACATCATCGAGAACGCCTATTTTTGACATCATCAGGTTTACGATATCAATCTCCTTTGCCTCGTTTTTTACATTGGTTAAAACCAAATTGGTCAATAAAAATCTCAGAAATTAAGCAAGTTTATTTCAAGCCTGAGACTTTCCTATTTCGGCGTTCTGGACCTTTATCTATGGTTTTAATCATTGAAACGTCTTCATTGACTAAAAAAATAGTACCTTGTATTTGGATTGATCCCAATGAATCAAAAGAAAGACCTTCCATAATGCAATGGATTACCTTAAATCCACTACAAACAAAGCATGTTTTACCACATTGTCCTGTTATAAAATATTTCAGCAGCATGGATATTGACTTTAAAATCAAGGAACTAGAGTTCAAAGGCGCAGCTCAAAATTTTGCACTGGAAACTAATAAACATAGTTTAGCCGCTGTAATTTTATTTTTTACGCTTGTTGCTTACATTTTATTAGATGCCTTTCTTAATCAAGAAACTTATGTTGCACTCCCATTTTATAAAGTTTATTTTTGGGGAGGGGTGAACATGGCAGTGCTTATTGTCGCTTGGCTAGTGGCGGCAAAAGTGCCTATAAGAAAAAGTTTTGCAGTTGCCCTGCTTGTGGGAGGCGTTTTTGGAGCGGCTTTATACCCAGGTTTGTTGCGGATTAATCAATTGACAGATATTGAAGGGTTACAAACGTATCAATATGTTTTACAAAAGGATTATTCTTTAAAAGCCTTAAATAATCCTAGCTTACCCCCTTTATCTTTTGAACAAGATTTAGATTATTGGTCACATTTTGATTGGAACTCTATCCACAAAATAGAATTACGCAAAGGGGCTTTAGGTTTTTATCAGATCAATATGGCACCTATTTATGCTGATATGCGCCAATATTTTCGTCAGCATCATTAAGGAAATTAAACAATGTCAACAGATACACTCGTTTTATATAAATCATCAAAAGAAAAAAAACGATTACAAACCGTATTTTTTTCTTTATTAATATTTCCAATAGTGCTAGCAGAGCCTATAATATTTATTTCCATAGCTCTATTAGTATTTGGAATGCTCTTCTATCAACTCCTTAAATGTGAAAAAGTGATTCTTGATTCTGAGGGGATACGCTATCAATCTAACTTACCGAAATTTATACAAGCTTTTGTACCTTCTCGTGATTGGTCAGCCAAATGGTCAGAAATCACAGCGACTTATCTTAAAAATGCATCAATAGCCTCTGGTACCAGATTAATCACACTTGGTATTCATATTGGATTGGGCTATAAAGAACTCTTAGTTTGCCAATGGGTTGATTCAAAAAATGCCGAGGAATTTCGATTAACACTTGATAAAAAATGCGATTCTCCCACGCAGATTATTACAATTTTGCAAGGCTGCCCTCTGATCAAATATTTGACAGATAAAGGTATTCAGATAGAAGTTGACCCTAAATTCTCTCTTAAAACGCCTTTTTTTCAGCTTGATCCGGCAATCAATACCAATCCGCATACCATAATAGCTACTATTTTATATTTTATATTAGTGGTTTATACCGTTTTGGATGCTATGATTTATCAACAAGAAACCTACGTGGCGCAACCGTTTTATCAAATTTATCTTTCCTGCGGTATGGCACTACTTGTGGTAGCTTGGCTTATTGGTGCTAAAGTGCGAAAGCGAGAAAGTGTTATTATTGCCTTACTGGTTGCTGGCGCTTTTAGTCTAGCCTTATTGCCTGGTTTGCTCAGGCTCAATCAATTAACAGATAAAATGGGTTTACAGAGCCATTCTTATGAATTAAAAAGTGATTTATCCTTTGAGCCTGTCAACGACAAGACATTGCCAATCTTATATTTAAATGATGATCACTATTGGTCTTATTTTCAAACAGGTACTTTTTATGAATTTCAGTTACGCAAAGGTGGCTTAGGTTTTTATCAAATTAGTTTGGCTCACCTTGAGCAATTAAAAGCAAGTTTAGTCAAACCTACTTTTATTGTGAAAGAATCCAGCCAAGCAAGCGCATATTCTTTGCCTAAAAAATTATTACATACTTTAAATGGACATAAAAGTAATGTTTTACCAATCACTTTCAGTCCCAACGGTCAAATCATTGCATCGGGTAGCAAAGATAAAACGATCAAATTATGGGCAGTCAGTACCGGGAACTTATTGAAAACCTTCACAGGGCATACTGATAAGATACAATCACTGGCTTTTAGTCCAGACGGCAACATACTAGCATCAAGTAGTGAAGATAACACGATAAAATTGTGGGACATCAAAACAAGCGAACTAATCCGCACATTGAAAAGTCCTGAAAACTATTTACCAAGTAAAGTGTTTAGTGTAAGCTTTTCGCCTGATGGCACTCAACTCGCTTCTGGTAATTGGGATAAAAGTATTATCTTGTGGGAAGTGAACTCTGGCGAAGTCTTGCATTTCATTGAAGGACATACTGACTACGTTAATTCCGTGGTTTTCAGTCCTGACGGACTCACACTAGCCTCGGGTAGCTTTGATCATTCCATTAAATTGTGGAACGTACCGACTGGTAAACTGATAAAAACACTGAAGGGACATGGAGATTTTGTCCTCTCTGTGAGTTTCAGTCCTGATGGTAAGCTGCTTGCCTCAAGCAGTTATGATAAAACGATCAAATTATGGGATGTGAGCAAAAACAAAGTATTGCACACTTTAATAGGACACCAGGATGCTGTGACTTCTATTGCATTTCGCCCTGATGGGAAAATTCTTGCGTCAGGCAGTTTTGACAAAACGCTTAAACTCTGGGAAGTTAGCACGGGTCAATTTCTTAGCACCTTCAAAGGACATAGAGATTATGTTAATACTATTGTCTTCAGTCCTGATGGTCGTCTCTTGGCTTCAGGCAGCGGTGATGATACAGTTAAAATTTGGGAATAGCTTAAAAAAATAGGCTAAAGCCCATGAAATCTTGGAGCACGCAGCAGAATTTCGAATAAAATCAATTTATACTAACGATATACCCTAACCCAACTCAGTGCCACATTTGTATCAAGGCGGATAGGGCATATTTATTGGAACGACTCAATGCTTTGAGCGGTGTACAGGCTTGGCAGAGTCAAGCCAATTTTATTCTATTTCGCGTGGCAGACGCGCAAACCGTGTTTGATAATTTGAAAAAACAAGGCATTTTGATAAAATGCATACAGAGTAGCCATCCTCTATTAGATAACGGCTTACGGGTGACGGTGGGTACGCCTGAAGAAAATCAGAATCAAATGAAAGTTTCTCGCTTTGCTGGTATTGGGGTTGCAAGTGCAGTTTGCCAATATATTTGCCACTCACTACCTCATATTGAAGGATAAAAAATGAAACTAAGTCGTATCACTATTGAAAATTTTCGCGCCGTTAAGAAATTAGAATTACCACTTGCTCCACAATTAACCGTCTTAGTCGGCGACAACGCGGCGGGTAAAACGACCATTCTTGATGCCATTGCGGTGGGATTAGGCGCCGTGCTGACAC
>JSZA02000420.1 GCA_000785145.2 Candidatus Thiomargarita nelsonii
GAATCTAGCCAAGCAAATATTATTTCAGAATTACAAAATACCATAGTTCGCCACTACCCAGAAGTCAGTGGAAATGCAGCAGAACCCACTTGGACAATCTACTTGCCCAGCGCAACTATAAATGGTGTTGACCTAATAGCCGGAGATGAATTGGCTATCTATGATGATAGCACACTCGTTGGCTCATTCGTGCTCGACGAACCCCTCACAGAAGCCAATCAATTCAGCAATTTACTCACTGCTTGGACTGTACTTGATGCTGGTCCTGGCTATACCGCCGGAAATAATTACACCTTCAAAAGTTGGGATGCCAGTGAACAACAAGAATATACCGTTACCCATGTCACCCTAAACAACCCCTACGGAGATGCTTATACAGGCACAGACTTTCCAGACGGGGATGGTAAGTATAGTCTTGTAGCATTAACAATGACTACCCCAAATACCATAAAAAGACAAAATGATCTTATTATTGACTTTGGCCCACAATACGGCATTTGGGCAATGATGAATAACGCCTCTTGGGCTGATATTCATTCCCTATCACCCAAAAGCATGGTCATTAGCGACATTGATGGTAGTGGACAAGACGACATCATAATTAACTTTGGCTCACCAAATGGAATTTGGCTCTGGAAGAATAACAGTAACTGGGCTAAATTGCATACCTTGTCAGCCGAAAGCATCACCACGGGAGACATAGATGGTGGCGGACTGGCCGATATTATTATTGACTTTGGCTCACAATACGGGATTTGGGTATGGATGAATAATAGTAGTTGGACACAACTGCATACCTTATCACCCGAAAGCATGATCACGGGCGATATGGATGGAAATGGACTGGATGATGTTGTTATTGACTTTGGCTCAGAGACTGGAATTTCTGTCTGGATGAATAATAGCACTTGGGCTCAACTGCATACCATCTCACCCGAAAGCATGACTACAGGAGACATAGATGGAAATGGACTGGATGAAGTCATTATTGACTTTGGCTCAGAGACTGGAATTTCTGTCTGGATGAATAACAGCGATTGGACACAACTGCATTCATTATCACCCGAAAGCATGACCACAGGAGACATGGATGGAAATGGACTGGATGATGTCATTATTGACTTTGGCGAGCCTTATGGGATTTGGCTCAGGAAGAATAATAATAGCTGGGTTAAATTGCATTCATTATCACCCCAAAGCATGACCACGGGATACTTAGATAATAATGCTCTGGCGGAAGTCATTATTGACTTTGGCTCACCAAACGGAATTTGGGTCAGAATGAATAACGACAGTTGGGTTAAATTGCACTCAAACTCAGCCGAAGGTATGGTGACAGGGAACATAGATGGGCAGGCATCTGTTAGTAGTAATAACATCACGACTCAAGAAATAGCAGCCGCCGAGCTAGACAATGCAGAGCCATTACCAGAAATGGCGCCTATATCCTTACCAAAACCATAAGGACAGGGATTAGGATAAATCAAATCACCTTAAAAACATGCGAGACTTAAAGCTCAATGCCATTAAGTTAAGGATAAATGCCCGCAATCGTGGTATTAGGAGTCCAAGATTTATCTTGGGCGTCGGCTCTCCCAAACTAAA
>JSZA02000421.1 GCA_000785145.2 Candidatus Thiomargarita nelsonii
TGTAGTTAAGGGTTTTGACTTTTTGGCGGATGCGAGAAATCCGATTTTTTTAAAAAATCGGATTTCTTTAAAGATGATATGCGAGACTTTATTCAGGGATTTTTTTTAGCAGGGATAAATCACAACCAAATCACTTCAATCCTTTTCCCCCCCTCCTCCACCCACTCGCGTTTCCCCACCTCATCCCAATTGTCAACCGCCTTACGACTAAAAATCACCAACCAGCCGCTCTCCAAACTCAGCCGCTGCAAATAATCAACGAGTTGCTTTTTACCATCATTTAAAGCTTTTTTACTTTTTAATTTTAATTCAAACGCAAACCGTTCTCCCGCAAAATCAATACATAAATCCAAGCGCCCCAAACCCGCCGCGTATTCTCGACTAATCCGCCCACCACCATTAACTATCCGTTGCAACCATGCCATAAATAATAAATGATGCGCCGCCTCAGTGTAAGTTCGGCGTTTAGTTATTAATTCACTGTGTTCTTTATAAAATTCAATATAAGTCTCCAAGACTTTATCAATGTCCAATTGACCATCGGATTTGACATACCATTGTGGATTAATGCCCAGCATCTCTTGTCGAGTAGCCGTTAATTCTCTCGGGATAATTTCACGGTAAATTGGGTTAGCAATTTCTAATCCGATTGTACCCTTGCGGATTAAGCCCAAATCTATTAAGTATTGTTGATCTTCATTGAGGAAATCTTCCACATTCTCTTCACCAACCAAAATGGATTCAATAATCCGCGCGACTCTTGGCTCTGTCAACTTATCCGCCAATTGATCTAAATGCACATCACGTCGGGCAATTAAAATCTCCGCCGCTTGTTCTACATCAGCTTTATTAACGGTTTGTTTCCAATCAATCGCTTGATCATCAAAACACAATTCCCGCCCTAAAGCATTGACTAACCAAGGTTGTCCAACCGTCAATTCAAAAATATGTTGCAAAGCTGGGTGGGTGAATTTTTGTTTGGTGGCTTTACTATGTACTGCATATAATTCTTTGACTTGTTCATAAGTAAAATCATTTAAACGAATGGATTTGTCTTTAATATTAAATGCCGAGCCACCGACAATATGACGTTTTGAGGCATCGGAATAAATTCGATAGTCGCGAATATCACGTAAACCGATCAAGCATAAGGCATGAGGAAATGCGCGGGGGCGTTTGGTATAACCGCCGCGTAATTGTCGTAGAACTGAAATCAAACCATCTCCAATCAAGGCATCTACTTCATCCATGAAGACGACCAAGGGTTTGGGCAATTGAAGACACCAGCTAGATAAAAAATGGCTTATTCCCCCTTGCATGGAGCGAATTTTAAAACAGTCTTCTTGAGGTCTTAAATTTTTTTCCAAATAAATCCTCGCCGCTATTTCAAATTCACTAATGATTAATTCATTCACGGCTTCAATATCATTACGCAGTGGTTGAGCGGCTTCCACATTCACATACAAAGCAATATATTTACTCTCCTGATTCAAATGTTCCATCAATTGCAACATCAGCGTCGTTTTACCCGTCTGGCGGGGGGCATGTAGGATAAAATATCGTTTATTGT
>JSZA02000422.1 GCA_000785145.2 Candidatus Thiomargarita nelsonii
GGCTTTCAAGATTTGTCAAAAATGTGAATAATGAAACGCATTCTGAGATGACGGTGTTAAGGAGAGATGCGGTTTATGGTACGAGAGATTATGGTTGTCCAGAGCAGTTGGGGAGAAATGAATATGGTGTGCCAGGCGTTAAATGTGATTTGTTTGCTTTTGGGAAAACTTTATATCGTTTGTTGACGAATCGCCCGGCGGGTGAAAATATGAATCCAAATTATTTACCCGTGCCAGCGTTATATGATTTGTTGATGAGTTGTGTGAATTTTGTGCCGGATGAGCGTCCAGCGTCTGCGACGGTATTAGTTGAGGGGTTGGAAAAAATTCAGAAATCTGAGACTCAATCCATTTTCGGGTCTTTTTTGAGCAAAATTTGGGGTAAAAATTCACCTCGCCCTGCCTCTCCTACACCAACTAAGCAAATAAGCCCAACTACTCCAGATATATCTCGTTCCCACGCGAGGCAAAGGAATGCCTTGGAGGACGCTCTGCGTCCTGCACCGCAGAGCGGTGCAAACATGCATTCCTTTGCCTCGCGTGGGAACGAGGAAAAAGATATATCTAGCCCCACACCAGATATATATACCAACTCCATCGGGATGAAATTTAAGCTGATAAAGGCAGGCAAGTTTCAGATGGGGAGTGAAAAGGGGCAGAATCGTGAAAAACCCGTCCATTGGGTAGAGATAACCAAGGATTTTTATATGGGGATTTATCAGGTGACAGTTGGGCAGTATAAGAAATATGTCGATGAAAAGGGAGGGTATTTTGCTCCTGATTATAACAAGCAAGGAGATAATGCAGCAGTAACAGGGGTGTCATGGGATGATGCACAGGGGTTTATCTCGTGGTTGAATGAGAAAGAGGGGGGTGAGCACTATAGGTTGCCTACGGAGGCTCAATGGGAGTATAGCGCAAGAGCAGGCACGACGACTGAATATTCCTTTGGGGATGATAGCTCTTTATTAGGAGATTATGCTTGGTACGATGAGAATGCTTATGATGTAGGAGAACAATATGCACATATCGTCGGACAGAAAAAGCCAAACCCTTGGGGACTGTATGATATGCATGGGAATGTATGGGAGTGGGTTGCGGATATATATAGTAGTTATAGTAGCAGCCTCTCTAGTGATCCGACTAGCCCCTCTACGGGCTCGTACCGTGTGTATCGCGGCGGCGGCTGGAACTTCACCGCCTCGAACTGCCGGGCGGCGTTTCGCTACAGCTACTCGCCGGTCAGCCGCGTCGACTTCCTCGGTTTTCGTCTGTTGAAATTAAGTACCCCGTAACGCTTGGCAGTTTTACGCTTTTACTCTTGTCGGTTTTGCTTTTGACTTTTGTTTTTGACGCCATTATAAAAAATATAGCCGATAGGAGAACGAGCGGGGGTTTGGGGGGGCTCTGTAGATTTCTGGTTTCGTAGGGATAAGTCAAAACCCTTAACTACATAGTAAGTAGGATCGCGAAGGATAAGTCAAAAGATTAACTACAGGGATTTTTTTTTAGCAGGGA
>JSZA02000485.1 GCA_000785145.2 Candidatus Thiomargarita nelsonii
ATCAGGTGAGTAAAACACATTGGCGGGTTTGAAATCCAAATGCGCGATACCATTTTGATGACTGTATGCCAGTGCATCAGCCATATCCTTGATGATCGACTTGGCTTCGATGAGGGATATGCCATTTTTGTGACTTTTAATGAATTCCTTTAATGGAATTCCCTTTAATAATTCCATCACCAGAAAATAGGTATCACCGATGCTATCTAAGTTATGCGCTTTGAGAATATTAGGATGACTGAGCCTTTTATAGCGGTGAAATTCACGCACCAATGCTTTTAGCGCATCAGGATGTCGCTTGAAATCTCGACTTAAAAACTTGATGGCTACATGGCTATTGCGTGCATCCCCTGCCTCCTGAATCATGTTGTCCTTCACAATGATTATACAGTTCGATGCTGCGATTTTTGGATGCCTGAGCTTTTCGGAGTCCAAGATTTATCTTGGGCGTCCAAAATAAATTTTGGACTCCTGAGTTCTACCAGACAAAGAAAAACTTTTAGTCTGGAGCACTACCAGGCTCAACTTCATCTATCCTATGACATTCCTTGTCTTGTTGACGAGCCAATGTCATTTGAAATGTGAGAATCTGTTGGATTATTTTTTCAGGATTTTGCTTTAAACTTTCCTGACACACGCTTTCTACTTGGTCAAATTGACCACTCCTTCTCAATAGGTCAGCCATAAGGGCTTCTTGGGCACCTGTTTGTGACATGTTCGACGCACCGTTCGCCTCTTGAAATAGTTGAATGGCTTTTAAGCGGCATAGACGAGAGGCTTCTTGGGCATTATGATCATCGCAGGCCCAGGCGGCATGAACAGCAGCCCAACCGGAGTAATCGCCGGTTGCCTCTTGAATCATTGCCCAACAAAGAAAATGGTTAGCCAGTTTTGGATAAGCTTTGTTATCAAGTTGTTGCCGATACTCTTCTGATTTTACAATCGACTTCGCTTGTGGTGAATCTTTGGAAAGCGCCGGCGCACAATAGCCACAATATGGGCAACAACGTATCCAACAATCAATAGTGGAACGCGCCATTTCGGGTGGCCTCGTGTCAAGATCAGGCGAGCCAAACTGATTTGTGGAACCTATTTCAGTATATTTATGGGTTTTACCACAAACGAAGCAAGTTTCTTTTTCTTCAAACAGCGTAGTCATTATGTTATTTCTCCAAGTTGCTATACTCAGCCCCTTCATAAATTGAGCTTTGAATTTAGCCAAGACGAAATTAATCAGTTAAGACATGATCGCTATTATTATCCAGAGCCACGGGTTCTTTGCTCCATAGATGTTTTATAATCAAACTTATATTGCAGCTCTCAATATAGGGGTACCTATCACCCCAATGCCATTAAGTTAAGAGATCTTGTAGGGTGGGTAGAGCGATAGCGAAACCCACCATTGTTATAAATTTCAAAGGTTTGGTGGGTGCAGCGGGCAACCACAAGGGATTGCCCCTACC
>JSZA02000423.1 GCA_000785145.2 Candidatus Thiomargarita nelsonii
CTGGGTTTGGACAGTGGATGGTTGATTATTTTTAATCGGGGGAAAATTAAGGATTGGGATGAGGTGGGTAAAAGAGAGGCGGTGAATGATAGGATTGAAGTCATTTGGATGTAGGGTGCGTCCGACGCACCTTTTTGTAGAACTGGCGTGGAAAGTGGGTGCGTAGGACGCACCCTACATGCCGCCGAGAAAAAACAATTCTTCACGATTGTTTGTGGTAAAATGATATATCCATCTATTAGGAGAGAACCAATTTATGAAAACCTTTAACACGGCTGGACCTTGTGTACCAGGAAAGCATTATATGATTCCACCAAAATTCAGCACTTTCAAAAAATTAATTGATGCTGAACGCTATTTCATCTTACATGCCCCCCGTCAAACCGGCAAAACCACCTTAATGTTGCAATTGATGAAAAATTTGAATGAGGAGGGAAAGTATATTGCCTTATATGTCAATATAGAAACGGCTCAACCCTGGCGTAATAAAATCGCAGAAGTGAATCAGACGATTGTGAATGAATTTAAGATGAACGCCAGAATTTATTTGCCAAAACCATTTCAACCAGCACCTGAATGTTTTGAAGACAGTGCTAACGGTTTTTCCAATTTTTTGACCTTCTGGTGTCTTCAATTACCCAAACCCTTAGTCGTCTTAATGGACGAAGTAGATGCCTTGATTGGAGATGGACTACTTTCAGTCTTGCGTCAACTACGCTCTGGTTATAACAAACGTCCCAATGCTTTCCCTCATGCCTTATGTTTGATCGGTTTACGCGACATCCGTGATTATCGGATTTACTCAGATGCCTCAAAGCGTCATATTCTGGGCGGTTCTGCATTTAATATTAAAGAGAAATCCATTCGACTGGATGATTTCACTTATGAACAAATTAAAGATTTATACGCTCAACATACCACAGACACAGGGCAAAGCTTTACCCATCCCGCAATACAACAAGTTTATTATTTAACTCGCGGACAACCTTGGTTAGTCAACGCCTTGGGACGAGAATTATGTTTTGATGAGCAAGCCATCTCTTTCCAAGAGAAAGTGACTAAAGCAGATGTTGATAACGCCGCTGAAATTTTAATTCAGCGACGGGATGTGCATTTGGATCAACTGGCGGATAAGTTGACAGAGCCAAGAGTGGCAAAGATTATTGAAACCATTTTGGTCGGTGAAGAGAATGTGGAAGATTTCCTCAATGAAGATCAACAATACTTAATAGATTTAGGATTAATCCGCAAAGGTACAATCGGATTAGAAATTGCTAACCCAATTTACCGTGAAATTATCCCCAGAGAATTAACGGCTACTCGACAAGAGATGCTCGGTATCAATCCACAATGGTATGTCAAACCCGATGGCAAATTGGACATTGAGAAACTCTTGGACACTTATATTGAATTTTATAAGCAACATAGCGAACTGATAACAAAACGCCGCACCTATACTGAA
>JSZA02000424.1 GCA_000785145.2 Candidatus Thiomargarita nelsonii
GCACCGTGCCAGTGTTTAAGTGGGAAGCGACGGGTTATGAGGGTTTCCGTTTCCAATATGCCTATCCGGGTTCGGCGGCTTCGGCGGCAGTGGCGGCAACGGCTACGGCGGCAGCGTTATCGTCGCCCCCCCCCTCGATCACCCCAGATGCGAACTGGGCGGCAACGGCTTCGGCGGCAAAGGCGGTTTCGGCGGCGGTGGCGGCGGCGGTTTCGGCGGCTACGGCCGCAGCGGTTTCGCTGCCCCCGGTTTCGGCGGCAACGGCGGTTTCGGCGGTGGCGGCGGCGGTAGCAACTGGTTCGGCGGCAGTGGTGGCTTCGGCGGCGGCGGCGTCGATTTAGGTGGCGGCTTCGGCGGAGGCAGCGGAGGCAGCTACACCGGCGGCGGCGGTGCCGGCTTCGGCGGAGCACTGTTCGCCAAAAAAGGCAGCGTGATGCTCAATAACGTCGTCTTTAACAATAACTCCGCTAGCAACGGTTTCGGCAGGGGAAGTGCGGAAGACGGCGAAGGCCGAGGCGGCGCCATTTTTATCTGCACCCCCAACGAAGGAGACAGCGAATGTAGTGCCGTGATCAATGACTGCGGCAACAACACTTTCAGCGGCAACACCGCTACGACAGGTGAAAATGATACTTTCGGTACGCTTAATAGCGTTTCCTGTGAGCCCACCCTGGTGACGCTCACCGATTTCCAAGTAAATTCGGGCTCAAACGGGATTGAACTGAGTTGGCGTACTGCCACTGAATTTGATAATGAAGGATTCAACGTCTGGCGGCGAGTGTCGGGCGGTTTTTGGGAAAAAGTCAATGACTCACTTATTCCAGCGCAAGGTGATAATTCTAGCTACTATTTTGTTTTTGTTGATAGCGAGGCAAGCCAAAATTTTGAATATCGCATAGAGGATATTGATCAGTTTGGTAATAGCACTTTCCACTACCCTGAAGGGACAGCACCCCTTATTACTCTTAAAAGTCCGGCAGATGGTGCCGTGTTCAGCCCTAGCACCGTGCCAGTGTTTAAGTGGGAAGCGACGGGTTATGAGGGTTTCCGTTTCCAATATGCCTATCCGGGTTCGGGGATAGAAAGTCTCCCTTGGAGCCCGTTGATGGATTTTGAGCCGGCGGCAGATTCGTGGGCTAGTTTTGCTCAACAGTTGGAGGGCGAAACCGTGTTTTGGCGCATCAAAGGGAAGTTGGGTGAAAATGAAGAAAATTATAGCGATGTGTGGCAGTTGATTGTTGAGGAATAATCACTTGATGAGTTAGTTGTTTCTCGTTCCTTTGCCTCGCGCTCATCGAGCCGACACAAGTTTTTTAAGGAGTTCAAGATTTATCTTGGGCGCCTCGTCCAAAATCAATTTTGAACTCCTAACACGATGGAGTCCAAGATTTATCTTGGGCGCCTCGTCCAAAATCAATTTTGAACTCCTAACGCGATGGAGTCCAAGA
>JSZA02000016.1 GCA_000785145.2 Candidatus Thiomargarita nelsonii
ACAATAAACGATATTTTATCCTACATGCCCCCCGCCAGACGGGTAAAACGACGCTGATGTTGCAATTGATGGAACTTTTGAATCAGGAGGGTAAATATATTGCTTTGTATGTTAATGTGGAAACCGCTCAAGCGTGGCGGAATCATATTGTCGAAGTTAATCAAACCATTATGAATGAATTCCGTATCAAAGCCCAGATTTATCTTCCTAAAGAATATCAACCCTCTGAGGCGTGCTTTAAAAATGTCGGTAATGAATTTTCTCTCTTTTTGGCTCAATGGTGTTTGGAGTTATCCAAACCTTTAGTCGTGTTTATGGATGAAGTCGATGCATTGATTGGAGATGGTTTGATTTCAGTTCTACGTCAATTACGCAACGGTTATACGCAACGCCCCAAAGCTTTTCCTCATGCTTTATGCTTGATCGGTTTACGTGATATTCGCGATTATCGAATTTATTCAGATGCCTCAAAACGTCATATTGTCGGTGGCTCGGCCTTTAATATTAAAGACAAATCCATTCGTTTAAATGATTTTACTTATGAACAAGTCAAAGAATTATATGCAGTACATAGTAAAGCCACCAAACAAAAATTCACCCACCCAGCTTTGCAACATATTTTTGAATTGACGGTTGGACAACCTTGGTTAGTCAATGCTTTAGGGCGGGAATTGTGTTTTGATGATCAAGCGATTGATTGGAAACAAACCGTTAATAAAGCTGATGTAGAACAAGCGGCGGAGATTTTAATTGCCCGACGTGATGTGCATTTAGATCAATTGGCGGATAAGTTGACAGAGCCAAGAGTCGCGCGGATTATTGAATCCATTTTGGTTGGTGAAGAGAATGTGGAAGATTTCCTCAATGAAGATCAACAATACTTAATAGATTTGGGCTTAATCCGCAAGGGTACAATCGGATTAGAAATTGCTAACCCAATTTACCGTGAAATTATCCCGAGAGAATTAACGGCTACTCGACAAGAGATGCTGGGCATTAATCCACAATGGTATGTCAAATCCGATGGTCAATTGGACATTGATAAAGTCTTGGAGACTTATATTGAATTTTATAAAGAACACAGTGAATTAATAACTAAACGCCGAACTTACACTGAGGCGGCGCATCATTTATTATTTATGGCATGGTTGCAACGGATAGTTAATGGTGGTGGGCGGATTAGTCGAGAATACGCGGCGGGTTTGGGGCGCTTGGATTTATGTATTGATTTTGCGGGAGAACGGTTTGCGTTTGAATTAAAATTAAAAAGTAAAAAAGCTTTAAATGATGGTAAAAAGCAACTCGTTGATTATTTGCAGCGGCTGAGTTTGGAAAGCGGCTGGTTGGTGATTTTTAGTCGTAAGGCGGTTGACAATTGGGATGAGGTGGGGAAACGCGAGTGGGTGCATGAAGCCGGGAAAAGGATTGAAGTGATTTGGTTGTGATTTATCCCTGCTAAAAAAAAATCCCTGTCGTTATGTTGAGGTTTTGACTTATCTTTAAAGAAATCCGCCAAAAAGTCAAAACCCTTAACGACAGCCAATAGATTTAAGAATGGATAAGTCAAAACCCTTAACGACAGGGATTTTTTTTAGCAGTGATTTGTCAAAATCAAATCACCTTAAAAATATGCGAGCCTTAAAGCTGTGTTTTGACTTATCCTTTTTTAAAATTGGCTGTAGTTAGGTTTTGGTTTTGACATATCCCTGCTTAAATACAATCCCTGTAGTTAGGTTCAATGCCATTAAGTTAAGGAAAATCCATACATGTAGGGTGGATTAAGCGATAGCGTATCCACCTGATTATTTTGATAATTTCGGTGGATACGCGCAGCGATATCCACCCTACATAAGCTTAACTTAATGGCATTGGTAGTTAGGTTGCGGTTTTGACATATCTTTAAAGAAATCCGCCAAAAAGTCAAAACCCTTAACGACAGCCAATAGATTTAAAAAAGGATAAGTCAAAACCCTTAACGACAGGGATTATTTTTTAGCAGTGATTTGTCAAAATCAAATCACCTTAAAAACATGCGAACCTTAAAGCTGTGTTTTGACTTATCCTTTCTTAAATACAATCCCTGTAGTTATGTTTTTGTTTTTACTTGTTAATTTTTAAATTTGCCGCATAAATTCTTCCTTAAAATTAGGAGCGGCGCCTTTGATTTCCTCTTCAAAGCGATTACGTAACACTAAATTGAGTGTGCCATCCTGTAATCCTGCAAATTGAATATCAGAAATTCCCTGCTGAATTAAATCCGCTTCTTTAAGAATTATTAACTGCCGGCGAATTTCATTCACGTCTAAATCCAGCTTTAACGCCCGTTGCAATTCTGTAGGCGTAAAATAGCGCTCATTATGTTTACTCAAATACAACAAAATATTTTTAGCCTTGAGATTATTCACCTGGGCAACCGTATCTTCAATATATTCCGCCCAAGTCAAAGACATTTCAGCCGTCTTAGTGGAAATCTCATAATTGACAGTATTAATCACACCCTCAGAGGTGGTTAAATCTTTATCCTCATAATCACTGAGAATGACACAAGAAATAAAAAAAGGATCAGCCATACACAACTGATTAATTTGCAAAGCCGACTCATTAGTAATCGCCTGTTCATAAAACTGAGCATACTGATAAACCGCTTGCAAACCTTCATCCTCAGTTAAATAAGGAGAAAAGCGGACTTGTTTTAAGCGCCCACCTTTTAAATGGTGGCTCATGAGCTTGAGCAACCAATTAGGATAAGAGCCAGTCACCAGCATCGGAGCGATTTTGGACTCGGATAAGGAATTATAACTGCCGGGTAGGCTGCCCTCAGGTTTACCATTAAAGTTCTCATTTCGATAAACATGAGTAATATACTGAAATTCGTCTAAAATGACCAAAAAGCGTCGATTAAAAAAATCGGCATAACGATGTGGTGCAGAACAAGCGGTATCCCACAATAAATCGTGCCCGCCAACGGTATTTTGCAACAGAAATTTAGTATCTCTGATCATCTGCGTCATTGAATGAGTGACCGCATATTGATTGATTTCCTCTAAAGATAAGCTGTTATTCGCTAATTGACTATCTCTTTCTAAAAAAGAAATATATTGTGAAGCAAAAGTACAATAATACTTAATAGCCAGATCGGGATACCAGATATGATTTTCACCAAACTCAAAATAAAAGGGAATCACCACGCCATTCTCACTCCACAACTGATTAAAAATCCGTTGCACAAAGGCCGTTTTGCCGCTTTTGCGTCTAGCGATAATGACTCTGGATTTAGAAAGTCTTTTTGGAATATTCGCCAGCCATTTGTCGAAATAATTAAATTCATATTCCCGCCCGACAAGTAATGCGGGATCGCCGATTTTTTCGGATAAGGGATATTGCATATTTTTTTTACCTCCAAGATAAATCTTGGACTCCTTTTATAGGATACATAAAAATCCTATTTCTTGAAGAAATAGGATTTTTTTTTAGCAGGGATAAATCGCCATTAGTTGAAATGGATTTTCAGATTGAAGCGAAATAACGACAGGGATTAAAAATATCCATCCATTTAATTCAATTCTTTGAGCAACGCCAGCAAAAAATCCCACACCTTGCCAATACTAGCCAGATGAATTTTTTCATCTGGAGAATGTGCATATTTAATTGTAGGTCCAATGGAGAGCATATCCATGCTTGGGACTTTTTTGCCGATGATGCCACATTCAAGCCCAGCATGAATAATCTCTACAACCGGTTTTTTATCAAACAAATTTTCATAAATCTGGCAACTTTTAGCTAACAGCGAAGAAGCCATATTGGGTTGCCATGCCGGATAGCGATTGCCACTGTTTGCTTTTCCACCGACTAATCGCGCTAATGCTTCCACTCGCTCAGTCACTGCCTCCAGCCTCGATTCCACAGAACTTCTTTGGCTGCTTAATATTTTTAATTGTCCCGCTTCGATGCTGACTGTGGCAAGATTATTCGATGTTTCTACCAAGCCTTCAATATCGGTGGACATGGCAGCGACTCCGTCTGGTAGTGCCATGAGAAAGTCAATGACTTTGTCGCTTGTATTCATGGCTTGAGGAAAAGTTTCGTCGCCAGCATCGACTTTGATGAATAAGTTCGGCTCTGTGTTTTGGTATTCAGCTTTTAAGGTTTTTTCGGCTGCCAATACCATTTGTTTGAGTTTTTCGACCTCCTTTTGTGGGACAAAGATTTTAGTTTCAGAATCTCGGGGGATGGCATTGTGGGCAGTACCACCATTGAAGTGGACTAAGCGGATATCGATTTGCTGTCTTATCAAATGCAGAGTTTGAGCGAGTACTTTGATAGCATTAGCTTTTTCAGCATTGATGTCAATGCCAGAGTGTCCGCCGCTCATGCCGCCCGCATTGATTTTCATCAATTGATAATCAGTGGGCACTTTTGCCCATGCAATGGGTAGAGAAATGTCAGTATTGAGACCACCAGCACAGCCAACTGTCAAATACCCTTCTTGTTCAGAATCAATATTGATCAAGCAGCGTCCGTCAAAAAATCCAGGTGCCAGCGCAGCGGCACCATGTAATCCGGTTTCTTCGTTTACAGTGAAAAGTAATTCCAGTGGCGGATGGGGAATATCCTTTTGCTGCGCCAAAGTCATCGCTATGGCGATGGCAATGCCATTATCGGCACCCAAGGTGGTCTTATCAGCCCTGAGCCAGTCTCCTTCATAAATCAGTTGAATGGGGTCTTTAGTAAAGTCATGGTGAGCATCAGGCGTTTGTTCACAAACCATGTCTAAATGCCCTTGAAGTACAACAATAGGGGCGTTTTCATATCCGGCGGATGCTGGGATTTTGATTAAAAGATTTTGCACTTTGTCGGTTTTCACGGCAAAATGGTTGTTTTTAGCCCAATCGCTCAACCATTGACAAATGGCACCTTCATTTCCAGAACAACGGGGAATTTGGCTGATTTTTTTAAAATTGTTTAGAATGTCATTGATCATTGTGGTTTTTCTTCCTTTAGTATTTTGGAGTCCAAGATTTATCTTGGGAGGGTCGCCCAAGATAAATCTTGGACTCCTTTTATACCTGAACCTTTACTATTTTGGAGTCCAAGATTTATCTTGGGAGGGTCGCCCAAGATAAATCTTGGACTCCTTTTATACCTGAACCTTTACTATTTTGGAGTCCAAGATTTATCTTGGACTTGGTGTCTAGAGCCTTAAAATAGTAGCATGTGTACAATTAACAGAATGGTGCGAAGTCAACACAGCCATCCCCCCTTGTTTGGCATGTGCATCAAGTAACTTTTCAACCATCTTAATGGCAGTTTTATCTAAGGCAGTAAAAGGTTCATCAAGTATCCATAATTGCGCTTCACTGACTAATAGGCGTGCTAAAGCAACGCGACGTTGTTGACCAGCAGACAGGGTGCGGGTTGGGACATCTTCAAAACCGTATAAACCCACTTGATCTAAGGCATCAGCGAGATCAACATCTGTGGGAATTATCGCTAAAGCCCGTGCCATTGCTAAATTTTCTAAGGCTGTCAATTCTGCTTTAATGCCGTGAGTATGTCCGATATAGGCTAAAGTCGCCCAATAGCTAGATTGAATTTCTTCAATATCCTGATTGTTCCAATAGACTATCCCTTCTGTCGGCAAGGTTAAACCACATAAAATACGCAGTAGGCTGGTTTTGCCACTACCATTATGGCCTTCTATTTGGAGCAATTGTCCCTCAGAGAGGCTAAAATTCAAATCTTCAAACAGTATTCTATCGTCTCGGATACATTGTAAATGTTCAACGGCAAGACCTTTTTGTGAAGAATTTAAAACGGATTGACTGTTGGGTATATTCATAACTAAACTATGGATTGGGCGGTAGGGGAGTATGATAACATAGTACGCCTTGCACTCCTGAACTGGTTTTTTTGATAACTGATAACTGATAACTGATAATGAATATCACTGAATTACTCACTTTTGGTGTGAAAAATAATGTCTCCGATTTACATCTCTCAGCCGGCGTGCAACCTATGGTACGCATAAACGGGGAGATAAATAGGATTGATATGCCCCCACTTGATCATACTCAAGTGCGCGACATGATCTATGACGTGATGGACGATAGGCAGCGTAAGGAGTATGAAAAATACCATGAATGTGACTTTTCTTTTGCCATTCCCGGGATCGCACGATTTCGCGTCAATGTTTACGTCCAAAATCGTGGTGCTGGTGCTGTTATTCGTACCATTCCCTCAAAAATTTTAACCCTAGAACAATTGAATGCGCCCGCCATTTTTAAAAAATTTGCCATGATGCACAGAGGCGTTGTCGCTGTCACAGGGGCGACTGGCTCAGGTAAATCAACCACGCTGGCGGCGATGATGAATTATCGCAATGAAAACGAATATGGGCATATTCTCACCATTGAAGATCCTATTGAATTTGTCCATGAAAGCAAACGCAGTCTCATTTCCCAACGTGAAGTTAAACGCGATACTTTAAGTTTTGATAACGCCTTGCGCTCCGCTTTGCGTCAAGATCCAGACGTGATTTTGGTTGGAGAGATGCGTGATTTAGAAACCATTCGCCTCGCCTTGACGGCTGCTGAAACAGGGCATGCCGTATTTGGCACATTGCACACCAGTTCCTCCACTAAAACCATTGATCGTATCATTGATGTTTTTCCCACCGCTGAAAAACCGACCATTCGTACTATGTTGTCGGAGTCCATACAAGCTGTGATTTCGCAAAGCTTATTGAAAAAAATCGGCGGTGGGCGCATAGCCGCTCATGAAATCCTTATCGCCACCCACGCGATTCGTAATTTGATCCGCGAAAATAAGCTGGCTCAAATGTACTCGTCCATACAAACAGGGAAAAAAGATGGCATGTACACCTTGGATCAAAACCTTGAAGAATTGCTCAAAAAGAGATTTATCACGAGAGAACAAGCGCGTGAATATGCTGCCCATAAAGACAAATTCGGATGATACGTCCAAGATAAATCTTGGACTCCTATTTACGAACGAAAGAGGTATTTGAAGATGGAAAGAGATGAAGCCATGAGCCTCATGATCAAGTTGCTCAAGTTGTTGACCAAAGAAGGCGGATCAGATTTGTTTATCACAGCTGGGTTTCCGCCAGCGATGAAGATTAAAGGCAAAATGACTCCGATCACGAAAAAGCCTTTAACGGCAGGAGATTCTCAGTCCTTAACCCAATGTATTATGAATGATAGGCAATTGAAGGAATATGAAGAAACCAAGGAATGTAACTTTGCTATTCATCCACCTGGGTTAAGTCGTTTTCGTGTCAATGCCTTTGTACAACAAGGCTGTCAAGGGGTGGTCATACGGATCATCAATGCAGAAGTCCCTGATTTCGATGAACTCAAACTGCCGAGTGTTCTTAAGGACGTTATTATGGTGAAAAACGGCCTGATTGTGGTTGTGGGCGGTACAGGTTCTGGTAAATCGACCACGATGGCGGCGTTGATAAATCACCGTAATCACAACACCTATGGACATATCATTACGCTTGAAGATCCCATTGAATATGTGCATCCGCATAAAAATTGCGTCATTATGCAGCGCGAAATCGGTGTTGATTCCAATAAATGGGAATCCGCTTTGCACAATACCCTGCGCCAAGCCCCTGATGTGATCCTCTTTGGTGAAATTCGTGATGCTGAAACGATGAATTTTGGCATAGAATTCGCGCAAACGGGACATTTAGCGATGGGCACTTTACATGCTAACAATGCTAACCAAGCCATTGATCGCATGTTAAACTTTTTTTCGACAGAAAAACAAAAGAAATTGCTGCAAGACATCTCATTGAATTTGAAGGCTATTATTTCTCAACGCTTGGTCAAAACCGTTGATGGCGGGCGAGCGGCTGCGATTGAGATCATGCTCAATTCTCCGTTAATTCAAGAATTGATAGCTAAGGGTGATGTCGCTGGGATTAAACCTATCATGGGAAAATCTGGCACTTTGGGTATGCAAACCTTTGATCAAGCACTGTTTAGGCTACACCAAGAAGATCGTATTACCTTTGATGAAGCCATCGCCCATGCCGATTCTCCCAATGAATTGCGCTTGAGGATTAAACTGGAAGGTAAAGATGCCATGGGTGGTTTGGGCAATACGGATATTAGTTTGGTAGGGAATGAAGAAGAGGATTAAGAGTGGAGAAGTATATCTTAGGTGAAACCAATAAGGAGTTTGTTTGTATAGAAGATAATCAGCAGATTACGGTGTCAATGATTGAGCAGACGACATTACATTTGGATATTTTAAGCCGTGACTTTGAGCCCGATGTGTATGATAACCAAACATGTTGTGATGCGATTGAAGATTTAGCCTTACGCAGTCGCCATTCGCGTATCCGTATTTTACTCGATAATACAAAAATCGCATCACAACGCGGTCATTTGATACTCCAGCTTGGTAAGCGTTTAGGTAGTCTGATGCAATTTCGCAGTGTCGGGGAAGTGCCGGAGACTTTTATGATTGCAGATAGGATTGGGATAATGCACCGCTCTTCTCCAAACACTTTAGCGGCTACGGTTAATTTTAAAGATGGGCAGACTGCGAAAAAACTGTCTAAGTTGTTTGATGAACTATGGGAAAATGCGACGCCTGAGCCTGAAGCGCGTTATATTTGAACGAGCGTAGGGTGCGTCCCACGCACCTTATGTGTAGGGTGGATACGCTATCGCTTAATCCACCCTACAGGCCTGCTTAACTTAAAAAATGACATTTACGATCCTCTTTGGGACGACCAAAAACGACCATAGTATCGGGGGCTCTATTGATTTTATTTTAGTTTCACCTTCAACGGGATACCATAACAAATCTCCCGCGACAAAAACATTCGGATCATCGCGGAACATATCTTCTAATTCTCCCACAATCGTTGTAATCCAACGAAATTGTATCATTTATTTTTCCACCACGACACATCTAATTCCGCCTTAATCCCACTATCGCCAAGTTGGTCAAAAAATTGATAGCCCGTTTCATTTTCCACCTCTTCAACCGACATGGCGTGCTCCCATATCTGACTGCCTTTGACGGGCTCGTTGGGAAAAATAAAGCCGATGGCGCGTTCATGTTTAAAGGAATAGACGATTTTGTAGAAACGTTCAGGGACAGGAATATCGTTAACCAATTCAGGCGAATCACCATATATGGGACCAGTGATAACAAGTAACTTACCTTTGTTATGCGTCCAGCTTCGGATCATGCCTTCTAAACGTCCCCATGCTTGACGATTTAATTTTGGATTTTGCAATACAATATTTGACATCAAAAAAGTCTGATCATTACTTTTTCGACTAAAATCAATCGCAGCGCTGGGTGCCTGATGGCCTTTGTCATAACCAGTATTCCTAAAGTCGTCTGGTTGAACTCGGTATTCTTCCGGTATGTCAGGATCAGGATCAAAGTCATTACTTCTGTCTACATCAATCCCGATAGAACCTTTTGAGATAACGTAGGATGCCCAGAGGGCACATTTGCGCTCAAAGCTGTAGCCTAAACTATAGCCATCGCGATCAAGCACTAAATCCGTGGCACAGGGTGCTCCGAGTTTTTTATGATTACGGAATGTAAATATCCAAGTATAGGTTTTGTGGCGATTAGGCCATAAGTGTATTAAAAATACATATTGCGCGGCTGCTCCAAGGATTACACCAGCTATGCCGACTAAAATACATTTGATTTCCATTTTTTCTCCGTGTTAAGTTATTTTTTTATCGTTCCCTTAGCGAAGCGCTCATCGAGCCGACACAAGTTTTTTAAGGAGTCCAAGATTTATCTTGGGCGTCTCGTCCAAAATCAATTTTGGACTCCTAACGGTGCCGGAGTCCAAGATTTATCTTGGGCGCCTCGTCCAAAATCAATTTTGGACTCCTAACGGTGCCGGAGTCCAAGATTTATCTTGGGCGCCTCGTCCAAAATCAATTTTGGACTCCTAACGGCGCCGGAGTCCAAGATTTATCTTGGGCGCCTCGTCCAAAATCAATTTTGGACTCCTAACGGTGCCGGAGTCCAAGATTTATCTTGGGCG
>JSZA02000425.1 GCA_000785145.2 Candidatus Thiomargarita nelsonii
ATAATTAAAATCCTGTCAATCCTGATTCAGAGAATATTTCTACTGACGCTCAAAAGCCCCAAGATCAATAGCCCCACCAACAATCCGCGGATTACCATCAAGATCAACTTCAACTTCAACCACACTATCATCACCGACATCAATAGCCGGAGAATCTGAGCGTAAATGGAAATCACCATTTTCAGCATCTACAAAGCGTGGATCGCCCATGATGATGTGGGTACCTAAATCAACTCCGCCTGTAATGTTATTGACAAGGGTGTAGTCCACATGCAAGTCTCCGTCTGATGTAATGTCATTGGCTTCTTCGCCTATTTTATTTTGTGCGAAGATGGTGTTTAGAATAGTGCCT
This sequence comes from Candidatus Thiomargarita nelsonii, assembly GCA_000785145.2. Lineage (GTDB taxonomy): Bacteria > Pseudomonadota > Gammaproteobacteria > Beggiatoales > Beggiatoaceae > Thiomargarita > Thiomargarita nelsonii_B. The sequence goes on from JSZA02000425.1 coordinate 353, forward strand.
TTACCATAAAATCCGCCGCCATTGTTGTTGGCAATGGTGCAGTTGGTAATATTGCCTGATCTCTGAGAATAAATAGCCCCACCAGTAGTAGCACTATTCTTGGTGAATGTGCTGTTGGTTATGGAAAAATCACCATCAAAATAAACCGCACCACCAAACATAGAAGCACTATTGTTGATGAAGGTGCTGTTGGTAATATTGTCTAAGCCATTAACAGCACCACCACCAGTAGTAGCACTATTGTTGGTAAAAGTGCTGTTGGTAATATTGCCTGAGCGAGAAACCGCACCACCAAACTTAGAAGCACTATTATTGGTAAAAGTGCTGTTGGTAATATTGCCAGATTCATAAACACCACCACCATTTCGAGTACTATTATTGGTGAAAGTACTGTTGGTAATATTGCCTGATTTATAAACAGCACCATAAACAGCACTATTATTGGTAAAAGTGCTGTTGGTAATATTACCTGAGTTAGAAACAGCACCACCACCACCATTTTCAGCACTATTATTGGAAAAAGTGCTGTTGGTAATATTGCCTGAGTTATAAACAGCACCACCACCAGAATAAGCACTATTTTTAGTAAATACACCATTGGTGATACCTACTTTTCCATTACCATAAATTGCGCCCCCGTTTTTAGAACTATGTCCATTTTGAAAAGACAGCCCTTCTATCGCCACAGAACCATCAGCAGACACAGATAAAATTCTGCTGTCTGGTGGCTCTTCTTGGAAACATAGCGACCTTTCCCACACACCACCTGCCTCTTCACATTGCTCCCTGTTTTCAATCCCATCTATCCTTTTAGCACCACCATCCAAAACCGTCACCGCCGCATCATCACTCTGACTCACAAACCCACTATCCCAACCACCAGAAATCTTAATCCCATGTTCAAACGTCTTACTGCTAGGAATCACCAGCCCATTACACTCATAAGTCCCTTTCTCAATGCGAATCTCATCCAAATCCTGAG
>JSZA02000426.1 GCA_000785145.2 Candidatus Thiomargarita nelsonii
ATCGTCACGGGGGTATTTTTTCATTGTAAAGAAAAATCCAGCCGCAAAATGTGTACAGGTTGTTGCGCCACTCCCCTCTTTTTTGACCGATTGATATTCTTCTAAGCGTACTTTGGCGAGATGTTTTCCACGTCCAGGCTCCTCAAATTTACCCGGATAGTCATACACTTCTAAGTCTGTATTTTTATCCGCCGTTTTGTCTCCCTTTAGGTTTAAGGCGGGTTTCTTAAAATTATAGTCTTTTAATGTGACTTTGCCGGAGAGGATTTCTTCGGTATAGTTAAATGTATAAATGTGTGCTTCATCAGCCACCTGTCCCGGGCGTGGCTCATGGAAAATTATTTGACTTTCTCCCTTGATCGCTTTGTGCGCTGAGGGGCTGTCTCCCATCACTAATGTATGTTTATTCTCCTCATGTTCAAAAAAGTAGAATATGCCCTCTTCTTCTAGGAGACGACTGATAAAATCAAACTCAGATTCCCGATATTGGACGCAGTATTCGCGTTTTGGGGGATCATTTTGCAGGACAAAGCGATATTCATCACCCGGCATGCCTAATTCTTTCAGTATTTTCTGCACAATGTCACGCACACTCATTTTTTGGAATATGCGGCAGTTGTGTCTGTGCATTAGGTACCATATTTTGGGCACGACGGTGGCGCTATAGGTGGTAAATGTCTTGCCACTAGCGCCTTGTTCAAGGCGGCTGATGATGCCATGAAGGTAGCGTGACTCTTCTTCTTCATATTGTTGTATCGTTAATGCGCCAGCTTGTCCAATAATTTGTTCAAAGTCTAGCGCGTCGTTTTCTGCGACTATTTCTAAGTCAATACTGAATAGTTGAGAGATGCCTTCGGTTATTCCGAAACTGAGCACTCGCAAGTCTTCACCAGAGCCGCTGACTTTAAATAGGTAGCGTTCAAGATTGGCTGCTAATGTTTGCATGTTGGTTTTTACTGATTGTGTTGGGTGCCCAAACTAAAGTTTGGACTCCGAAATACTATATAGATATTTTTTTATCATGTATTAATGTTTTTAATGGTTAGACCATTTACGTCTACAGCTAGTACGCTGTAACATAAGTTATTGGGGTTGGAGTACAAAGCTTTAGCTTTGTACTGCCTGACAAAGCTAAAGCTTTGTACTCCAAAACGTCAAGAAGGCACCGAGCCACTATTAAAAACATAGTCTAAAAAATTGTTGATGTCAAAAAAAATTTAACCATTAACATTGTAGGCTCACAGAATATACCAAAAAAATATCAACACAACATTTGTGGAGCCATCGTGAAATTACCCAAAGGTAGGGTGCGTCCTACGCACCGTCATCGG
>JSZA02000427.1 GCA_000785145.2 Candidatus Thiomargarita nelsonii
CTTTCATAATTCGCCTTCAATTTTCATATAACTACAGTCGGGATGAATTGATCACATTAACGGCGCGTATTAAAACATAATCAAAAATAAATTGTAAAACATTTTTAGCCCGTTTGGTGAGCTATCCATTAATCACTCAGGTAAGATTTAGTCCCGACGCTAGGAGGGATCTGGACGGGGTTGCAAACCATATCCATTAAGTTAAGGACAAATAATTGTTTTTATTAAAATTTAACCTCACACGGGGTGGGATATCAAACCCCGTCCGGCACAAAGTACTCAATCGAGTCTGACCCCTTTGATTTATTTCAACTAGATTCTACCAAAATGATCCGTGAATTTTATATTAACAATTTCAAATCATTAGTTAATTTTAACTTCCAATTAGATAAATTTACTTGCCTGATTGGATTAAATGGCTCTGGAAAAAGTACAATTTTACAAGCCATTGATTTTACGACGCAACTTATAAAAGGCCATATCGAAGACTGGTTAAAAACCAGAGAATGGGGGCCAGAAGATTTGCTTTATTATTTCAAGTCCGGAGAAAATATTAATTTTGTCATAAAGCTACAAATTGAAAAATCATCTTATTCTTGGCGTAGCGAATTTAATGCCAATACTTTAACTTGTCCCAATGAAGAAATTGTTAATGATACTAGCGGCGAAATCCTTTTTAAGGTGGCTGAACGCGCCTACCATATAGGTAATAATCCCCTTAAACCGATTGAGTTTAAGTATGAAGGTTCCCTCCTGTCAATACTACAAGACGAGGTTTTAACCGAAGAACTTATTAACATCCGTGACTTTTTGATTTCGGTCAAATCAACAGATTTGCTGAGTCCTCAACTGATGCGTAAACGGGCACGACAAGCAGATAATGATTTAGGTTTAGGAGGCGAAAAACTGTCAGCTTTTTTATATGATTTATCTGATGACAAAAAAAGTAAACTTAATCAATTGATTAAGGAAAAATTCCAGCCGACATTTGAATCTGTTGAAACCACCACTATCCAAGCCGGGTGGAAAAAATTGTCAATAATTGAAAATGTTTTTCCAAGAAAGAAAAATAATCTGTCAGAGCGACTTCGCACTGAAGCAAGACATGTCAGTGATGGATTGCTGCGGCTTTTAGCTATCCTTTCTCAAATGATGACTAATCATCAGGTATTGCTATTTGACGAAATTGAGGATGGAATCAATCCTGAAATAGTCGAGAAATTGGTTGATTTACTGTGAGGCACACCCCAGCAAATTCTCATCACGACTCACAGCCCAATTTTATTAAACTAT
>JSZA02000428.1 GCA_000785145.2 Candidatus Thiomargarita nelsonii
TTTAAGCCCATTAACCGTTCTTCTGGTTTCAAACCTCTCAACCGAGTTTCGAGTGATGCTTTTGACATAAGTTCATCAAGTTCTTCGGATGTAAATAGGCTTGTTCCCCACATTTTTCCTATTGCTTTGACATCTTCACGGCTTAGTTCAAGTGTCATGTCATCATCTCCTTTTGGTAAGGTTAGTCGCCATAAGTCGGCTAAAAACTCTTTAAAAGGCTTTTTTATCTGTTTAAAACCTTTCTCTTTTAAGAGATCAAATGCTTTTTTTCTCTTGTTTTTTTTGCTGGCTAAACATGTTACCCATGCGTTGTTAAGTGTCTCTGGTAATTCGTTAAGGGATATCAGTGTGATATCTTTGTATGCGATGTTTGTGCTTTTATATACCCCCGGTTGTTCTTGGATTGTGTATCCATATTGCTCTCTATTGGCTTTTTGGGGTTGTTTGGCGCATATCACAAATGGTTGTATTTCTTTTTTGGTTAGTTTTTGTGAGTGTTTGTATGATTTGTCGTACCATAGTGTTTGGATAAAGGTGTCTCCGTTGATGGATTCTGTTGCTTTGAATTCTATCAGTATGTATTTCGCGGTGCTATCTTTTATTCCATCAGGCAAGACTGCTCGTTGTTCTTTTGTCCATTCCGGTGATTCAATTCTTAGTAGTATAATATCCGCTTCGGGTAGTTTTTTGACGACTTTTACGTCTGTTGATACGTTTATTTTTAGTGGTGTCAATAGAAATTCAAATAGTCTGCCCAGTATGTTATGCCAGTAGGTTATTTCTTTGTTGTCTTCGTTGTCCATTTTTTTTTTGCTGGTGCTTTACGGATGGGGCAGGTTATCATATTCTTTTTTTGGTTTCAATATTTTTTTTGATTATTTATTCCATCGTTGGTATCCATGCGGGTTGACGATGGCTGTCTTAATATCGGTGCGTTGGTGTATTGGCTTTTGGGGTGCGCTTGCTTTTGGGCATTATGTTCAACAACGAATAAAAACAATTGAGCAACCAAACTTATTTTGAAAACCACCGAAAACAACCAAATGGGTTTGGTTTTATTCGTTGTTGCTTTATGTTGTACTGTTCTTAATGTCTCTAATGTCCCTTTATTCCGTCAATCCCTGTACTTTTGTTTTGCGGAGCCAGTTGCAATCCTGCGTGGCGACATAGACTCAAACTTTTCTGAAATTTTTCGGTTGTTTTTGTTGTTTAATATATGCCTCCATTTCTTCGAGTTGTTCTGGATTTAAGCCCATTAACCG
>JSZA02000473.1 GCA_000785145.2 Candidatus Thiomargarita nelsonii
TTGTTCTCATTTGCACACCGAGATGGAGCCGGTGAATTTCTCAATCCGCTTTTTGATAACATTTCAAAATGAAGGCGGAGAGGAAATTTTGTCACTTGATCAATTAAGTGATGGTTATCGCATGATGTTAGCTTTAGTTATGAACCGACGCATGTTGCAAGCCAATCCCCAGCGAGAGAAAAAGGCACTTTAATCATAAGTTATTGTTTTGATTGATGAAGTTGACTTACATTGACATCCTAAGTGGCAACAGCGTTTGTTGATTGATCTCATGGCAATCTTTCCTAACACACAATTTATCGTGACGACACATAGTCCGCAGGTACTCACAACGATCAAGCCTGAGCAGATTATTTTGTTAGGGCATGAAAAAGAGGTGATTGCAGAACAGGTGACTGTGCTGAAAGTGGGCGTTTATTAAGTGAAATCATGGATGTAGATGAACGTCCACCGGCAGAGGTGAATGAATTTACGCGGTTGCTTGAACAATATTATCACCTTATTGAACGCAATCAAGGTGAGAGCGAGGATGCTTTAAAAATACGTTCAAGGCTTAATGAACTGTCTATTGATGATCCAGATTTAATAACAGCGGATATGGAAATTGAGCGGCGCCGCGAGGCGAATTACCTATTTCCCCCCCTTTATTTTCAGTCTCAATTCTCAATGGTGCGATAAGTGTTGATGAGAAAGCTTGTCATCAAGCGGGGATTGATCCCGAAAAGGCGAAAGCGACGATAAAAGAGTTAAACCTTAACTGTAGACGTTTATGCCAAGTGCGAAAGCGTATTTTAGAAAAGCTTGATGCTGATTACAGGAAGCGACGCGCCAATCTCGAAAATCCCACTTTTACACAGATTGACGCGGCACTCAATCAAATGACCGCGCAATCTCTCGCCGTTAAACCAGATGGCAGCCTCCCAGCTTTTTTCACGACAATGAGCGCATTTTTCGGTTCAAGGGCTGAGGCATTTATTGAGCACAATGGAATTGTAAAACAGAACTGATAGCGATTTTTAAACCGTTTTGAAAAACATAAGTCCAAAGCTAAAGCTTTGGACTCCAACAACAAGCAAGTGTAGGGTGCGTCCTGTGCACAAATAATGTCACGAACCATTAATCTACAACGATTTCAAGAGTGTGTGTAGGACGCACCCGACGCTCGCTCTCAATGCCATTAAGTTAAGAGGGCAACCATAAAGGATTGCCCCTACAAACCGTGATTTATCGTAGGGGCGGGTGT
>JSZA02000429.1 GCA_000785145.2 Candidatus Thiomargarita nelsonii
AAAGTTTGCAACGCCTTTTCAATTAAACCAACAAAGGGCTTCACTTCATTATTTTGCGCTAAAATTTCCAACTTATCGCGGACTTCTTCAACCTCAAAATCCAATTGATTGCGCTCATTCAGCGAATCCATGAAAAATTCTAAATACAATCCCTTAATCACATAATTCGGAAAACCAAAGCTAAAGCGAGACAATCCAGCCTCTTTTATCGTCACCAAGCCCAAATAAAATAATAGGCTGATGAAGTCATCTTTGCTAAAGGGTTTTTCAAAACTAAATTGTTCCGTCAATAAACCATTGAGCATACCCGTTTCAATTAATTCTTCAAGGATGACATAATTTCGTTCGATTTCTCCTAATCTGAACAAACGACGCACTTTTCCATAATCACTGGCGATATTGGTGTCAATAAGCTTATCAGGATATTCATTTTCATAAGCATATTCTTTCAGAAAATAAAGCACCATATTAGGATTATATAATCGGGTTTGTGCTTTTTTTGAAAACAGATAACCGTCATACCATTTTTTCAGATTTTTTAAGACATTCCTTGTGTCACCATGATTAAGAGTGACTTTTTTTAAAAGCGTTTTAACCGTATCGAAGGTAAAACCCATCATCTGATGAAAATATTTATGGGTGGATAAATTGGTAGAGATATTAAATCCACTGGTTAAACTATCTAAGGTGATAGGTGTCACGCCAGTCACAAACAAACGATCAACAATACCTGTGGCAGTGCCTTCTTTGATCGCTTCATAAAATTTACGAACAAATCCGTTACGACTGACAAATTCAGAAAAATGATCAAAGTTGAAAGCCAAAATCTCGTTGGCAAAATGATCGTATTCGTCGATCAAAATGTAGATATTCTTGGTGTTATATAATTCAAATAACTTCACCAACATACTCTCAGGCGAGCCTTGAGTCAGTATCTGAGTTTTTTTTTCTTTTGAAAAAGTGGTGTAGGTTTCTAAAAATCTATACACCCCTTGATGCACATTCCTGAGAAAGCCTTTAAAAGTACTTTCCTTGGTAGCCGTATCAATCCGACTAAATTCTAGGTACAAAATGGCATAAGTGTTGGCTTTCGGCGTAGGGTTTTTGCCAATATAATATTGACCAAATAGTTGTGAAAATTTGTCAGCAAATTCTAAGCCATAATAATGCCAGAGCATGGAAATAAACAAGCTTTTGCCAAATCGACGGGGGCGTAAAAAAAACGC
>JSZA02000430.1 GCA_000785145.2 Candidatus Thiomargarita nelsonii
GATAAGCGTTTTTACTGATGTTAAGGTAGTCAAAAAACTACCCGAAGCGGATGTCATACTATTAAGACTCGATTCGGAAAATTGGACTAAAAAACAACTGGAGCGATTGCCCGATGGAATTAGAGATAGCGCAACGAAGTACATTTTGATAGAATTTAAGGCAACTGAATCCATTAATAAAAATACCTTTATCCAAGCATCGTGGTATGAATATGCTTATAAACGCTCACAAAAAATAAGCGATGACGAAATTCAAACGTTTGTGATGTGTGCGAAACAGCCACAAAAAGTTAATAGGGAGCAATACGGTTATACGATCCGAGTACAACCCGGTATTTATCAAAGTACAATTATTGCTTATAATCATATCACATTGATATCCCTTAATGAGTTACCCAATAAACTTCACAACGCTTGGATAACTTGTTTAGCCAGTAAAAAACTCAAAAGACTTAAATCGTTTCAGCTTTTGAAATCTCAAGGCTTCAAACAGATACCAAAACCTTTTAAAGGGTTTTTAGTCGAATTATGGCGACTTATCTCAACAAAAGGAGATGATGACATGACACTTGAATTGAGTCCGACAGAAATCAGGGCGATTGGTGATATGTGGGGGGTTCAATATTATTCTCAGGAAGAACTTGATAATCTATTCAACGAACGGTTGAGAGCTTTAAAACCAGAAGATCGGTTAATGGGCTTGAAAGCAGAAGATCGGTTAATGGGCTTGAAAGCAGAAGATCGGTTAAGAGGCTTATCCTCTGAAGAAATTGAGGCTATCCTTAAACAACGAAAATAACAGAGTTAACTTGAGAATGGTGGGCAAACAAAAAGACGTTTGCCTACTTGGCTTGACAGGCATAAGTAAGGAATTCATTATTTGGATAGAGGGCTCAATATCAATGAAATCGAGTGGACAACGAGTTTTTGGGATTTGAGCCAATTCTCGTTACTCCATGTTTATGATTTCATCCAGTCCATTTCCATGACACTCCATTGAAAGATTCAATGCCATATCGTGTCGGGCAACCATAAAGGATTGCCTACATGGACCGTGATTTCAAATTGGTGCGTGGGACGCACCCTACGCTTCAATGCCACCTTCGTTAAGGATAAATGCCCGCAATCGTGGTATTAGGAGTCCAAGATTTATCTTGGGCGTCGGCT
>JSZA02000021.1 GCA_000785145.2 Candidatus Thiomargarita nelsonii
CTAGTACGCTGTCATATACGTTATTGGAGTACAAAGCTTTAGCTTTGTCAGACAGTACAAAGCTAAAGCTTTGTACTCCAACCCCAAAAAAAACAAATGGACAGAGTACTAGCATTCGTTAGCACTCGTTCCCTACGCTCCGCGATATGATAACTGAATTAACTTTTTATTTGGCTTGTATATGATATTCAACTATTTTTTCATCAATAATTTGGTTAAAGCCAATAAAAATCCCGTTGAACTGGCAAAAATCAGTCAAGATTCTACGGTTAAAATCAAGGGATTTTTCAGAGAAAAGGATTGCTTTTTGAATGATGACGTGAATTGGCGTGGTGCTGGGGTTATCATCGACAAAACAGATGAATTTTATGTGATTTTGACCAATTTACATGTCATCGGATTCTGGCAAATCTATGATTCTGATCTTTTGACACCTGAAATTGATGAATATAGTTTAGATATTCAAACCGTGAATTCCAATGATTGGGTAAGCGTTCGTAAAATTTTGGTGAATGCTAAATTGAAAGATTTTGCTTTAATCTATATTAAAACAGCGGCTGATTATCCTATATTGCCTTTAAGTCGCCAAAAACCCCGACAAGGAATGAATGTGTATGCGATGGGACATCCTTCTGGACTCGATTTTACTTTTACAGCCGGAGTCATTTCAGGATTGAGGGAAACCCGCTCTGATTTGGAGGTGCCTTATCAGTTGATACAAACCGATACGGTATTGAATCCGGGGAATTCTGGGGGACCATTGCTTGATGAAAAGGGGCAATTGATTGGCATCGTCGTCTCGAAAGTGAGTCAAAAATGTGGCCTTAATTTTGCGATACCGGCTCAAGAAATCATAGCGAGCTTTGAGCATGAAGAATTTGTTGAATTTCCTTTGGTGCCGGCTCAAATAGGCTTGTTTGTTGAGCAGCTTAAACAAGGCTAAATCCGCACGATATCCTTCGCGATCCTACGTGAGTTGTAGTTATTATATGTAGTACAACGGCTCTAAAGTCTAGTACAAGGGATTAGGGGAGTAAACGGATTAACCCTCTAGTGCATTCGGGCTGAAATTTGATAAACACTGACTTCGTATCCAGGCCATCATAAAGGCATCGATCTCCGATTTTTCAAAAAAATATGATTTCTCAATGGTCTGGATATTTCCGCCATCCTGCACTAGTACATCGTCAAGGTTGTTTTGATATGTAGGGTGCGTCCTACGCACCCTGACTCTTAATTTGTGCTCAGGACGCACCCTACAACTAAGTCAATGCCATATCGTATCGGGCAACCACTAGGGCATTGCCCCTACAGAGGACCGCATTTTATGTTTCCGAGGCAAAAGTTTTCGCGCAGCGAAAACTTTTGCCTCGGAACCGAGGCAAAAGTTTTCGCGCAGCGAAAACTTTTGCCTCGGAAGGCAATCCTTTATGGTTGCCCGATACGATATGGCAGTGACATCTAAGTAGCTCAACAAAAATATTTTAACATTTATAGAAATCCTATTTTTTTGAAAAATAGGATTTCTCAGACGAGATTTAAGATAAGAAATCCTATTTTTTTGAAAAATAGGATTTCTAAAAACGGAACAAAACCAGCTTGAAAAATATCCCCAAAAAAAAGCTCAAATTTAACTCCCCAGTTTGGAGTCCAAGATAAAGATTGGTCTCCTTTTCAACAAATCCGTGGCAGCGGCTCATCTTCCAATTCATCCAAGATGCGTTCACCACCGAATTCAGTGACCAATACAAGCTGTGACAATTCTGCCACTACCTGCCCGATAATCGTAGCATTGCCACCATCAGGTAGTGCTTGCCATTGCGCTAAAGCCTGTTCTGCTTGTGCAGGCTCAATAATGGCGACAACCCTGCCTTCACATGCCAAAAACAGGGGATCATATCCCAGCATATCACACACGGATTGCACCGGCTCACTAACCGGAATATCAGGTTGCTGCAAGCGGATACCCATATTCGTTGCACGCATGATTTCATGACAAACCGTTGCCAATCCTCCCCGTGTGGGATCACGCATAAATCGCAAACCGTCCAATCCTGTCAATGCCTGAGTGAAGGGTAAAACGCTGGCTGAATCTGAATGTAGCGAGCCACGCAACCCAAATTGTTCACGGGCTAACATCACTGATATGCCATGATCGCCAACAGAACCACTGACCAAAATAACATCACCATCGCGTATTTGATCCAGCCCCAGGTTTAAATTCGTGTCTCTGATGCCAACACCAGTTGTCGCAAGATATAAGCCACCCCCTTCACCTCGCCGCAACACCTTAGTATCACCTGCGACAACATCAACACCAATCTCTTTGGCAGCCTTGGCTAGACTGATGATGATACGTTCTAACTGTGCAATCTCCATCCCTTCTTCGATAAAGGCATTCAGGCTCAGATAACGCGGTATCGCGCCAGCCACGGCGAGATCGTTGGTCGTGCCATGCACCGCCAATGAGCCGATATTTCCGCCGGGGAATTCCAATGGCTGGACTGTAAACCCATCAGTTGTAAACAATACTTCACCACCGTTGAGTGACAAGGGTACAGCGTCCGCCTGATCATCCAGCTTGGCAAAATGACGTGCGAAAATTTCATCGATCAGTTCGCGCATATAGCGTCCGCCATTGCCGTGTGCTAGGGAAATATGGGTATCTTGCATCGTTATCGTCCTTTAAAAGAATTTGTGCATAGTCACTTTCTGTTGTAGGGTGCGTCCTGGGCACAAATTAAGAGCTTGGTGCGTGGGACGCACCCTACAAAAGAAGATTGACAAGGTACTAGCCCTTCTCTACTGGGGCACAATAGTAGAATAAAACCCCTGGCATGAGAGCCGTGAGCTTTGCCACCAAGCTTTTACATTTGTCGAATTCGCGGTATATTTTAGTCGTAAACTCAGGATATAGTTCACCCAAACAAGTGTCTGCCTTTTCTGAAATTGCCTTCCATTGTTCATATAGGCTACATGATTCCGGTTTGTTAAAACAATCTCCGGCACTTTCTGCCTCTTTATTTAGCCCCTTATTGACGGCAAATTGAGTTTGGTTATTGCCTGTCAGTAGCAATAGTTTTTCATAGAGCGGTTTCGCATTGAGTGAACTATAGCCCAGGTGATTTTTGAAGTTAATGGTTTCCCAATTAAATTGGTCTTGCGTCTTTCCTTGCGTCGCTAAATCTTCTCGTCTGGTTAAAATGCGCTCTAATTTGGCTTGACAGTTCATCGTTGCAAATTGATAGGCTTGGAGAGCACGATATTTATTTTTTAGCATGGAAATAAATTCACCATTTTCGGCGACGATCCACTTTCGCCTCAGAGAAAGCGATTTTTGCCTATCTAAATAGGCTTTCTTAGCTTCCGGCGTTGCTCCTTCTTCCAATGGGACTTCTTGTGCAATAATGAAGGGTTTCAGTTCGTACTGGAAAGATAGGTTATCCATCCAAGGAATGATTTCAAGCGATGTGATCCTACCCGTGTGAATGCCACTCATGCTTTTTGAAGCGTTGTTGATCACTTTTTGGAATTCTTCGATACTGGTTGGAGAAAGGTTGACTATATGCGCTTTCCCTAAACCTCTCCCTATAATCTTAATAGAGAGTTGTTTCCCTTTGAAGAAATTTTCGCTTTCGTTTTCCACTTTTGATTTCATACTGCTAGAGGAGAATGGTGATTTGAACGAGGCTTCAAGGTGAAGTTTAAATGTGTTTTTGGTCACTTTCTCTTTGGATTTCAACGTCAGCCAAGCATAAATACGCGATTGTCTATTAATGGTACGTATATAGTAGGTACCGCAAGCATCGAAAAAACCGATAATGTCCTCGGATTGGATCAAGTCTTTTGCCTGTGCGCTCAAAGTCGATTTCGATTCATTTAAGGAGGCATAGTAGCTGTTCAAGTGAATCACCACAAATATTCTCACTGTGTTGAGTTTGATTTTGGATGTTTGGGAAGTTTGAACATTCGCTTTCCCTTTACCAGAACCAACCCAGCTAGAATATCCATATTCAAAACCGAACTCCAGACTGGTTTTATCTTTACGTTTAGTTTCCGTTTCTGAGGAATAGAAGCTGTAGTCGTAGTCATAAGAGGGAATGCTTGTCTCTACGTTGTCAAAACATAAGGATTTGTAGTCTTCAGTGGTTAATGAGAAACCTCCGCCGAGCACGGGGGTTCGCCTGAGATCATTCAACAGTTCGCCATCAATCACGATGGTTTCCGCTAAGACGGTTAGAGGCATAAACAGGATTGTTGCGCTCTTTAGTAGAATTGACTTCAATTTAGTCATGTAAAAGTTCTCCTTAATACAGGACGCAGAGCGTCCGTGCAGGCATTCCTTTGCCCCGCGTGGGAACGAGAAAACGCTCCGGAGTCCAAGATAAATCTTGGACTCCTTAAAAAACTTTAAGAAAGTGCGCGGAGCAAAGGAGACGCAGCTAGTGTCGGGTGCGTCCTACGCTTGCTTTTTCAGCATAAATTAAACGTTTTTATGCTGTATCAAGCCCCAAAATCGCTTTCTTGTCACCAGAAATCCCTTTAATCAAATATCGTTTGGCCTCTGATGAAAAGTCGTTCCATAACTCTCTACCAACCGTGCAGAGAAACAAATCATGTACAATTTCTACTCCTTCAGCAAATGTTTCAACCACAATCGATAGAGTATCTTTAACATGTTGTGTTTTTGCTAAAGATCGGTGTGTTCTCCAGTCACCAGGCATTTGCCCATGTGCGAGTGAAGAAATACGCTTATACCATTTATTTAATTTGTCAATTAATCCAAACACTTTTTGTCGTTCTGAAAAGTTTGGTGTATGTGTTTTGTGGTAATCTAATAATTCATATTTTTCAACATAAAATTCAGTATTTCGGACTAATGTTGCTAATTCTGCTGGATGATTACGAAAATAAGTATAATAAAGAGAACTTTCTAGCATTGTCCTCATGGCAGCCGCGGCCGGTTTGTATAACGATAAGCTAGTCAAGGTAACGGCATCAGAACCAGCAAGCTGCATTTCTCTTATAAACGGTAGTGCCGGATTACCAGTGTCAATTTCCTCAAATTGTTTAGACCAAATAGCAATACGTAAGTTACATTGCGCCATTTTTTGAGGTAAGGAAATATCATCATCTAGGAATGCCTTGACGTTGGCATTCCAATTCACAGACAAAAGTGCTTTTTTGAGTTTATCATAAGCCATAAAACGCTCTATTATTCTTTTTGCAAGATGCCTTCTAAGTAATCATCATAAGGGATTTCTCTTCCTCTGAGCCAAGATAGAAATTCATTAAACTGTTGCGGCATCTCATTATAGCATCTGTTCAAAATTTCTGTCAGAGAAAGTTTTTTGGGCAATTTTTCAATAAACGCCTGAATATCAGGTGATAATGTTCCAAGCCTCTCTAAAACACCGTTCTTTAAAAGACGTTTTTTCTTGATCAACAATAACGCTGTCTTGACTGGAGCCTCATCAGTTTCAGAGCGAACCGCTGGTTTGGGTTTGAGTGAACGAGTATTGCTTTCCATACTTCTAACGATATTTTTTATCAATTGCCCAAATGTCTGTGGGAATAGTCTGTCATCCATAAATGCGTCTGATATCTCATTCATTTCACGCACAGTCAGGTTAGATTCCAGAAGCGATGATAATAATACTCGCATAGCACGTTCTCGTGTCTTAGCGTTCATGGTGTTATATCCCAATTTTTTTAATCAATTCTTCAGCAACGCCCATTAAATTTTCTAATGCTTGAGCACTATAGGGTTTAGAGCTGTACCATACAAAGCCTTCTCCTGCTAATGGTTCTGAAAATATTTTGTACTTCTTCAAGGTTGCTGTCATACATTTTTTAGCGAAACGAGCATTCTGACGAATAGTTGCTTCCTCTGAGGGAGACATTAAGTTAAATAAAATGTGTGGTTGTGGGCCCTGAGTTCCCAATTTCTTAGCCTCAATGAACTTCATCATTAAACCCACTCCACGTTCCGCATACGGTTGGGAAATAACCGGAATGATGACATGATCAGAATTTTGCAATGCTGTTTTTGTGAAAATAGAGCCCGCCGGATGACAATCAATTAAAACCAAATCGTATATTTTTTTGCATTGAGCGATAAACTTAGTAAAACGTTCCTCAATGGGTTTAGTTCGTTTTTCTGATTGCCCAAGTGCAATGTACATTAAATCAAGCGTTGAAGGAATAATGTCTAAGCACCCCCCATTACGGGGCTTATATATTTTATGGCTGATGTCTGTCACTTCGGGTGGTTCTTCATTTCCAGGTACTTGGAGATGAAATGGATCTAAATCTGTTTTGTCATCTTGTAACACTGACAAAATCGTCTTACCCTTTTTTTCAAGTTCAAAATAGGTTTTCGCAGGGAGAAAAGCTTGTGACAGATTGAACTGAGGATCGTAGTCAATCAAAAGCACTTTCCGAAGAAAGCCACCAAATTCATAAAGCGAAATTATGCCACCTAAATGCATTGTTACGGTGGTTTTACCTACTCCGCCTTTCATGTTCATTATTGTAACAACTGTTGTCATATTTTCCTCTATTTTAAATATTTAATCGTTTGTTGGATTTCACGACTTATTCCTTCGCAATGTAAAATTAACGGTGCCTAAAACTCCTAAGTACTGAGTCAAAATACATGAAAATTTGTGCTTTAGTACTTAAAATGTGAGCCAAATTTTCTCAAGTAAGTAGCTTAACAAAAGTTTTTTAACATTTTCAACTTTCAAAGAAATCCTATTTTTTTAAAAAATAGGATTTCTATAAATGTTAAAATATTTTTATTGATCTACTTATATCATGTAATTTTGACTTATGTATAAGTGAGTGCGCGAGGCAAAGGAACGAGAAAACTAATTTAGGGGCGTGTTTCCACGAAGTTGTTCCGCTTACCACGAACAAGTAGTAAGTAGGCTTCATACGGAAAAAGCACATTATTTGGTTTTGGGAATGATAAACTGCCCATCTTAAACATTTGGCGATTTGGCCATTCTAACCAATAATTGCCGGAGGCTAGAATTTCTTCATCGCTTGATTGTTTGTTCGCCAGCAGATATAGGCTTTCAGGTTGAGGTATTCGCCAATCTGAAAAACCACAAATTTTCTGTTTGTTGACTTTATTGATATAAGCTAATTTCTCCTTGTGTTGATACCAACGATAGTGCGGCATGTTTTCAGGTACTAACCACATCATTTGGGTTAGCGTATCCTCAATACATGGCGCGTCTTTGACTTTTTGAAATCGCTTTGTCCATTTTTTAAAAGGTGTGTCGCCTGAGACTAATCTAAGCCGTTGCTTTTTACTCACAGGTTGATGATTGTCAATTCCGAATCTAAAATTGACTGTCCAACGTTTATTTACGTCACCCATAACAGGCGTACTTGACCAATAATCATCATTTTTAGTCTTTGGAAAAAACTGGGTATCAATCGCTGGGCGATCATTCGTTCGTTCCGCAAGCCAGTACAATTCTTCGACTGTTGGTAAACGCCATTTTTTTAATTCACATAATTCAGTAGCTTGCGCTTTTTTTACCGCTTCATCGAATGTGAAAGTTGATGAAAACTCGTGTGCTTTCCAAGTTAATCCTGTTTTTCGATCAATGACACAATCCCAGTTGGTGTTGCTTGCTTTTCCATGAGCATCAATTTTTAGAAATTGCTCGGTTTCTTCACCTTGTAACCAAAAAGAGTGTCGCGCCCAATCGCTTTGATTTAGGCTAATCATATTTCCATGTGTGTTACTATTTTTTTGAATAGGGCTATCATAAATTGCAATGGCACGCTTTTGTGGTTTTAATTGTGTATTGACAAATACTCCTTTTGTGGTTTGGTAAAGCATAACGCCGGTATGGTTTGCGTGGATACGGGTATCATTTCTACGCTCTTCAATTTCACCATTAGCCCTTCTTTGGTAGCCAAGTCTTTCATGCCATGTATAAAGGCTAGTGCCTTTTTCTAAGATCACTCCATAGTCAAATCCATCAATTAGGGTTCCTTGTAATCTTAGTTCGCCGTTTTTTACGTGAATACCAATACCTTTGTTGTTGTGACTACGTAAAGTAATATTTTTAAGGTATAGTTTTTTGTTTCCACTCAAGATCATAGCGGCTTGGTTTGGTGCTAGTTCTACAAATTCCAGCGTGCCGGGACCTTCAAAATACACGGTATTAACGGGTAAATCGTCCGAAATTTTGAGCGATGTTAGTGTCATCCTGTTATTAAGGTTAGTCACATGTACAAGTTTAGCCGAACCACATTCGTTTTTTATTTTGGTGATCAGTCCTTCAAGTGCTTGGTTTGTCATGTCAATTTTGCAAACGGGTACGGCTTCTGTAATTTGGCATCCATTTGGTGTCTTTTGTTTTTCCAACCAGTCAGGTTCGATGGTTTTGCACCATCCATAATCATTATTATCTACTAAGTTATAGTGCTCAGTTTTTGGACTCTTATAAGATTTTTGATCCAGCACAAATACATAGTCTAGTTTGGATGTCGCGTTTAATGTTCTAATCAATGTGTGATATGCGTCGCGTTGAAACCAGATATTGGATACATTGAGGTATTTTTTTGTGTCTGTGAATAAGTATTCAAATAACTCTGCCTGACATTTAGACAAGTGAGATGGATGAGTCGTTGATAATTCTATCACTGTCAAGTTTTGCAATTGTTCGAGAGTAGAGCGGTTATCTAGCTCTAAAAAAGAATTAAGCATTTTAACAAATTTGTCTTGTTTTTCAGAGTCGCTCATCATTTGGCAAGCACTCGTTTGCAATGTTGGCAATATAAACATTATTGTCACTATAAAAAAACGTATCATAATTATTTTTCCTTTAGGTTGTTTTCGTTGTTTCGGGAAATACGCTCCGCTCCATTCCCGAAACAACTGATCAAAGCGTTATATTAATTTTTTACCTCAACAGGCATATATTCAATCCGTGTAATCTCATATCCAAAGGGATATTCCAAACGAGAATGCCCTAATAATTCAAAGTCTCCTTTCACTTCGTAGCGTATTTGGATCGGCAAACCACGCACTGGTATATCTAACCAAAAATTTGATTTATTAACCGAGTAATTTGTAATACCTTCTTTTTCTTCGAGAAACTCGATGAGTTTGGATGCACTGATAATCGGTTTACGACATTTAAGGGTGTCGTCACATTGATGAATTTCTAAATCTGTTTTTCCACGTTCTAAGCCTAAGCGTTTAAAAAATAAACGTAAAGCGGCTATTTTTGATGATTTGAGCCCTTTTATACAAACTCGCTCTATCTCAGCAGGTTCGCTTGATTCTTTACAAAAATCTTGTTCACCGATTTGTAGCACTTTTTGATAACCAACATTCGGAGTATGCGAAGTCGCCCATGCTGGTTCTATGGGCGCTAGTATATAGGGTTGCTTAATCTCATTGACGCGAATACGATAGATTTGCCTATTTTTATTTGTCACTTTATCCAGATAAACTAAAGAAAAGATTTCTTTTTTGCCGTCCTTTTTTAACAGGGCAATACTAGCATGGTTGAAACCGCCCCGTTTGCCTTCTCGGGATGTAATTTTCGTCCCGTTTATGATGACGTAGTATTGGTTGGTGTTTTCCTTATGGCTTTTTCGCCCTTTATAGACAAATCCCCAAAGCGGTTTGTTGTCATTGATTGAAAAATACAATTCGCTACTCGATCTCGACGATATGCCTTCATACTTGGATAATCCAGCATAGCGATCATAAATATAATAACCGCTATCATAGCTTGAAGTATAACGCATTCCCCATGAATATCCGTCTGGTGTGATATAGAATCCTTCTATGTCATTGAATGGTCCTAAAGTCTGGAAGTGGGATTTATTTTCATACATGACTAAATATTGTTTTCCGTTGCTATCTGCACCCACGTAACCCCAAAACTGTTCTGGATCATCGCTAATCGTTAATTGTTCAATAGTGCTAAAATCACATTCTACTTCTCCGCAAGGCTCTGCTGTCAAATATTTTTTGAGTTGACCATTCTCTAAGGAGTAAATATCTGTTTGCCAATTTGTTCGCTTAGTTTTCTGATAGGAAAAAGCGAGAAAACGTCCATTAGGTGCAAAGGTTAAATCGTCAAGATTTGAGTAGATGGGAATTTGTTTATCTGGCCAAACCGCATCGTTAATATAAAAGCTATTTTTGTTGTCTGATAGTTTGTCTTCATAGATCATTCCCCATGCTTTAGCTTGGTGTTGACTATGTGCAAATTTTAGTACTTTAATTTGATCGTATGGTGGCAATGGCTCCTTTTCTGTGTTAACCAAAACTTTGTCTTCGTTGCCTTTAAAATATATTATCGCCCAAGCACGGTTGTCTGGTTTGTCCCAATCTCCCCAGTAGTAGATATTACTTATCGTTTGATATGGTCCTTTTGCGGTGTTATTTCCTTTTTCTTGAACATAACAATAATAATTCGCGGCTGTACAAGCACCTAATAACCAATGATTTCCGTCAGGAGAATAGACAATCTTGGGTAGCTCGGAGCCATCATTTAATTGAATAAAGGTATCAATCGGTTTATCCTTTTTATTAATAATTAATTTTCGGATAATCCGTGAGTAGAGTTGTTTGTTTTCGTCTGAGGTTTTTTGAGCGATAAAAGAAAAATTGTCCGTCGCGGAAAATTTTAGTTGTCCACAGTTATAAAAAGGTCCAAATGTTTCTAAATTAATGAGGACATCACATGAGTCTTTTTTGGGTATTTCACAATCTCCTCCTTCTGAGCGTTTTCGATAGGTTAATCCCCAGCGTTTACCGTTGGGCGAAATGATTGGTCCTTGTAAACATGCGTCTTTGTGCTTAGCATTGCTTGGAATAGTGAATTTATTTTTTAGTAGGCGAAAGTTTCCTTCAAAATAAATCCCTATGCGCCAAATTTCTTCGTTTTTTTGGTCATCCGTCGTTTGAGCTTGTTTAAATTTCATTCCCCAAGCTGAGCCATCTTCAGATAGCGATAATTCTGCTTGTTCAAGCTTTCCGATTTCGCTTTGATCAAAGATAAATTCTAAAACATTGCTCATGGTGATACCGGCTTGAGCCTTTAGCGGGATCATTCCAATGAGCAATATGGTTATCATTTGTCGCATAATTTTTTTACTCCTTTTTAATGCTTTGCCAACATTCCTGTGGGCTGAGTTTTGGTGAGCAGTCTTCTATGGGAATGGCAGGATTTGTCAATTCTTTATACAGTTCTAGGCGCCAAGGGCGAAAAGTCACTTCAATGGGACAGGTAAATGTGTTGGGTGTCATCTTAGAGCTGGGCGCATCACAATTTGTTTTTAATTGCTTATATTCAATTTCATATTGAGATTTGTCCGGTTGGTTCGCGTTATAGTGAGTTTGAAAGGCAATCTGCTGTGAAAATCTAATTTCTGATGCGTAGTGGCTACCACAGGCACGAAAAAAAGCACGTCCTTTTCCGAGCCTTTCAATATCAGGTGACCAATGGTTGGGATCCAATCCAACACGTTGACGATAGTCGATATGTGTTTGGTAACTCATGCCAGCAGACGATTGTGCAATAGGATAATGTAATAATATGGTTTGAACGGTTTGTTCGGGTAAGTCACGTTTGTCGGTAGTTAGGCAGACGGTATTGCGCTTGTGTGCGTTCCAAGATTGTCCTAATAAAATGGGTGATGGTATTTTTCCTTTTTCCATTTTTTGTGTCGGCTCAAAGGCTAACAAGTCAGGATAGCGTTGACAGGGTGCGGTGGACAATTCTAGTAGTTTGGTGCAATTGTAGCATACTCGGCTTTGATCACAATAGTCCATCGCTTTTGCCAGTGTTTGACAAGTTTTCTGTAATTCGCCTTGATAGGCTTCTTTTTGACATTGTAGCCATAATGCGGTTTGGTTTTGTGTGTCCAATAAGCTGAACAGACGAAAACAGTCATGTAGTGAGGTGTCGTGATGCGTTTGCATGAGTGCTAAGAGGCGGTATCGTCTGCGCCATTGCGTTTTTGTCTCCCATGCTTCATTTAATAAGTAAAAGGTTTTCAGTTCGCATTTTGATGGATGATGAATACAATAAGTGGCTACCGCAGGATAGGTTGATAACCAAGGCAGTCGATGCACTTTTTTGATTTGTCCACCCTGTGGCTGGTAAATACGGAGTAGGGCTTGGTTAATCCAGTCTTCTATTAGGGTGTGATCGACTGGTTGTCCGCTATCGGGAAATGGCGGCGTGATGGGGCCATTTCCCCAGCCTTCCATGTAAAGTCTGGTTGGAATGGGGCCGATATTCGCTTGTTCTAGCGTTTTAAACCAAGATAAGCGCGTCACATCTTGGGCGCTTTTATCCGGGAAGTTTGTGGATAATAGTTGTTGCAGTTTTTTGGCTTGTTCGGCTATTTGGGGGTGGTAGCTGATCCATAGACGCATTGAACTTTCGACGATGGCGGATTGGATGTAGTGTGTTCCGCATTGGCGATAAAATTGCTGCATGTCGCCGGCATCTAGCCATCGTTGAGATGGTGCTGTTAGTTGTAATAGTGGTCCGTGTAGGCGTTTTTCCTTTTCGATTGTGATAGTGAGTACCAGTGTGTAATAGGGTTTATTAGGTTTATTCATTGTTGAGCCCACGGCGAGCCGTGCGCGTTTAATAAATTTAGTATCGTGTATGTCGTTTTCAAGGTAAGTGAGCCTAAAAGTTAGTTGTTTTTGTCGGGTTTCTATCGCTTGGGTTGGGATGATTAAACAGGGATAGGGTGCCATTTGATCCCCAGCTAGATAGCCTTGTCCTAATACCCATTCAATTTCGCGTTGCGAGTCTCCCCACCAAGGTTCATAGTCGGTATTGGCTGATACGCTTGATGCGATTGTTAGGCATAGCCAAGCTTGAATTTTCATTTTTTTATTCACTATTTTATTCACTACAAGTCACTTTTTTGAGATTCACCGGTTCTGGGGGGCAGTAGCTGTCGATAAAACTAAACGCAAAATAAGATGGCCAATTTTGAATTAAGGTTTCTGTATCAATACAGTCAATAATTTGATTGTATGGTTGTTTACGCACGCCATTTTCGAGTTTGCTAAAGCAGTCATCAGCATATTGCAAGAGTCGCTGATAGCGATTTTGGATTTGTTTTAGTTTGAATAGTGTCAAGTTTTTGCGAAATATTTCTAGCGTAATTTCCCGTTTTGGATCAGCAGGTGAGGCATGGTTTCTAAAAGCCAACGTCTTGGGCACACAGTCTAATAGGTGAATGGGTAAACTAAATTGTTCGGCTATGTAGTGCGCTTCTGTTTGAGTCAGGTAGTCATAAGTAAATTTTCGGTAACATAATTTTGCTTGAGTATATTTTTCTTGTAATCGATCAATTTCACTAGAGACTTGTGACATAAATTCTAAGTTGGCTGTAAAATTTTTCCATTCTCTAAATTTAAATTCGGGCATAAGAATCCGAAAAGGGGTAAAGTCACTCCAAGCCATTAGTTCTAAATAATTTAAAAACCCGCCTTGTTCTTTTTGCATCAATTCTACCGCTTTCGCCATCGCGGTTTTAAAACTTTGCAGCGAGGTTGGAAAATATTCCGCTGTGAGTGCTCCCCAATTACTTAGTCCTTGGGCTTGCACTTGAATTTGTAAGTGGCGAGATTTCATTTCGTGTTCCAATGTTTTATTGTCATCAGCGGTAAGTCCTTGTAAGTATTGTCGTAATTTTTTTTCAAATTGGGCATCGGAGTGCTCCGTCTTTTCATGATAACTGAGCAGTGCTAAAAATAAGGAGGTTTTGCCCACGGAGCGGACAAAGTGGCTGCCACAAAGGCTCATAAATGTGGCAATACGTCCTTCGGCTTTATTTTTGTCTTTATTTTTGTTTTGCTCTGTAAGCAGGGCTAAAATATCAGGATTCAGTTTTAATTTGGCTTCTTCTAGTCGGGTGCCGTAGCTGTTGACTTTGACATAAGCCATAATATGGCGTTGTTTTTCTTCAAATTTTGCATGTTGACGAATAAAGTCTCGGAGATAACGCCCTTCAATTGAGGGTTCGGTTATTACATGTTCTCGTTGCGTTTGTTCGATCTCGATAAAGCGGTATTGATAGTCAAATGTCGGCGGAATGATTGGGATATTTCCTTCAAAGCAGTTGGCTTTGACTACGTTGCCGGCAAGCGAAAAGCCACTGCCTAAGGCGACTGCTCGCCCTTGCAGTTGTTCTAAACCTACATTTAATAGGGTTGTGGCATATAGGGTTGCGGGGAAACAATATCCAATAATGAGGTGGCATAATTTTTTATGGACGTTCATCACTTTCCTCTGGGGGGCAGTAATCAAATAGTGTTTGGGGCAGAATTTGAACGAGTTCGTTTATCAGGTGGGCACAGTAGCTAATCTGACGATATGAAGTGGTGGTTATTTCTGGTTCAAGCGCTGCTAGGCATTCATCAGCCCGCTGGGTAAATTGTTGCCACTTTTGATAAAGTGTTATAGACGATTTTTTCGATTTTGGGTTTGCTGGCTCTTTAGTAATCCACGGAGACTCTTGCCCTGTCAATTGTTTCAGTTGTTGAGACAGTAGGGAGGCGCGAATAGTTTGTTTTGCGTGGTGGTTACGAAATTTAATCTGTTCCCAAGAAAAGTTTTGATCATTTAACGATTGTGCCCGCGCAATGTGCCGATTTAGTTTAGCTTGGCAATTGAGTGCTATAAAGTATTGTTCTTGTAGTTCTCGATAGTGATTTTTAAGCTGTGCGATAAATTCGCTATTTTCAGCAATAACCCATTTACGCCAAAAGCGATATTGTTTACTAGTGGTTTTGCGTTGTTTTTCTAGTAGGGGTTGAAGAGAGTAGTGGAAATTTAGGTTATCCATCCAGGGGATGATTTCGATGGATTCGACGCGCCCGGTGTGAATACCTGCCATGGCTTGCGTCGAGTTTTGCAGGATTTTTTTAAAGTTGTCTAAATCGGTAGGCGCAAGACTGACTATGTGCTCTTTTCCTAAACCAAAGCCGGCTAGTCTGATATATAGGGATTTGTTTTGAAAATAGGTTTCACTTTCGCTCTTGAATTTTACCAAGCGCGGATCGCTGGCTGGCATAGAAATCCCT
This sequence comes from Candidatus Thiomargarita nelsonii, assembly GCA_000785145.2. Taxonomy (GTDB): domain Bacteria; phylum Pseudomonadota; class Gammaproteobacteria; order Beggiatoales; family Beggiatoaceae; genus Thiomargarita; species Thiomargarita nelsonii_B. Next base: position 15,104 of record JSZA02000021.1, read on the forward strand.
TGGAAAAGCCGTTCTAGGTGATATTGAAATTTTTTGAGAGTGCTTTTTTTATCAGTCAAGGTAAAAAGCGCGTAAATGGTGGAATAGCGACTCATTGTTCTAATATAATAGGTGCCGCAGGCATCAAAAAAACCGGTAATGTCTTGGTTTTCCAAAAGTGCCCGTGCGGGTTCACTTAGTTGAGTTTGGCTCTCGTTTAGGGCTGCGTAGTAGCTTTTAAGTTGTATTCGCGCTAGGATGCGTAAACTGTGCCCCTTTTCTACGGATTTCTGTGAAAGCTCGCCTCCGATAAATTGGTCGAGAAACCAATAGGTTAGGCGTGCTTGTGTACTGTCTGGTTTACGCTGGCGATAAAATTGCTCGCGCCAGTTAGTTTCAATTGATTGAAATTCATAGTATAAGTCATACGATGGCGGCGATACTTCAATTTTTTCAAAGCAGACTGATTTGTAGTCTTCTGTGGTTAGGGAGAAGCCTCCGCCAACGACTGGGGTGCGACGTAAATCATTCAAAAAGTCTCCACTGATGACTGTGGTTTCTGATTTAGATGATAGTGAGACTAGGCATAATATCAGGGTAGCAATAAGTTGTCGTTTCATTTTTAATCCTTTAATAATTTTCGGTAACGGGACGCGGAGCGTCCGTCCATGCATTCCCACGCAGAGCGTGGGAACGAGAAAATTCCATACATGTAGGGTGGATTAAGCGATAGCGTATCCACCTGATTAATCGTGATATTTCGGTGGATACACGCAGCGATATCCACCCTACATTAGCTTAACTTAATGGCATTGACGCAGAGCGTGGGAACGATAAATACGAGCTACGCGCTTATTTGACTAGATAATAGCGAACTTCCAATTGGTAAGGCCCTTTCGGGAAGTTGTATCCGGTAATATACACTCTCATGTATTTACTGGTGATTTTCTCAGTCAACCTGCCGTTAAGAAGGCTTGTCACTTTTTGCGTGATGATTTTCTCTGAAACATACATACCGGGATCAAATAACCTTACCTTCATTTTGGCACGATTTGTGAACGGGTGTTCATTGTAGTTATTTGAAAACACCTCAACATACATTCTTATTTCTGAGTAGCCGTCCGTCTCGAATGTTTCTTCAAGCAGTTTAAGATCATCCGTATCATAATACTGAGGGAAGATGCTAAAATCTTTATGAATAAGTGTTACAGATTTGTTCTCCTTCATCCCCGCAATTTTCTTTTGAAGACGCTCGTTTGTTCTTTCTACAGCAGCAATTTTCCTTTTGAGATCGGAAACCTTCCTTTGAAGGAGCGTGACTTTGGTATTAGCATGAGCCTTAGCATCCCGTTCAGCTTGGCTGGCTTTGGTATTGGCATAAGCTTTTGTTAAGGCTGTGCTTTGTTCTAAGGCTTTGGTTAATTGATCCAACCGAGTGACCAATTTATCCACAGTCGCCTTTAATTGTTGCTTTTCTTCCTCCAACTGTAGGAGTTTCCTTTGTAACGCTTGCCGATTTTCTCCAGCATCGACGATGGCTTGGGCATTATCAATCACATAGCCTTCCAACTCTTGTAGGGCTTGATCGGCATGGGCTAAAACACTCATCCCCATTAAGGCACAAATGGCTAAAATTCGTGATAAATTTTTTAATATCATACTTTTCCTCTATAGGTTAGTGAAATACTACCGTGTGGGATTACCAAACAAATAGGCTATGGTATAGTTGTCCAGAAAAGTTTTGTCCTAGTTTTAAACCTCAGAGGTTTTTCGTTGTTTAGCGTAGCGATCTTCGTTGCGGGAAATCCGCGTAGCTCCATTCCCGAAACAAAACTTCAGGTTTTATAAACTGAAGATGTTTGAGCGATAACTTATCTGGATGAGTATACAAAATGCCGAGGTAAATAGATATAGTGATTTTAACGGAGATAGACGCTAATAGGGTGATTAGATGAACTAAAATTAAACCGGCTCAAATTTTGACTGCCTAAGTGCAATCCGTATTTATTACAATTAGCATTGTAGATTACTGTAGGATAACCTTCACTGCTTGCGTCACACCGGTACATAGTTCGGTCATGTTCACTCCCTTCCCAATGGGCACTGGCGACTCGACGACGCTCATCAGGATCGTTGAGATTTTGCAATGCTCTTAATCTCTTAATAGGAAAATCATCTGTACTCTTAATAAAATTGCTGGGATTGTCAGCATCAATAATGAGTATCTCAGTCGCGTGAGCCGCTAGGGCACGCACGAGTGGTGCGGCAAGGTAACGCGCTGAGCGGGGTGTCACTTGTTTGGCACTTTTAAACTCATCTTGATCAGGATTGGTGGCATAAATGAGCGACCAGCCGCCGTCATGCAAATCCATATTACAGTAAATATTTAAGGGCATCTCTCCTTGTGAGCCATCAACATCAATAGAATACAAACCAGTCACTTTCGTGGGTTCTTGTTGTTGAATGTTTTGGCAACTTTGGGGCAATTGATAGATATCTCGTTTCAAGGCATCAAGCTGGCGTTGTTGGAGTTGTATGAGGGTTTCGAGATAGCTGATGCGATTTTGGAGAGTGTCAATTTGGGCTTGGTAGAGTTTATCTCGTTGTTCTGTTAAGTCAATCCCTCTTTTATCGAGACATGAAATAATCTCAAGTGGGGTTTCGTTGGTTTGAAGACAAGCGGTTTCCTCCGCTGCTGCGACAAGCGGGGATGTTATAGCTAGTGATAGTAGAAATGTCAGGGGTTTTTTCATGGTATTTGATTTGATTTTCGGTTATAGGGCGGTGATCCCGTGCCTGCATTCCTTTGCTCCGCGCACTCTCTTATACATAAGTATATTTTCGACAACTGTAGGGTGGGTAGAGCTTCGCTGCACCCACCGATTTTATAGCAAAGTGGTGGGTTTCGCTACGCTCTACCCACCCTACAAATATTAATTTATTTCAAATACTTAAAAACTTGTGTATAAGTGAGTGCGCGGAGCGTGGAAACGAGAAAAAACTACATCTGCATCTGCATCTGCTTCAAAGTCAAAATGTGCATTGTTTGTTTTGCATCTTCAATGCTATATATGAAACTGTCCGAACACTTTAAGTTCAAATAAACTTTCTTGTTTCCCCAAGATTTCAGTGTCAGCTCTGCGGTTCCATTTATATTAAGCTTAAGTCCTGCACGATCTTTTTTTTGTTTACTAAAATGATCACGATCGCTGAAGAAGCCTTCTATGTCTCCAACCAGGCTCCTTCCTGATGCGTACAAACTGCCCTTATTGTACGCTCCCCAGTTATTGTTTGGTTTGTGTGCAGATAGCATGGTAATTTCGATCCATCTACCAACACCCCTATTAGCCCAATGAATGGCGTCTTTAATTATGGGTTCGCAACTAGAGGCGTTTATTTTTTTTTCCATTTCCGCTGCTTTCCTTTTAAGGTGCCTGTTTGTTCTTTCCACAGCAGTAATTTTCCTTTCGAGTTCGCCAACCTTCCTTTGAAGGTGCTTGACTTTGGTATTGGCATGTTTCTTGGCAGCATCTTCAGCTTGGCGAGCTTTGGTATTGGCATGTTTCTTGGCAGCATCTTCAGCTTGGCTGGCTTTGGTATTGGCATGTTTCTTGGCAGTCTGTTCAGCTTGGCGAGCTTTGGTATTGGCATGTTTCTTGGCAGCATCTTCAGCTTGGCTGGCTTTGGAATCGGCGTAAGCTTTTGTTAAAGCGGTGCTTTGTTCTAAAGCTTTGGTTAATTGATCCAACTGAGTGACCAATTTATCCATAGTTGCCTTTAATTGTTGCTTTTCTTCCCGCAACTGTCGGAGTTCCCTTTGTAACGCTTGCTGATTTTCTCCAAGATCGACGATGGCTTGGGCATTATCAATCACATAACCTTCCAACTCTTGTAGGGCTTGATCTGCATGGGCTAGGACACTCATCCCCATTAAGGCATAAATGGCTAAAATTCGTGGTAATTGTTTTAAGAGCATACTTTTCCTCTATTTAGTCAAATATGATCGTTCCCACTCAAGGTAGGAACATACTAACTTATGGTACCAAATGCCGAGGTAAATAGATATACTGATCTGTGCTACCTGCTGGCCTGTAAACCCACTTTTTGGCGTGACTGCGGTGTCTCTGACAAGACTCGACATCGTTAGGAACAGTCCGCCCCTTTAAAATATTATTCATACACAAGACTTTAGACGCGAGGATATTATGGTGTTTTCTCATTTCCTTGGGAGACATCCGGCGAAAATCGCGTTTTTCCATACCCAAAAGCCCATCATCACTCACCGGCAAAATATCCGCAATCCCGATCAATTCGGCAATGGTTTGATTTTCCAGCTCGCGCCCCATCATCCAATTGCGGGCATATCGACACAGTTCACGGGTATTCATCTCCTCCAATTTTTGCAACCAATCCTCATTGCCGCTCACTTGAGCTAATGCCTGAAAAAGGGCGGCTGCCATGGCATCCTTCGGATCGCATACACTGAAGCGTGCGAAGGCATTTTTCAGATCAGAAACCAAGAAATTAATACGGTTGTACAACATAATGAGATCGCTATTTTCAATGACAATGACTTCACGAAAAGTTGGGTAACTATGATAAGTGTATTGTTTATTCGCATAGCCCTCAATAAAGGCAAGATCATTAATAGCACTAATATCCTCCGCTGTGATGCCATGCTGTTGAAATGCTGCCTCTAAACCAGCTTGGCTAATCAGGGTATTGGAATCTACCTGCGCGATTTTCGAGGTTTTTTTAGCGTCTGCCGTGTTATCCAAGGAGGTAACGGTTAAACGGTTCGCAAGTAATCTGAGGCGGCTGTTAATGGTGTTTTGTAGATCGCCGATAGTTTCGTAAATCTGTTCCCGTAACTTTTTACGTTGCGCCGCTATTTGGGCTTTTTCGCCATCTGCCTTAACATGCAACTCAATGATTCGCTGAGGATAGGTGAGTTCAGCAAGATTTCTTTTAAAACGGCGAAACATAATAGACTTTTTTAAGGGAGTAAAGAGTGCCCAAATAGGGGTATAATCCCAGTCGTCCAGTTTACTGCTATCCTCTCCCATCTCCGCCAATCGCTGCGCTGGTTTTTCCAAGGCTTTTTTCAACGCCGATTTTACTTGAGACGAGTCTTGACGTGTACCGGGTTCATCAGTTAGCAGCACAATGGCTCGTAAGGCGTGTTCGCGCCAGTATTTGGGATCAGTAATGACATTATGTAAAGCACCGTACAGTTTTTCATTTGTGCCTTTCAGTGTAAAATCCATTAGGCGATGGATTTCTTCCCGATCTTCCGGGAGTTTGAGGTTATTGAAAATCGTCTCGCTCTCTTCAGCATAAGCGACCATGCTGACTCGGATATCTAGGCTGGTACTGATGGATTGTCCACCGCCCGCTGTTTGAATCACAAAGTGACTTTTACGACGCTTTTCTGAGATCAGTTGACAGAGTTCATCAAGAAAAGTCCGTACTTCGGCAATTACGTTAGCCATGGAGTCGCTGCGGTCGACGACAAAGACTAAATCTACGGCGCGGAGATCGTCAATAAGACTACGAAACTTTGTCATAATGGCACGCATTTGTTCGTCGCTCAAGGTTAATTTTGAGGTGCCGATGGTAGCCACTTTGTACCAACCGGTTTGTTCATTGAAACCTTTTACGTAATAACGGGGTAGCATGGGATCGAGCCCAAAAGGCTCAAAACGCACTTGCAATTCGTCATCCTTACGGCCATCGCGCACCGCCGGTTGGGCTAAGGCAAGACTTTCTTCGGCCAAAACCGGCGCATCTTGGCGTGGTTCTGCATATATGCGGGCGGCTTTATTGTCGTTGAAGCGTTCTGTCAAGGCTTGACTATCGGTGTTGTATTCAAGTGCGACATTAGTCGCCCATTCGGTGACTTCATATTTAGGGAGCCAACCGAGAAGGGTATCTTGGGCATTTTTAGTGGTGTTAGCATCGGTTTCGATAATGTTGGGTTGGGCCGTCAAATTGCTAGAATCACCTAATAGATACCAGAGTTGCCCCTCAAATTCTTCAACAGCATAGACATAACGCCATAAGTGTTTTAAGACTCCCAAATTAAATTCACTGATAATGTCGCCATCAACAGGATGTTTCCTGGGCTTAAAGTCGAATTCTGGGCGAGAGAGCGCACGCAGAAATAAGCGGTTATCGCAGGTCATTTCTTTACGACGGCTTGCGGGTTTCTGCGATTGCCCATCATACTTTGCCGTGTTTTGTTCTTCGCAATGGTGATCTGCACCCAATTGAGGATAAGCGCGAACTGCATCGCCTACGCGCATTGCTTTGATCCCTTGGATGAGGGACGATTTATCGATCCAGCCGTGGAGGGCTGTAAAACATTCTTGCTCCTCATCCGACAAGTAGAAACCCACGCGCAGACGATTGGGCTGTTTTTCATCACTGCCGGCGACAGCGAAAAAGAGGGTGCCTAATGGAAAATTAGGCGCGGGTTTGATACTTTGCTCATCTTGAGGCTGTTGATAAAAGTTGGCAGGTGAGCGATTGAGAAAAAAAGGAGTGGGCACTTGTATTGTCTCTCCATACCAACGCTTGGGAGAGCTGATGGGATTTACATCTTTACTCTCAACACAGGAGGCATTTGCGATGGCGTTATTCCATAGCCCCAGTGCTAGGGCTAAAAGCCATGCTTGTGATGAAAAATGTCTCATAAGAAATTTACCTTTAGTTATCTACAGTGATTGTTAGACATACAAAAACAACGCATAAATTGTTGTACTATTACTCTTAGATCGACGTTTTTATCGCAGTGGTGAGTACAACTAATGTTCAACAACGAATAAAAACCGTCAATCTTCAAGCATTGACCTTTTAAATTTTACAACTGACTGCGTAGCTGCTCAATAGGATCAACCCGCGTCGCTTGGCGGGTAGGAATAAGTGCTCCAAGTAGTGAGGCAAACAGGATAATGCCAACTGTTTTCATAATCCCACCCTTAGTAATAGTTAAAGGGATTGATGCAAGTTGGGCACTATCGCTAAAAGGCGGAATAATATAACCAATCGCTAAGTCCGCAAGGGGCTGAAGCAGGGTGAAGCTGAGCGCAATTGCCAGAAGAATGCCTGTCACGAGTCCTGCAAAACTGACTGTGAGGATTTGCAGTAGGTACAGGCGACCAACCTCCCAGGCGGGCATGGCAAAAGTGCGGAGAATTCCAATATCTAAACGTTTGCGCCAAACATATCCCATGCCAAAAAGGGTAACATTAAAAAAGCTTAATAACATTAATATGATCGAGCTGGCAATGACGAAAAAATTGATGGTCGGAGTAATGCGATTTAGGGCTTCTGTGAGACCAAAGTTGAAAGGCTCTACCCAGAGATTTTTGCCCCGTGGATCGGCGGTAATCCCCAATTGTTCACAAAATTCTTTTTCTTCCCCTTTTTCCTGTTTAATGGCACACATCACCCGTTGTCGACTTTGGGGATCTTTATAGTAACGTAGCCAAATGATTGCTTGGCTATATTCTGTTGCAAAACGTTTATTATCTGTTGGCAGTGCAATGTAATCTCCCTGTTTCAGTGGTTTTTGAAATTCATCGCAATGGAGAATGGAACGACCGTTTTTTTCCGCTATTCTAAATTCAGGAAAAAGGGGTTGATCGCTGGCATCCACAAATTGGAGCCCATACGAGGGGTGCCACTCATAGCGTTGGCTATAATAGTAAGCCCGGGCGACATCGTGATGAAACCAAATATCGGGATAATCTTTGTCGGGCAGATCGATAATACCGGAGACGGGTACCCGACGATGCTCAAATTTCCTAAAAGTGCGCCGTATTTGAGGATCGTGAGGTGCGGAGAAATTGGATATTAAGATAAAGCGTTTGTTGACCGCTCTTAATGGCTTCCAATTTTTCGGCACTGATATTCAAGCCATTTTCGCCCAACATCCGTTTATTGATCATTAGCTCAAAATGGTGTTGATTAGGATCAGTACTGAATTTATCCTTCTCCTTTCCCCAATAGCGAATGCCATAATCAGGATTGAGCATGGGATCGTCGGGTGCGACGGCAAAGGCTTTTAACAATAACTTTTTCTGCTCGGTTTCAGTGCCTTGTGTTGGCCAAATATCAAACCCGTAGGTAAAATCTTCAGCAATCCATGACAGGTTTTCCACATCTCTCTCTGTTGTGGTGAGCGTTTTAAGAAAAGTTTGTTGATCATTGGTAAGGGTAGCGGAATTTAAAGACTGTACGCGCAATGTCCCCATCATGGGGCGTGCCTCTTCTAAAGAGCGATCAACAATAGTCTCTACCGTTGATGCCAATGCAAACAAAATCAATAGGGTAGCCGTGGCAAACCAGATGCTGATAAAACCGAATATCACTTCACGACGACCGCGATAGTATAAGAGATCGTGGCGAATATAGTAGCCAATATAGTGCCAATCCATGAGAATTTAAGCCCCTTTAAAGAAATGTTGAACCGCTTTGTTGCAATGTTGTCGGATATCTTCCAAGCCTTCTAATCCCCGATGGACTAAAACTGAGCCTTCATTGGTTTTTTTTCGCTCCAAGTAAACAATACGATCTGCATAATAGGCGGCTACACAAGGATCGTGAGTCACTAGGATCAAGGCATTTTGCTTTTCTTTTTTTACAATGTTAAGAAAAGTCTTCATAACCTCCTTGGCGGTTGTACCGTCCAAATTTCCGGTGGGTTCATCAGCGAAAACGATATTGGGACGGTGAATTAAGGCACGGGCAATGGCAACCCGCTGGCGTTGCCCTCCTGAGAGCTGATCGGCACTTGAATCGCCTTGTCCTTTTAGTCCCACGGCTTCGAGCATTTCACTCTCCAAGCGGCGAATTTCTTTCACAGGTTTGCGTTGCAGGCGCAGCGGCAAACCAATGTTATCAGAGGCATTAAAGTTGCTCAACATAAACGGAGTCTGAAAAACGAACCCGAAATGCTTGCGTAATGTATCACGAGAGATATGTTTAGCGGTGTCACCTTTTTTCAAGGTTAATCCATCAGAATCGACGGTATAGTGTTGATCATGAAGATAGTAATGAATTGCGCCCGCCGTTGGTGTATCCAGCGAGGCTAGGAGATTAAGCAGCGTGCTTTTGCCAGAGCCGGAGAAACCTAAGATGGCTAAACATTCACCCGGATAAATCTCCAAATTAATCTCCTTGATCACTGCCTCTTTTGGATAGTTAAAAGAAAGATTGTTAACCCGGATGATGGGTTGTTGGCTATCAACCATTGTTGTGATTTCCTCTTGTCAGTTACAATGCCAACAGGGATTAAGGGCAACCACAAGGGATTGCCCCTACGATACGAAGTAACGAAATAAACATCACGTATCCTGTAGGGCAATGCCATTAAGTTAAGGGCAACCACAAGGGATTGCCCCTACGAGAAATCACGGTTTGTAGGGGCAATCCTTTATGGTTGCCCTTAATTTAATGGCATTGCTTGTCAGTTATCAGTCATAAAATTTGATAGAGATTTCACTAAATCATTATACCAATAACTACTTGCAGTAAGGCGGATGAACTCAATTCCTTGCTTAGCCCATGTATCCCGTTGAGATTGCTTGGGAAGCCGACGACTTAAAATGATCAGTGACTGCTCTCGCTTTTGCAAAGAAAGGCTTTTGATCTGCTGCTCCAAATCGGCAATTGATAAACGATGTGCGAATAAAATAGTCAAGTAACGTCCGCCCTCTTGCTGTTTTTCTGCCAAAGCACTTAACACTGTTGGCACTTGCTGCGAAAAATTGGCGTACCTAGACTCACCACGCATATTTTGTATCGGTTGGATTAACCGGTTATAAATGTTCCTGCTGTCCGTCTGAGAATTGACGGTTGTGCGACTGTACTCCTCCAAACCGATCTCGCGTGCGTCATTGACATCAAGAAACCATATATGAAATGTCATCTCTTGATTTATAGAATCCAAGAATTTAGCCAGCGGATTGGCTAATTGTCGGGCACGATAATCCCAGATGCCACGCCACTCGCCTTGCACGCTGACAAATACCCAATTAATAGTGTCGGGTTTAGGAGGGAGAACATTTATGCAGCCTGAACTCTCCGCTTTATCTTCAGACGTAGCGACTTGATAATAGGCGTATTTCTGGCACACAGCCGGACGATTTTGCTGATGCGAATCCGGAAAGCCATGAGTAAACAGGCGATCATGCTCCTTGTCAAAACCTTCAATATCCGCCACTTTCACGGCTGCACCTGTTAATGACCAAAGTTGCTGATAGCCAGAAATAGGGTTAAAGTAGCGTTTTAAGCTATCTGTATGAGGATCAAGCACTGCATAAGGATTATCAGGCGCACCTTTGATAATATTGCGGTGACTTAAAGGGAATAATCGGCGCCAATCACCACAATAAATCGCTAACAGTGCTTGATTATTAGCGAGCCTTTGATCATCAATATGGATCGTCTCATTAAAGCCTTGTAGGGTTATTTGTCCTCCCAAGAGATCGAGAAAGCTTATGTTATTTCCGCTCTCACACTCAAAATACCCTTTATCATTAATTTGGCATTTCTCCTTTTGATTTAACAGCCAGTGCATTTCCCGCCATAAACTTTCTTTAGATAGGTGAGTCTGTAAAGAACGGGGAGTCGGTGTGGCTGTCATTTCAAATGACTGCTCCATTTTTTCTTGTTGTCCTTTCTGCCACTGTTTTAACCCCAGTTTCCGTTCACGCTTGTAGAGACGTTGGCATATCTCATCTGGAATTTTGACGGTGCTCGAAGTAAAAGCAAGTTTTGCATAGGCAGAGATGGGCTCAAAGTTCAATGAACATTGATCAAGAGACAAATCGCTTGCCAGTATTTTCCAAACGCCTTGATTGCTCTGTGCTCCCTCAATCTGCCAGTCTTTGGGAGTCGTATGAACATCGTCAAGCGTGATGTCAAGAGATAAAAGTAAGGGATGGGTATCAATACGAATACCGTCGCCAATGAGTTCGATCTTGACTTTGTTTTGATGATCCAAATAGGGACAAACAAGTTGGGCACCATTCACAAGGTAGTTGATCCATGTTTGAGCCGGCTCTTTTTTAATCGGACAATGGGTAAGCGGCGCATCGGGATAACGAACAGTGGGTTTTATTTCTATATCCCGCACCTTAAAAGTCAGTTCGTTTGCTTGAGTGTTCAACTCAATTAAAATTAATTGAAGAGGTGCTTTTAAGGCTTTAGTCTCTTGTAGCCTTAGGGTAATTTCTGATTTAAGGCGTGAGCTAGGCAAAAACCATAACGGTAAGGATAATTGCTCTGTATCTTCAAGCGGTGTATTTATATTAATAATGTTTTGTCCGTGCCAATGGACTTTAAATGATAATGGACTGGTGCCGAATAGTGTGGTTAATGGCACCTCCTCCCTATCATTAGCAATAATCTGATTATTGATTTTAAGAGAATAGCGCTCCTGCCCGTTTGTAAAACGGGATAATTCATCAATATATGAAAGCCCCCGATAAGATTCACTCGTTAAAACGACAAGTGCATCAAGCTCAGCAAGCCAAGCCAGTAAATTATTGGAAAGTCCAACATGCCAGGGCGAAAGATTGACATTTTGTTGTGGATTTAAGGCGTCTGCTAATCTCTCCAAGGATTTAGCATAGATATCCATTTTTTTTACAGCCTCGTCTCCAAGCTGCCACTGTGCGTCGTCGTTAAACCCGCCGCTCAACGAGACAAGATTGGTGAGTTTTCCAGTATTATCTTGAGTAAGTGCAGCAACTTTGTTAAAACAATGGGAAATTTCTTGAGCATCTGTTAGTAGCTGATCTTGAGAGGGCACATACAACCATTGTTTAGATGGCACATAAATCACGAGAGCACTCTTGGGCACACCACCACACTTAGCAATCGACTCGTCTCCGACAAAGCGGCTATCTGCCTGAACGCCAATACTCCAAATGAGTAGCAGACAAATCGTTAGGAAATTGGATAAGGTGTTCATGTTGAAAATTCTCCGGTAAAGATCACAATTTGGATATAGTTCACAAAAGTATTGATAACTTTAGGAGTCCAAGATTTATCTTGGGCGTCTCGTCCAAAATAAATTTTGGACTCCTATATCACGCTTGACTTATTAATTTGATTGTGAAAAAATTTGCATTCAATGAAAATCAATAAACAGAGAACACTGGCTCGATTTTTGTGCCATTGAAAGCAAAGTGCTTGTGATGTTTGCAAGTCTTGTGTGCGTTGTTAATGAATTGTAACATACTAAAGGAAAGTACATGAATAACTGGCCAGAAAAACTTTTTGATCTCATCTATATCCCCAAAATGGACGAAAAATTAAATGAGTTAGCGGATCTTGCTGAGAATGAAAACTGGGAGTATCAAAATACTCAAGATAGTCATCATCTTCCGATTTTGTTTAACTATCTCCAATACACTTATGCTCGTCTAGCTCAAGAAAACAAAATTGCAATATCTGATAACGGGCAATGTATTACGTTTAATACAGGGCTTGTTACTGACAAGCAAGAACCAATTTATGCATTTGCTGATGCAAACAGAAATCAAGACTCAAATGCACCGTGGTATTTTCAAAGGTGGAGAAGACGCGGGGAACACGAGATGATAAAATTCTCCCATTTACCTGAAATGGCACATTACTTTGATGATCCATCGGCTTTAGTATTTGATCCAAGAAAGGAGCTTAGAGAAAATATTGAACATATCATAACGGAAAACAAAGAACGTTTCCCAGAACCGTATAAATCGATGGATGATTATCGTCTTCTAACATACTTAAAGGGTGCTTTTGATAACACGTTAGAAAGGGTTAAACGAAACTATAAAACAGCCATTCCACATTTTTACCGTGGTAGAGTACAACTCTTACTTCCTTTGTGTATTAGTAACCCAAGTACGGCTGATCTAGCTATTGTCGCTGAAGATCATGGCAGTTTTTATAGATTGTCTACTTGTTTAACTCTTGATATGGCGTACAACAACGCACGCCAACTTGCGCGTCCAGACCGTGACTGGCTATTGCCCTAACAAGTTGCTCAAGCGATGGACAGCCAACCCCTTGTTTATTTTTATGTTTATGCAAATTTCAGGTTTAGTGGTTTTGCTTAAGTCTCTGGAAAGGTTGGCTGCCTAGCTCCGCGTCCTGCAAGCAAAACATTGAGCCATAAATCCCTATATTTTATTTTCAGATCAGCATAGGGACTTACATATAAGGGTGGTTCAAAAGCTTCAATAAAAAAATCGTCTTTTATCATCACTATCGTCCTTTAAAACCAAATTCAATCACCTGACCAAAACTGATGCCCGCATCGTTTACCGGAATTTTTGCGGGTATAGTCACTATAAATCCCGCTTGCTCTAGCATAGCGACTGCGATCTCGGTCAGTACACGATTTTGAAACACGCCACCAGATAAGGCGACTTTATTCACATTTTCTTGTTTTCTTATACACTTAGCTTGCTTAGCAATGAGATTAGCCATGCTAATATGTATCATAGATGCTTGGGCAGTTTGCGTATAAGCACTATCCAATAAACGCTGAACAAGCGGCGCCCAATCCGATACCCATAAACCCTCGTTATTAAGTGTCAGTGGTAGCTCTACCATCTCGCCGGCTTCTTTGCAACAGGCTTCCAAATACATCGGCCCCTGACCCTCAAAACTCGCTTGGCTGCATACGCCAGTTAATGCCGCCGCAGCATCAAACAGACGGCCCACGGAAGTCGTCATTGGGGCATTAATCTGTTGTTGCCAAGCGGAGTGTAGTAGTTTTGTGCCTGCTGGGACAACTGGACATGCCAGTCCCAGTTCCCAGCACAAGGCAGCAGCACTACGCCAGGGTTCTCGCCCAGCCTTATCGCCACCGGGCAATTTGAATGGCCGCATACTGGCGACACGCTGCCATTTGCCCGGCTGACCCAAAAAGGTTTCTCCTCCCCAAAGTTTGCCATCTTCGCCGTAACCGACACCGTCCCAGGTGAATACTATCACCGTTTCATTTGTTTCGCATTCATAATAAGCGGCAGAAGCATGTGCATGGTGGTGATACACAGGATGTACTGGCAGGTTTTGCTTGTGCGCCCAACGTGTCGTTGTATAACCCGGGTGTGCATCACAAATAATCAATTCAGCTTTAACTTCATAGAGTTTATAGAAATCTTTGATAGTATTCTCAAAAACGTCAAGACTGCGAACAGTGCCCATTTCTCCGATATGCGGAGAGATTACGGCACGGTTTTTCCATGCCAGTGTAATGACATTCTTCATCTGTGCGCCCACCGCGAGCACGGGCTGTTTTAGTTCAAACGGCAGGGACAATTCCATCGGTGCAGAACCACGACCAATACGGATTGGCCTGGGTTTGCCGGCTATCGTTCGGTACACCGGATCATCAGCGGGTCGCTCAATCGGTCTGTTATGATGCAAAAACGCATCTGCCATATAAATAAGGCGTTTTTCAATCTCCTGGTTATCTATCAAAACAGGCTCACCACTTATATTTGCCGAAGTGGCGACGAGCGGCCCGCCAAATTCATTAAGCAGTAAATGATGTAAGGGGCTATATGGCAGCATGACTCCCACTTCATTTAATCCTGGCGCGATTTGTTCAGATAATTCAGAATTCTCACTTTTGGCTACCAGCAGAATGGGTCTAGCTGCTTGCAACAAAAAGGCTTTATCGTTTTCGCTTAATGAAACTTCTGCATATGGCTTATCAAGTGGTGCAGGAAACATAACAGCCAGCGGTTTATGTGGTCGTGGTTTATTGCGACGCAAGCGGCTAATTGCTTCAGAATTGGTAGCGTCACACATCAAATGATAACCACCGATACCTTTAACCGCTACCACTTTACCATGACGCAAAGCATCCAGGGCATTTGAGGCATGATTATCATTTTTCACGGTGTCATTCATACGAAATGTGAGAGAAGGTCCACAGACTGGGCAAGCCACAGGCTCAGCATGAAAACGCCGATTGCCTGGGTCTTGATATTCGGCAAGACATGATGGGCATAATGTAAAAGTCGCCATGCTGGTATTGGGGCGGTCATAAGGCAGGCGACGAATTAATGTGTAGCGCGGACCACATTGAGTACAATTAATGAACGGATAGTGGTAGCGACGATCCAAGGGATTATTTAATTCTGCGAGGCAATCATCACACAAGAATAGATCAACTGGTACGCTGATCTGCGCCTCTCCCTGAGCCAAACTTGGCAAAATAGTGAATGTATCGAACTTGGCAAGCTCTACCTGCTGATTTGATTCAAGTTTGGGTTTTGCCAGCGGTGGCTTTTTAGCGAATATATCGGCTAAGAAATTTTCCAAGTTCTGAGATTGCCCCTGCACTTGAATTTCGACAATACCAAGGCTGTTTCTTACCCAGCCGACGAGTTTATGCGCTATAGCAAGTCGATAAATAAAAGGTCGGAAACCGACTCCTTGTACTTGCCCTGATAATAGTATTTTTCGGGCTGATGGATTGGCAAATAAATTTATCACAGGTTCAAAAAAATTACAAAGGCACTTGGAGTCCAAAGCTTTAGCTTTGGACGAGGCCGCAGCTAGTCCAAAGCTAAAGCTTTGGACTCCAACAACAATGTCAAGTCAAAAAAACTTGAACATCGAGTTTTAAAAAGACCCGATTGGCGGTAAACATGGCGTACTTCTTCTTCTCTGATGGAACGAGTTCCAATACCATCAAATCCGAGTAACAGCGCTCCCATACCCACCGCCAAAGTATCTAATATAGCCGTTTTACCACGACCATTATTGCCAATCAGGACATTAAATTGAGGTGAAAAATTCAGTTTTTTGTGTTCAAAACATCTAAAATTTTGCACTTCAAGAGAGTCAATTCTCATGTGCTCATCTCCTATATTGGCTTTGGCAGGTCATTTTAATACAGGACCCTTGTGCGGCAGCGCGTGAATGCGTTCAAGCCATTGTTTTGCGTTGGTTGTCATAAACAAATTTTATAGTCTCGTCCAAGATAAATCTTGGACTCCTTTTCTGAAAGATTCTATAATGTTTAATATTTTACAGGATTATAACTTATGTGTCTTGCTATTCCCATGCAAATTAAATCTATTGATGGTTTCACTGCGTGCTGTGAAGCAAAGGGAGTTGAGCGTGATATCAATCTGTTCATGATGCAGGATGAACAAGTCAACAAGGGGGATTTTGTGCTTGTGCATGTCGGTTATGCGATTCAAAAAATCTCTCCCCAGGAAGCGCAGACTACCTGGGAACTATACGATCAAATATTGGAGGAATAAAATGCATGAGCTTGCAATATGCCAATCATTAATGAGCCAGGTTGAGCGTATTGCCTTGGAACACGAGGCACAGTCTGTGATATCGATTGTTATCGGTATGGGACCATTGTCAGGGGTAGAAGCTCAGCATTTGAAAAATGCCTATTCCATTGCCAGTGCTGATACGCTAGCAGAAAATGCTAAACTCATTATTGAATTTCTGCCCCTCCGCGTTAAATGCAATCAATGTGGCAGTGAGTCTGATGCTTTGCCGAACAAATTGGTGTGTAAACAATGCGGTGACTGGCGAACGAGATTAATCAGTGGCGATGAGTTACTACTAATGAGTGTCGAACTCGCTCAAACATAAAAGGAGTCCAAGATTTATCTTGGAGAACAAAGTAATGTGTGATACCTGCGGATGCAATATTACTGATGGCAATAAAAGCTTGATAAAGCCAGATGGCAAGCTAGCCAAAACGGAAAGCGGCAAAGAAGCGATCACTGTACTGCATAGCCTGTTGCATGAAAATGATCATACCGCTAAACACAACCGCGAGCATTTTGATCAGCACAAAGTACTGGCTATCAATCTGATGTCATCCCCCGGTGCCGGCAAAACCGCTTTGCTTGAAGCGACCATCCAGATGCTAGGCGATGATCTCAAGATAGCCGTGATTGAAGGTGATCTTGAAACAGAAAACGATGCCGAGCGCATTCGCAAACAGGGTGTTGAAGCCATCCAAATTGCAACCGGCAGTGCCTGTCATCTGGATGCACACATGATTCACCAAGCCCTGCATCATCTTGAGCTTGCAAACGTCGATATTGTTTTTATCGAAAATGTGGGCAACTTAGTCTGTCCAGCCAGTTTTGATCTTGGACAGCACCTGAATGTTATCTTACTTTCGGTACCCGAAGGAGATGACAAGCCAGCGAAATATCCGGTTATGTTCCGTACCGCCTCACTGGTGTTGATCAGCAAAAGCGATCTATTGCCTGTACTTGATGACTTTAATCCCGATAATGCAAAACGCTATCTGCGTGATATTGCCAGTACTGCGCCAGTGTTTGAACTTTCTGCCAAAAATAAATCAGGTATGCCTCATTGGCTTGACTGGATCAGTCAACAGGTACGCAAGTTTTGAGTACCAATGCCATTAAGTCTAACTCCCCAACCATACATGTAGGGTGGATTAAGCGATAGCTCCTCCCCCTGAATTTATAGATTAATCAGGTGGATACGCTACCGCTTAATCCACCCTACAGGCCTCATTAATTCTTCATCATCTAGTTTGTCATAGGCAAACGAATATAAAATCGACTCCCTTTTCCCATGTCACTTTCAACGCCTATTGTGCCACCATTGGTTTCTACAAAGTCTTTGCATAAAATTAAACCTAAACCAGTCCCCGGTTCATTGGCGGTACCCTTCGTGGTGTGACTCACATCTATTTTGAACAATTTCTCAATGTCTTGAGGATCGATGCCAACGCCAGTGTCTTTAATTGAGATTTCAAGCTCAGCACCCTCTTGTTGAGAGGATATTTCCACTTGTCCGTTTTGAGGTGTGAATTTGATCGCATTGGAGAGCAAGTTTCTGATCACCGTATTAATCATGTGTTCATCGGCAAAAACATCCCCTTTCTCAATAGAAGAGAATATATTGAGATTTTTACGCATCGCTTGAGCGCTTAACAGGCTAATATTATTGTCAACTATCATCTTCAAGTTTAAGCCGCTCGGCTGAGCCTTGAGCCGACCAGTCTGCAATCTTGACCATTCGAGCAGGTTTTTTAATAAACCCTGGCCGATTTTTGAATTTTGCAGAATCATCTGCATAAATTGTTCTTTGTCAACTTTGTAATCGCCTACTAAAAACTCAGTTAAGCCAATTAACCCATTGAATAGGTTACCCAAATCGTGCGCGATGATGGAGAAAAATTTGTCTTTGGTGGCATTGGCTTGTCTTAATTGTTCAACGGTTTCTTTCAATTTGATATGCGTATGAACGCGAGTGATTAATTCTTCGGCATTAAAAGGCTTGGTGACATAATCAACGGCACCCAATTGAAAGCCTTCGATCACTTTTTCTTTCTCGGTTTGGGCCGTCAGAAAAATGACAGGTATTTTGGCAAATGCAGCATTTTGTTTTAATCGTCTGCACACTTCAAAACCGTCCATCTCAGGCATCATAACATCTAGCAAAATGAGATCAGGCTTCTTTTTGAGAATCGTCTTGAATGCCTGAGCACCACTTTTGGCGAAGGTAAGATTATAGCCCATTTTCGTCAGCGTATTTCCTAATACTTTTAAGTTATGTGGATTGTCATCCACAATCAAGATGAGTGATGATTTTTTATTCATAGATTTTTATAAAGCAAGATTTAGACCATTAACTCGCCCAAAATAAATTTTGGACTCCAAAAATTCAGGAAATTGATTTAAGCTATTTTCAATTTCTTCAAATTCAAAATTTTCAATCAATTGACACAAATTCTTTCCATAATCGTAGAGGTGCAGCCGCTGAGAAGTTTATCCTAACGTTTTGACTTTTAATGCAAAGTCATTGATTTCGTCCAAATCGAAGCCTTCATGAATTTCTTCCCATTTTAAGTGGCATTGTTCTAATTTTTCTAGAAAATCACTGAGAGGGATTGAGATTGGGCGCCGTTCAAAGGAAATATGATTGAAATCAAGGCGGTCATCCCTGGTGGCGGAAACTTCGACATCCCGTAAAGTGATTTCAAACACGCTCCCTTGCCCTTTTTGGCTGTGGACGCTAATTTGACCATTCATCATTTCGACCAATCGTTTTGTGATGGCGAGTCCCGTGCCGCCATATTTTCGGGTACTTTGACCATCTTGTTGTCGGAACGATTCAAAAATAATATCTTGTTGTTCTTCGGGAATACCGATGCCAGTATCTGCCACGGAGAGGATTAAATCGACTTTGCTGTGAGCTGTATAGATTTTGTGGATACTCAGTTTGATAGTCCCCTGTTCAGTAAACTTAATGGCATTTCCGAGCAGATTGAGTAGCACTTGCCTGAGTCTCGTTTCATCCAATCGCAGTGCCGATGGTAAGTCTTTATCAATTTCTACAATGAATTCTAGCTTTTTATTGGCTATCTTGAGCGCGAAAATCTGTTCTAATTCAGCAACAATGACAGCAAGATTGATCGGCTCAGACTGAATATCCATCCGCCCTGCCTCAATTTTTGAGAGATCAAGTATATCATTAATCAAAGTCAGTAGCGTTTTCCCCGCGCTTTGAATTGAGGATAACAAATCAGAAAAACCGATGACGGTCTTTGGCTTCAATAATTTGATGGGTTGAGCTTTGTAAATCATCAGTCATTTTGTTGAAGGAACAGCCTAATTTTGCTATTTCATTCTCTGATTTGATGGCGACTCTATGAGAAAAATCCCCTGTCGCTATCTTTTGCGTCATGTTAGTCAGTTTTTGAATGGGGAGCAGGATGTTATTTTTTGACCACTGCGTAAAAAAATAGAAATTCAATAGTACAAAAACCAGAATCATCCAAGTGATTGTCTTATGGATTTTTGTAGCCGATTCCATCTCTGACATGAAAATATTAGCCTGTTTGCCGGCCACATTTGAGATTGCCCTGCCCGTATTAATGGCTTTTGTTGCTGCATCAAACCAAGTTTCTGCATCTACCGGATATTCCACACTTTTGAGGACTTTGATAATAACCCAAAAACGATCTGTCTTAACCGTTATCGGTTTATAGACCAGTATTTATCCTGAATTTAAGCGCACCAGTCCTTCTTTTCCTGACAGTATCTGTTTTGCGACATCAGGATAGTCTTGTTTGATATTATGGTGTGAACGCTTCAGTTTTTCCATCATTCCCCACTCCTTTGCTTCGTCGGGATGATGGAGATAGAATCCGGCTTGATTAGCTAAAATGTAATTGCCCTGCGTTTCGAGGATTTTTTGCAAAAATAATGGCGTGTTTGTCACTAAATTGAAGACAATAATCCCTGCCCGCTTTTTTCCCTCAAGACAAACGGGAGTTGCAAAGCGCATAACGGGTTTAAATGGAATTTCAATTTTTCCCCGTTCTATATTGAGATCAAGCGGAGATATATATATTTTTCCCGGTAGCAGATTTTAGCTGTTCCGCCGTCTCTTCTTTTTCTATCAATGTTTTAGCTAATAGGGTGACACTGTGATGGCTACTGATGTTCAGCAAATCAGTAGAAATGCCAGATAAATAATTTTGAAAAGAGGCTTTTCTTTTAAAAATTTGTAGAGAAGCCGCCTTGATCGCCTCTTGTTGTTGATGGCTGGCTGCCAAAACATTTTCCCTTAACAGATGAAATGAGTGCATAAATTTTTTTTCAAATGTGACAATCGCTTGTTCCATCTCCTTTGAAGCTTGTCCCTTTAAAAGCAACACTTGTGCAATAGATTGTTCCACTATGGCGCGATAGTGTTTGATTTTATTCTTGGGTATCTCCTTTTTTTCCCATTTCCAGAAATTTTGAAAAAAGTGGAGATGAGTCGCCTTCACTACTTCCGAGAATGATGGCACCCAAACCACGTTCAATGGCTTGCCATTCGGCTGCTGTATTCAGGTAACCGGCAATCTGGGTTTTGATTTTATATTGCTTTGCGAGATTTTGCTCTTCAAACGCACTCTTAATGATCACGCCTACCAGTATTAGCAATACGCACAATAAAATGGCTGACACGATAACAAATTGAGATTTTAATGTTTTCATATTTTTTATCTGGTAGGCATGGAACGAAGGTGCTCAACCTATCAATTCAGGAAATTGATTTAAGCTATTTTCAATTTCTTCAAATTCAAAATTTTCAATCAATTGACACAAATTATTTCCATAATCGTAGAGGTGCTGCTGCTGAGAAGTTTCTCCTAACTTTTTGACTTTTAATGAAAAGTATTTAATTTCCTCCAAATCGAAGCCATCATGAATTTCTTCCCATTTTAAGCGGCATTGTTCTAATTTTTCTAGAAGATCAGATCGCGATGAGGGATTGATATTGGCGGCATGAACAGGGGGTTTGTTGACAGACTCAAGCATTTTGTGCTTTAAATAGCGTGATAATTCAGTCAACAATTCTGATATCGAAATAGGTTTGGATAAATAGCCATCAAAACCATAAGCCTTGATTTGTGATTGTTCATTCACTAATGCGGAGGCGGTTAAAGCAATAACCGGTATCTGTTGAGTAGTCGGATTCTTTTTCAATTCCGATATCGCCTCATAGCCAGACATGACCGGCATTTTAATATCCATTAAAATGATATCCGGTTGAGATTCTTCAGCAAAAACTAAGCCTGTCGCTCCCTCTTCGGCTTCTATGACTTCCAGATTGAGTTGAGATAAGCTTTCTCTGATCAGAGAGCGATTGGATTCAATATCATCGACAACCAGTATCCGAGCGCGTTCAAACAAGATATTTTTGAAATCAATCTTTTTCTTATCTGTAGCGAGGGGCGCCGGGTTGCTAAGCTCGACATCCCGTAAAATGATTTCAAAGACGCTCCCTTGTTCTTTTTGGCTACGGACGCTAATCTGACCATTCATCATTTCGACCAATCGTTTGCTAATGGCGAGCCCCAATCCGGTACCGCCATATTTTTGACTATTTTGACCTTCCTGTTGTTGGAAAGCTTCAAAAATTTTCTTTTGTTGATCTTCGGGAATACCGATGCCAGTATCTGCCACCGCGAAGATTAAATCAATTTTGCGACTGTCATTTTTTTGACAGCGTTCATGGACGCTCAGTTTGATATGTCCCTGTTCGGTAAACTTGATAGCATTACCGATTAAATTGAGTAGCACTTGCCTGAGTCTCATCCCGTCCAGTAGCAATGTTGGCGGTAAAGTTTGATTAATTTCTATAATGAATTTTAAGCCGGCTATTTTAAGTGCGAAAATCTGTTTTAATTCATTCAAAAGCTGAGACAGATTGATCGGCTCATATTGAATTTCCATGCGCCCTGCCTCAATTTTTGAGAGATCAAGTATATCATTAATCAATGTCAGTAGCGTTTTCCCCGCGCTTTGAATTGAGGATAAATAACTTTTCTGCTTTTTATCGGTAATCAGTGATGATAATAATTCTGAAAAACCGATAACGGCATTCATGGGTGTGCGTATTTCATGGCTCATGTTAGCCAAAAATTCGCTTTTGGCACGATTGGCGGCTTCTGCCGCCTCTTTAGCTTGTTGAAGCGCCGCTTCCGCTCGCTCACGTTTAATGATTTGCAAGCGCAGATCATTCCTTTCTTGGCGCAAACTTTGCTCCAATTCGGTTGACTGAGTGACATCGGTTATGGAGAGCAACAAAACGGCATTGATCTGGCGGAACTGTTCAATTTGTAAGTCGAAGTAGCGTTCCTGTCCATCAGGTGCCTGATGGTAAATTTGAGAGATGATGAGTGGCTTGGTTTGTCTATTATTTTGAATAATTTTTTGTAACACATCCTCATAGCCAATCAGCATACAAAAAACATCGGTGAGCAAGTATCCTGATAGATCAACAGGTACATCTGTTAGCCATCGAGGCAAGATATGATTGTTCCCCATGATGATTAATTTTTTATTAATCAAAGCATGTCCAATTTCGTGAGAGTCGTGCATAAATTTCATCATTTATTTCCCAGTGATTGATTTTATCAGGAGCGGAAATTCATTTAAACCGTTTTCAATTTCTTCAAACTCGAAATCTTGGACCAATTCACATAAACGCTCACCATAATGACAAAAGTGTGATATATTAGCTTTTTTACCTAAAGTTTGTTGAGAAAATGCTTTTATTTCTTCCAAATCGAACCCTTCCTGAATTTCTGCCCATTTTAATCGGCATTGTTCTAGTTTTTCTATCAATTCCTCAGAAGGACTGATATTTGCAAAACAGGCATTGTCGATGATCGGTGTTGCCTTCTTGAAAAAAATGCAGTCATCCCTAGCCGGCTCGGTAGTGGGCACTTCGACATCCCGTAAAGTGATTTCAAACACGCTCCCTTGTTCGCTGCGGACGCTAATCTGACCATTCATCATTTCGACCAATCGTTTGCTAATGGCAAGCCCCAATCCCGTGCCGCCATATTTTCGGGTAGTTTGACCATTTTGTTGTTGGAAATATTCAAAAATAATATTTTGTTGATCTTTGGGAATACCGATGCCAGTATCCGCGACTGCGATAATTAAATCAATTTTGCGACTGTCATTTTCTTGAGAGCGTTTATGGGCACTCAGTTTGATGTATCCCTGTTCGGTAAACTTGATGGCATTACCGAGCAGATTGAATAGCACTTGCCTGAGTCTCGTTTGATCGAGTACCAGTGTTGGTGGTAAGTCTATGTCTATAATGAATTCTAGGCTTTTTTCGGCTAGTTTGACGGCGAAAATCTGTTCTAATTCGGTAAAAATGAGCATCGGATTGATTGGCTCAGTTTGAATTTCCAGCCGCCCTGCCTCAATTTTTGAGAGATCAAGTATATCATTAATCAGAGTGAGTAGGGTTTTTCCGGCTTTTTTAATTGAGGAGAGATAACTTTTCTGCTTATCGGAGCTAATCAGTGAGGACAACAAGTCAGAAAAACCGATCACTGCATTCAAGGGGGTGCGGATTTCATGGCTCATGTTGGCCAAAAATTCGCTTTTGGCACGATTGGCGACATCTGCCGCCTCTTTGGCTTGTTTTAAGGCTATCTCTCGCGCCTCAGCTTGCTTTTGTAAATTTCGCAAGGTAATGTGGGTTTCAACACGGGCTAACACTTCCTCAAATTGAAATGGCTTTGTTATGTAGTCCACTCCGCCAATAGAAAAGGCTTTAACTTTGTACAGTATTTCATTTAAGGCACTGATAAAGATAATAGGGATGTTGCGGGTTCGTTCATCGCCTTTTAGGTGTTCGCACACTTTGTAGCCGTCCATGTTGGGCATTTTGATGTCAAGCAAAATCAAGTCTGGGGGTTTTGCCTGCGCTGTTGATAAGGCATGACGACCACTTGAGGCGGGTCGAACTTGATAACCCCGTTCGCTTAATATGTTGATTAATAGGCGTAAATTAGCAATCGCATCATCTACGATTAAAATGTTGGGTTTGGGTGGGGTTTTTTTAGTCATTTTTTTTTATGGAGTAAATTAAGCCATGAAATAAATTTCATGGCTAAAAGCTCAAGTACCCTAAAGGGTACTAAAACAATTCTCACATCAAGGGCATTTTTCGGCGATTTAATTTGCAACAACTCTAATAGATAAGTCGCTCAACAAAAGTCTTTTAATATTTTCAACTTTCAAAGAAATCCTATTTTTTAAAAAAATAGGATTTCTATAAATTGCCCTTGAGGTGATGAAAATATAAATAATTGTATGGCGTCATTTTCGGGCTTCGTACCAACCCGCATGGCGTACATAATGTATTTCCTTAATCGATATTTAAAGTGTTTTTTTGGAGTACGATTGATGCGCTCCAAACAACATTAATCGAGCTAATACTCACATAAAATTAAATTTAATTTCATAAAAAAGGAGACGACATGAGCTTTAGGCTGGAGCTTTGAAATTTCTTATGCTTCGTGAGCCCACAGATAAAAATTGCTAGAAATCCTATTTTTTAAAAAAATAGGATTTCTTTGAATAATAATAATCAGGTGGATACGCACAGCTTAATCCACCCTACATGTATGGATTTTCGCAAGGCTTGATTGATTAATTTGTCAGGTTTTTGGGGAGCCAGTTGTTGGAACAGTTCAAGTATATCTTCGTCAATGTAAATTGTGCGCCTTACTGTCTCTAAAGGACGTGACTCTCGTTCGCCTGTTCCCCGTTGAATTGTCGCTACGTCTGGTATTCATTAAGCCATCTTCCTTCAGCATCAAAGGCCGTGATAATACGATAAATAGGTAAATATTCCTCACTATAAATAATAATTTTTTGACTGCCCCTTGTTAGTGCTTAGCCATAGATTGCCCAGTTCATCTTCTAAAATTTTATTAATGGTGTCATTATGTATCCCGCCAGCATAGTAAAAGTGCCCGTCGCCCTATCAAATTTATTCGGGCTGATGGTGAGATTTATTAGTTTTCCTCGTTAAAAAAACTATAGAGATGTTATAATCACTCGGATAAACCGAACCATTATATCAAAATGGGACTGGTTTAAGCTAGGAGAACAAAGACATGACAGAAGAACACCAACAGGGTGAACAAACCAAGCCGTTTTTTTTAGCGAATGTTAATCAACTTTTTGATGACATCAAAAACTGGTTAGCTGACAAAGAACTGCACATAGAACAACGAAAAGTTCAAATTAACGAATTATTAAACTGACCAATTAAATCCATTAAGTTAAGCCTAAAAATATGCGTGCCGAATATATTCATAAAACTTGAACAAATTTTTGGTGAGTAGATAAAAAATTTAGTCTTTTATGTTCTATTTATAGAAATCCTATTTTTTCAAAAAATAGGATTTCTTTGAAAGTTGAAAATCCTATTTCTTGAAGAAATAGGATTTTTAGACTATTGGAGATATTTGTATAACTCGGCTTAATGCCATTGACGCGCTGGCGTGTTCAGCCGAAAAATATAGGAGAAAACCAACAAACATGCAATATCCGTCTCTTAAAACCCTCAACTTAAAAAATTACAAAAACTTAACAATGGATAATGCGCCGATTGAATTGCATCCGTTGAATATCCTTATTGGGCCAAATTGTTGTGGAAAGAGTAACTTAATTGGCACACTCCATTTCTTAAAAAACTGTGTGACTGCCAGAGCAGACATTGGTTTGACTGGACTAGAGGTAGCTCTTGATCATTTAGGAGGTGCTAAAATCTTAAATGGCAAAATAACACGTCCTGCTGGCGTTAATTTTGAATTTGAATTTAGTACGACTGAGCTTATGCAGCGCGGGGGCGTACTTGAACTTGGCTTAGAGATTCCAACTAATGGCAGACGAGTGACGATACATCAAGAGTTATTGCGTACTGGCAATGCTGATAAACCCTTTTATTATTATCAATGCCATGATAGAGAAAGTGGCAAAGGGCGAGTCTCTTTCTACAATGAATCAGAACGGGGCAGCCATTTTGAACAATTACATGATGTGCCCATCAACGATTTAGCTTTAATAAGCATTACAAAGTTACTTGAAAATAGCCAACTCCCACCCGAAAAAGCGCCCCTATATAAAGTACGGCGACATCTGATGGAAACCATCGCGCAGTGGCGTTTTTATAATGCGAATCATACGAACTTATATAACATTCGCAATTCTGAGCCAAAAATTGGTGGGCAAGAAGTCCTACTTTCCGCTGCTCTCGAAAATCTGTCATTGGTTCTCTTTAATCTTAGTAATCAATATATTGATTTTGAAGAAAATATTAATAATGCGATGAAAGCGATTTTACCCACAACACGTCGGGTTAGAGCGATACCATCAGGACGTTTAGGGCTCACAGTGGAATGGTATTTTGAGGGTATTGAAGAGCCATTTTATCTGAATGAAATGTCAGATGGTGCGGTGCGAATGCTCTGTTGGGCGGTTATTCTACATTCGCCCGTTTTACCACCGTTACTTGTCATTGATGAACCAGAATTGGGCTTGCATGTGGCTTGGATGAGTACTTTAGCACAATGGCTAAAAAAAGCGGCTAGAAAAACTCAGGTAGTCATTGCGACACATAGCCCTGATCTTCTTGATCATTTTACAGATAATCTGGAAGATGTCATTTGTTTTTGTAGATCAAAAGAAAATTTTATGCCAAAACATTTATCACGAAAACGGCTGTCAAATGCCTTTGAAGAAGGATGGCAATTAGGCGATCTTTATCGCGTCGGTGATCCTGATGTGGGAGGTTGGCCGTGGTAGTCTGGTTATTTGCGGGAGGCGGCGAATCAGAAGTGAATGGCTTAATCCCCCATTTTCTCGAAAAGCATTTTTCAGATTGTCAATTTGAGAGAAAAACGCCTATTTACAAGAAACCTGCCGGCAAGCGAAAGCAGGGGGTTTCCTACGGATACGGCAAAACAGGCAAAAGTCTGGCCGTGCAAATTAAAGAACGTTTGAAAACAGCTTTAGACAATGAAGCGCCATGTCATCTCATTTTGGTAATAGATGATTTGGATTGTCGTGACAAGGATAAGCAAACACAAATGTTTTTGGAAGCGATTGATACGGTGGCGGGTGCAGCCGCGATAAAACGCCTGATAGGATTTGCTGCACCTGAGTTAGAAGCATGGCTCATTGCGGATTGGGACAACACCGTTGCCAAACATGTTGATTTTCGTGGATGTCATCAAGCCATGCGTTGGTGGTTAAGTCACGATAAAAACATTCCGTTTGACGCACCTGAATCCTTTAGCGAATATGATTCTGACAGAGACTGTTGTTTTGAGAAACTTTCTGAAGCACTGATTGCATCGACTGAACAATATGAGTGCAAGGAAATATTTAGCAAAGGAGAACATACACCTTTATTATTAGGGCAAATAGACGTTGATAAACTAAGCAATAAATGTCCAATTTTCAATGAATTATATAATGGCCTCTCTACTTATTGTGGGAATGTTCGTCCTAATTAAAAACCTTAACGACAGGGATAAGTCAAAATCTTATTAGACACTGCAAATAAAAATTGGCTCTCATATCGGTTTTGACTTATCCCTGTGTTTACCTTACACCTATCATCCCCTGAAATTCATTTAAATACTTTTCAATTTCATCAAAATCGAACGTCTGGACAAATTCATACAACTGTTCTCCATAAGAGCAGAACTGTGAAATATGATATTCTTGACCCATTTCATTGACTTTATGAGCAAATTGTTTTATCTCTTCCAAATCTAAGCCATCATGAATTTCTTCCCAATCTGACTGGCATTGTTCCAGTTTTTCTACAGGGATGTCTGAGAGATTTGGCAAACTGTCATCATCAGCGGTTTCGGTGAAAGTCTCAACCACCTTGTGTTTTAAATAGCGTGATAATTCACTCAACAATTCTGATATGGAGACGGGCTTAAATAAATAACCATCAAAATAACCATCAAAACCATAAGCCTGGATTTCTGATTGTTCGCTCAATAAAGCTGAGGCGGTTAAAGCAATGACGGGTATCTGTTGAGTACTCGGATTTTTTTTCAACTTCAAAGTAGCCTCATAGCCATCCATAATAGGCATTTTTATATCCATTAAAATGAGAGCAGGCTGATATTCTTTAGCAAACAGTAAGCCACTCTGCCCCTCTTGGGCTTCAATCACCTCCAGATTGAATTGCTCTAACCATTCTCGGAGCAGAACGCGGTTGGATTCAATATCATCTACAACCAGTACTCGCGCCGGTTCAAAGGAGAACTGCTTTAAATCAACAGCCTCATCCCTAGCAGGTAGCGCAAGCGTGTGAACCTCGACATCCCTTAAAATAATTTCAAACACGCTCCCTTGTTTTTCTTGGCTACGGACGCTAATCTGACCATTCATCATTTTGACCAATCGTTTGCTAATAGCGAGTCCCAAACCCGTGCCACCATATTTTCGGGTACTTTGCCCCTCCTGTTGTTGGAAAGCTTCAAAAATTGTCTCACGCTGATCTTCAGGAATACCGATGCCAGTATCTGCCACGGAGAGGATTAAATCGACTTTGCCACTCGATTGAGCGTGTTTCTGGACGGTCAGTTTGATGCTGCCCTGTTCAGTAAACTTGATGGCATTACCGATCAGATTGAGTAACACTTGCCTGAGCCTGATTTCATCCAGTACCAGTGCTGGCGGTAAGTCTTTATCAATTTCTACAATGAATTCTAGCCTTTTTTTGGTTAGATTAACGGCAAAAATCTGTTCTAATTCAGTGAAAATGAGACTCAGATTGATCGGCTCAGAGTGAATCGAAAGGTGCCCCGCTTCAATTTTTGAGAGATCAAGTATATCATTAATTAAAGTCAGCAGCGTTTTCCCCGCCGTTTGAATTGAGGAGAGATAACTTTTGTGTTTTTTGTCGGTAATCATTGAGGACAACAAGTCCGAAAAACCAATGACGGCATTCAAGGGGGTGCGTATTTCATGACTCATGTTAGCCAGAAATTCGCTTTTAGCACGATTGGCAGCCTCAGCAGCCTTTTTGGCTTGTTTTAAGCTTTCCTCCCACCGCTTACGTTCAGTAATATCTTCAGCCACCTTGATAAAATGGGTAATATTATTTTTCGCATCTTTCATGGAAGAAATAGAGACGGATTCCCAATAAAGTGTCCCATCCTTTTTCTTGTTCTGAATTTCACATCGCCACTCTTTGCCTGATAAAATGTTCTCCCATAACGCCTTATAAAATTCTGTTGACTGCTTGCCTGATTTTAGAATGCCTGGATTTTTTCCAATCACTTGAGAAGCGGTATAACCAGTGATTTGGGTGAACTTGGGATTCACATATTCAATCTTGCCATGAATATTTGTGATAACAAGGATACTTGGGCTTTGTTCAATAGCGAGAGATAGCTTACGGAGTTCTTCTTCGGCTTGTTTGCGCTGGGTAATATCTTCAATCATTGCCAAACAGTAACTGGGCGTGTTGTCCTCATTATAAAAACACGAAGCAGTTATATTTCCCCAGATCAATTGTCCGTTCTTTTTAACATATCGTTTATCCATTTTGATAGTGAGGGATTCATGAGAGAGCATTTTCCCAATCTGTTCTCGACTCTTGGGCATATCCTCTGGATAGGTAATGTCGGCAACTCTCATCTCCATCAATTCTTGTTGTGTATAGCCCAACATCTGGCAAAAAGTTTGATTGACTGTGAAAATATCACTCTCCACTGTGGTAATAACCATACCAAGCGGTGCCTCCTCAAAGACTTTGCGAAACCGCTCTTCACTTTTTTGTATTCTCTTTTCCACCCTCAAGCGTTTGCTGATATCTTCAACCATTTCAATCGCAGCCACAACATTGCCTTTCGCGTCAAGGAGTGGCGTTGAGACGACTCGGTAGTTAAGAATATGATTACCCACAGACTTGTCTATGACAGTCTCATGTAATTTGCCATCCTGTAATGTTTTCTGGCTAGGACAATCATTACAAAGTGCATTTAGCTGTTTATCGACGCATAACGGGTGTTCCTGCCCATCAGCATTAAGCTTTGAAAACCACTCGCGCATTTTACGGTTTAATTGAAGTATTTGCATTTGAGGGCTAATAAGCGCTATGCCGATGTCCAGACTATCGAGGATGTTGTCAAGCCTTGCATGCGATTCTTGTAATGCCTGATTACGTTGACCCAATTCAACGGTTCTTTCGGCTACTGTTGCCTCAAGTGCGTCACGATGCTCCCTCAACTCCTCTTCGGACTTTCTCAGACGAGCCGCCATACTATCAAACGCTCTTGAAAATTCGCCAATCTCATCTTTTGGCTCAATATTGATTTGATAATCCCAATTACCGGCTTTTATTTCTTGAACCTTTTTATGTAATCTCAAAATTGGGCGTGTGACAGTTTCGGTGAGAACAAGAGCGACTATAATATCAATTCCTAAAAGTAGGATAAGAAACCAAAACAGCATAGTAAGCAGTACGTCAACGGGTAGAAAAGGTTCTTTTGCATCTCTTTCTGCCAGCAAGCACCAGTCCATGCCTTTAATGGTACGATGAGCCCCAATCACCATTTGACCACGATAATTTTCATAATGCTCCTTTCCATCTGAAAACCATTCTTTCACTTTTTTTGAATCCACTTTAAAAAAAACGGTGTCATCAACAAAGCGTGAAGGCGTTATCATATAACCCTCTTTATTGATGAGATATATTTCTCCTGTTTTTCCTAAGCCGGTTCTATCAGTGGTGATTTCATATAAATCTTCCTGGGCTTCTATATTGATAATTAGAATGCCGGCAAATTCACCCTTGACGACAATCGGTGCTGATATACTGAAAACGAGGGAGTTCGTCATCATGGAAATATGAATATCTCTGATATAAACACCCTCTTTGCCATGCGTGAATATTTCTGCATTACCAGGTTTATCAATACCGAGGTGTCGATGACTGGATACCACGACATCCCCCTTTTTATCCAGCACTCTTATTCGGGAAAAAATTTTTTCAGATTGTATTAAAGCTTTGATTCTTTGATTGGCAGAATCATTCCTATTCTGCTTTGTAACAACGTCTATAAAAGTCCTTTCAGTTGCCAGAATCTTCACAATTTTTTTATGCTTCTCTAAAAGCGTTTCAATATGACGCGCCCTGGATACGGCGACATCTTCTAAATGATTATAAATCTCCGTTTCAATAATATTTTTTGAAAGGAGGGCACTAATGGTGATGGCAGCGATACCTGTTATTAATATCACCATTAAGAGCAGGAGGGAAAATTTTGTTTGGATTTTCATTGGATTTTCATTTAATAAATCTGAGTACAGCGAATTAGGAAATAAACGAATAAACCCTATAGCATCAAATGTTTATTCGTTTATTTATTAATTCGTTGTATTCCATTCCGTTGCCCACACAGCATTGAGCACCGATTGCCGCTGCCCAACTAGGCAATTTTGTATTCGCTCTATATACATGGGATAACACAATTGTTGGGCAACATAAATCAAATCTAGCCACCTTTCTTGATATTTTATTTCAGCCAAATCAATGTGCCAACGTGATTGCAAATCACCTATTGAATCAATCACTTCAATTGTGCTATTGAGTTGAGTAAAAGGTGGTATGCCGTCTTTTTCTGGTGGGCTAACCGCTACTTGTATATAAACGCGAGGCGTGATATGTCCCAACTTTTTATCCTTAATGGGTACAAAGTCTATAGACTTTGATTCATTGATAGTGTATCCCCATGATTTTGCCAGTTTGAGGGCTTTGAGTCTTTGACTGACTTCATCAATAAAATTCTTGCTACGAGATTGAATCAGTTTTTCTCGAAAGAGCAGACGACTTAAAGACCCCAGTTTTGTGCCCATCTCCCTCGCTGTTGGAATGTTAGCCAAATTCATTTTTTGAACTCACCATTTAAAATCATTTCGACAATGGACTCTTCGTCTTCATCAATTTCCAAGCCTTTTTCCGCAAACTCTCCCGTTTCTACACATTTCCAGCAAATGTACTTATGGTGTACAAAGGTATAAATCGCGGGCCACTTGATGTGGTGCCTTGAGCCGGTCAAGTTCACGAATGGCTTGATAAGCCACCTCAATTTTTTATTGCCGACTCAGTCCTAAGAAGGTAGCCCACCGTTCTTTCTTATTCCAGTGTTTAATCAAGTGCTTATAGCCCTTTGCCAGCGATAAAATTTCTAGGCGATGAGGCTTGCCAAGCCTTTCTTTGCTAAAACGGCGATCAAACAAGTTGTGGACAGTGACATTATCAGAGAACGCTTTGAGATCGTCTTCACTGGAAACCAGAATAATTGGAAAGTCTTTAGTCACTGTCTCCAAGGCTTGATCACGCAATTGTTGTGCTAAAGGTCCAGCTTTGTAGCCATCGTTCAAACGGTAATCCAAGGCGACTAAATCAGGGCTATTTGCCATGATGCCTTTAGCCAATTTCATTAATTCGGTGGATTTTTGAAATCTCATCTGTAGTCGCCCTGAGCTTGACATCAGTTGTGCAAACTTTTTGTCAGATTCGAGCTGATCTATAAAAATGCCTTGAAACATAATCTTTTATTCCTCTAAAACACGTCGAATTTTGGTAACCTGTTCCACAATAAACGCCGCCAAATCTTTCAACACCCGTGCCACCGCCTGATTGGTTGCCAACAGTCCCCCTTCAGCATTTTCACTCAATGCGTTTTCCACAATTTCAAACACCTGTGTCGCTATCACTTGACGCGCTTCCATATCTAACAATTGTGCCCGTAATACTAAGCGCACTTGACTGGGATAGGTCAAAAACTCTTGTTGTAAACGCACGATTTCAGTATCTAAGCGTAAATCACTGGCGATGGTAGAAGTCGTCGCTGACAATACCGCCTGAAATTGTCCGGTCACTTCGAGACGATGCACTAACAGTGGCAAAAGCATCCGTGCTGGCGTGTCAACCCATTGGCTTTTACTATAATATTCAAGTTGATAAGCTGTGCGAATATAAACTTGCCCAGGTGTATCAAACCCGGGGGCTGCTTTTGGCATGGATACCAGTAGCGTTTTACCCGTCGGATTGGCAGGCGGTATCGTTGGCAAGGGGATATCTAATAGATAGGAGCGTTTGAATGTATCGGCAGGTACGCTATTTGCGGTGAGCAAAAGTAGAACAAGGAATGTCCAAGATAAATCTTGGACTCCAAAAGACTGTAGTTGTTTTCGTTTTAGCATCATTCACCTGGTCCTGAGGGTACTGTGGATTTACCAAATAAGAGCATGTTGGGTTTACGTTCTAATTCTTGAGCAAAGTTACGCAAACTGACTAATAAAACGCGCAATTCGCGTAAAGAGTTAGTCACTTCTGGCAATGCTTGGCGGGTGAAATAGTCCATATCCCGGCGGCTTTCTATGACGGCAACGCTAATATCTTGGGCTGTTTTACCGAGCAGGCCGGTCGTATTATCAATAGATTCAACGACTTTATTAACCTTATCCGTGCTGTTGATGAAAACATTAGAGGTGTCTTCGACAGTATTAGCAATTTTGACAAAAGCCTCAGAACTATTTTCAATAGCCACTAGGCTGTTCTCTAATTGGGAAAGTAGGATAGTGACTTGTTCACTTATTTTATTAAGATTTTCAGTGGAATGTACGACATTTGACATGACAACATCAATATTATCAGTATGTGCTGCCAAGGTACTGCTAACTGTTTCAAGATTGTGCAAGATATTCGTCACAGCCGCGTTATTTTTTTCAGACAAAAAGGCATTCAACGCACGAGACAAGCTGCCGATATTAGCCAATAAGTGATTGGTAATATCAGGATCGAGACTGTTTAAAAATGTATTAGTCGTGTCTGAGAGAAGCTTGAGTTGTTTCAAAAAGGTGGAAATCGTCGTATCCAAACGCACTAGCAGTGAGGGTTTCGTTTGAATTTCTGGAAATGCTTGCCCCGTTTCGCGGACGGGCGGAGGCGTTTCGCGGCTGCCGCCGGTTAATTCTATATGCGCCAATCCCGTCAAACCTTGAATAGACAAAATGGCGTGAGTATCTTGTTTGAGCGGCACACCTTGTTCTATGTCCAACAACACTCGCACTTCATTAAGCCTATCAACAACTAAAGCAATCTCGCGCACATAACCGACTTCGACGCCGCGATATTTAACAGGCGCTTTAGGATTTAATCCCGACACGGATTCTTGTATATAGATTTGATAAGTTTGATAATTTTTCTTTTCAATGCCGACGCTTAACCATAATATTGAGGCAACCAGCGCGAGGCTAAGTATGATAACAAAAATGCCAACAAGGGCGTAATTGACTTTGCTGTCCATGATGATTTTCGTTTAAATTTGATTGATTTCTTTGTACTTATTAGCCACAGCCCGACCACGCGGACCATGAAAATATTTTCGCAACCAAGGATGGTCAAGTTGTGTCAATTCACGGATAGACGTGACCGCAAATATACGCTTATCCGCTAACACTGCCACGCGATCACTGGCTGCCCATAGAGAGTCTAAATCATGGGTGATAATAAGCACAGTCAAACCCAAGGACTCTTTCAATCGCACAATCAATTCATCTAATGCTAACGCGGCTATTGGATCTAAACCAGCCGTGGGCTCATCCAAAAAAACAATTTCAGGATCTAAGGCAAGAGCGCGTGCCACAGCCGCACGTTTGATCATACCACCACTGAGTTGAGCCGGGTATTTATCCCTCGCGCTGGCAGGCAAGCCCACTAAGGCAATCTTAAAAGCCACGATTTCATTAATTAAGCGTTTACTCAACTGGGTATGCTCGCGCAAGGGCACCGCGACATTTTCGGCAACTGTCAAAGAACTGAATAAGGCACCCTGTTGAAACATCACTCCCCAACGGCGACGCAACGATAAACACTGTTTATCGTTGAGATTCCACACATCAAGCCCAAAAACTTTGATTGAACCGGCGGAGGGTTTTTCTAATAGAATAATCTCACGCATGAGCATAGACTTACCCGCGCCGCTATCACCAATCAGAGCGATGATTTCTCCGCGTTGTATTTTCAGGTTTAATCCTTCATGGATAAGGCCGAATTTTGTTTGTAAATTACTGATTTCTATAACTGTTTCAATGGGCATTTATCAACCCTATTCCTAACCAATTAAATAATATTGAAAATAAGGCATCAACCACAATGACGAGAAAAATGGCTTGTACCACGCTGACAGTCACATGTTTGCCAACACTATCCGCCCCACCGCTGACTTGAAAACCTTGATAACAGCCCACTAAAGCAATAATGGCGGCAAACACGGGCGCTTTACCGATCCCAACTAAATAATTTGTTAGAGAAACGGCTTCAGGCAAACGATCCAGAAAATCTGTTACACTAACACCAAATGAAAAATTGGCTATCAGCATACCGCCTAAAATACCGACAATATCGGCAAACGCGCTTAATAAGGGCATCAAAATGATTAAAGCCAATAACTTAGGCAACACTAATAATTCCATTGGTGCAATACCGACTGTGCGGAGAGCATCAATTTCATCAGTGACGCGCATCGTGCCGATTTGTGCCGTATAAGCAGCGCCGCTGCGCCCTGCCACAATAATCGCAGTCAATAAAGGCGCGAGTTCACGTAAAAGCGTTATGCCGACTAAATCAACAATAAAAATATTGGCCCCATACTGGCTTAACTGACTACCGCCCTGATAAGCCAACACCACGCCGGTTAAAAACGCTAACAAACCAATAATAGGTAAAGCGGTGAAACCCGCCGAATATAAATTAGCAAACAGGGCTTGCCAACGGATACGACTAGGCGATAGCAGTGCCCGTAACAAGACAACAAAGCTTTCTCCAACAAAGGCTAAAAAATCAATGAGATTGTTAAAAGCTTGACAAGTGTTTCGCCCAATTTTTTCTAAGACATTGTGGGAGGAAGGCGGCGTCGTTGACTGGACGGCGTATTTTTTCACTAGATGCAGCAAATCGGTATGCCTAAAACCTTGCAAGACGACAGAATGGCCAGCCTTTTCTAAGGCTTGTTGAGTGCGAAATAGCAACCACGCGCCGGCACTGTCCATCGCTTGAATCGCGCTGCCATCAAAGATAATCGCTTGAGGCCAAGAAAATTTCTCCAATTGCCGCTCAAGTGTGCTGATGCCGTTTAATGTCCAGTTACCGCTACAACGTACCGTGTCTGCGCTTAATTCTAGGGTAGCCTTAAAAAGTTCGCCCATCCCACCCCCACAATGAAGCATCAGCGTTGACAAATTCAATATAGACCCGATTTTTAGGAATATTTAGGCTATCTTCAATGAATGAACACAATTTTTGTGAAAAGTCAGGCGTGCGAGCCGTCGGCAAACGGAGACTTTTTAACACCAAAAAGGCGGTAGCTTGATCCGTCCCTGCAAATAGCATGGGCGTATTGGCTTGCAATGCCACCATAACATAATTTTCTGATTTACCTAATGCTTTGGCAACGATTTGTGAGGCATTTGCCAATAAGCTCGCCTCTTGTTCTGGTGCGACATCAACGTTGGTTTGAATTTGTAAATACGGGTTATGCATAGTATTTTTTTTGCTAACAAATATGAACAATATGTAATAAAAAAAAACGTCTGCTCTTTTTACGATACTGAAAAATCGTTAATTAATAAGTATATTTTCTTGACAATATAAATTCTAATTTAGTCTAATCCGCTGCCACGCACACGAGTCGAAGTTATAGTTCTTATGTAACAAGAAAAAATCTAATTAGATTTTCTTGACAAATTAGAATTTTTTTAGTATGATGCAAAGTAGCTAGAGTCAAAGGGCTTTAGTTCAAGTGGCAGGTATTTGGTTCAGTCTATAAAGTTAGACTGGTAAAACCTGAGACTGACAACAACAATTGGCGAGAACCAAGTCAATTCTGGTTGTCTAAAGCGATCTAAAAATTCTTTAGGTCTTTGGGAGATACCCCCGCCAGGACTTGATCCTGTGTGCGTTGTTAATGAATGGAAACATTTGTTAATGAAAATGTATCGGCATAATGAGTTCTCCAATTTAATACCAAAAAACATAAAGAGCACTATAACGTATGTCTCTAAAATCCTTAATGACGACTTACCAACAACGAATAGAGGCAGCCTTGGAATCATGGTTGCCTGCACCTGAAATTCAACCCAGTCGCTTACATCAAGCGATGCGTTACGCAGTACAGGGTGGTGGCAAACGAGTACGCCCATTGCTTGTCTATTTAACAGGCAACACCCTCAACCTCAATCCAGCTAACTTGGATGCCCCCGCCTGTGCCGTTGAATTCATTCATGCCTTTTCATTAGTGCATGACGATTTACCTGCTATGGACGACGATGATTTGCGCCGAGGCAAACCCACCTGTCACAAAGCATTTGATGAAGCCACAGCTATTCTAGCTGGCGATGCCCTACAATCGCTGGCATTTTATGCGCTCAGTCACGATCCCAATTTACAAACAACGGATAAACAACGCTTAAAAATGATTGAAACACTGGCACAGGCAAGTGGCTCACGCGGGATGGCGGGTGGACAAGTAATTGATATGGACTCTGCTGGACAATCTTTAAACATTGTTGAATTGGAAAATATGCATATCCATAAAACTGGAGCACTGATACGTGCCAGTGTCAAACTCGGCGCCTTGGCATATCCCTCTATTGACGATAACTTATTGAAAAAACTTGACCACTATGCCAAGTGCATTGGATTAGCCTTTCAGATTCAAGATGATATTTTAGATATCGAATCCGATACAAAAACCTTGGGCAAACTTCAAGGCTCAGATATTGCCAATGACAAAGTGACTTATCCTGCTTTGTTAGGATTGCGCGGGGCGAAAAAAATGGCAAATGAATTAGTTGAAGATGCCATCAAAAGCCTTAGCGATTTTGACCAAAAAGCGGAGCCATTGCGTTGGATGGCTAACTATATTGTGACTCGCAACTACTGAACGAACAGGATTCACCTATTATGCTACCATCTTATAATTATTCCTACGCAAAAGCGAGAGTGATTGGAGCACTACTGAGGCTTGAAAAATTTACAGTCTTTTCAGAATTGAGCCTGAGAATTGATGGCAAAAATTATACACCTGATGTTTGCCTTTATCCAAAACGTGATGTCGATCTCTCGTTACGAGATACTCGCGATCTCGATGAAATGCCGGTTTTAGCTATTGAGATACTTTCACACACTCAGACACTAGAAGAAATATTGGATAGATTTGGACTTTATTTTGGTGCCGTTGTCAAATCTTGCTGGTTGGTTGTTCCGGTGGCGGGTGCAGTCGTTGTTTATTCTTCATCTGAGAAAGCACAACGATTTCGTACTGGGGATATTATTGATGAGCAATTAAATATACAAGTGCCTTTAGAGGATATTTTTGACTAACTGATGCTTTGCACTCCTGCTTATGAAAAATCCTATTTCTTAAAGAAATAGGATTTTTTTGATCTTTTAGACATCATTTACTAAGCTCACTCAAGCCTTGCCCCCCATCATTCAACAATTGATAAACATCTTGTATCACATTTTGACTATTAGTCAATAAGAAATCTAAAAATGTGCGTGCCACTAATGACAATTTTTTCTCCGTCAAATGCGCGACATACCAGTAGCGTTTAAGCGGAAAATTCTCTACATCCAACAACTTAAGGGCACCCGTCGCCAATTCTAAGGTGACAGTATGTTGAGACAACACAGAAATACCTAAGCCTGCCATTACACCTTGTTTAATCGCGTCACTACTCCCCAATTCCATGTTGGTTTGCAACTCTAAATCCTGAGTCGCAAAACAACGCTCTATCGCCAAGCGTGTACCTGAACCCACTTCTCGGAATAAAATAGTCTCTTGTGCTAATCGTTTCAATGGAATGTTAGATTGCTCGACGAGCGGATGTTGGGGGGGGGCTAAGACGACCAAAGGATTTTCCAAAAATTGATGAGCTGTTACATGCAAACGTTCAGGCACTTGTCCCATAATCACCAAATCATCTTCATTATTAGCCAAGCGTTCTAAGATAGAAGTACGGTTAGTCACATTTAGATTGAGATGTACTTGGGGATACTGTTGCAAAAAAGCTTTGAATAAATGTGGCGTAAAATAAGCCGCCGTTGTCACCACCGATAATTTTAATTGACCTTTAATACTGCCCTGCAATTCATTCAGGGAGATTTCTAAAGCGTCAATACGGGCAAAAATATCCTCACAAGCACCATATAATTCACGTCCTGCGTCAGTGAGAAAAATGCGTTTACCTATCTGCTCAAACAAGGACATACCCATATGTCCTTCTAACTGTTTGATTTGTATAGAAACTGCGGGTTGGGTCAAACATAATTCGGCAGCGGCACGGGTAAAACTCAAATGTTGTGCCACCGCTTTAAATAACGTCAATTGACGTAAGGTCATGTGCATAGTAACTTAAAACCTACTAAAAATCTAAATCATAACATAAAATAATGTATTAGCTAATATAATAATATACTTTTTTTGTTATCAGTTATCAGTTGTTAGTTATTATTAATATAATAAAAATCAAAAAATTTTGATGTATATATATATTATATAAGTAAATTTAATTTGATTAGTTTTTATTAAACACTCAAAATACACTGCGAAATCAGCCACCACACACACGATAACACAATAGGAAAATTAATTATGGCACTTGACCAATCGAACCGTTATGCCGATCTGAGTCTAAAAGAAGAAGATCTCATCAAGGGCGGTAACCATGTATTGTGCGCTTATTTGATGAAGCCTAAAGAGGGCTTTTTTGACTATTTGGGCACAGCGGCTCATTTTGCAGCAGAATCTTCCACTGGTACCAATGTGGAGGTTTGCACTACAGATGATTTTACCAAAGGCGTGGATGCTCTCGTTTATGAAATCGACGAAGAAAAGGAATTGATGAAAATCGCCTATCCAGTCGATCTATTTGACCGCAACATGAAAGACGGTCGCGCCATGATCGTGTCTTTTCTGACCTTGGCCATCGGTAACAACCAAGGCATGGGCGATATTGAATACGGTAAAATGCTCGATTTTTATGTGCCACCTAAATACCTTCGTCTGTTCGATGGACCAAACAAAAATATCGTGGATATGTGGCGTGTATTAGGTCGCCCCTTAGAAAACGGTGGCATGGTCGTCGGTACTATCATTAAGCCTAAATTGGGGCTACGTCCTGAGCCATTTGCCAAAGCCTGTTACCAGTTCTGGCTAGGCGGTGATTTTATTAAGAATGATGAACCACAGGGTAACCAGGTGTTTGCGCCCACGCGCAAGATCATTCCCTTGATTGTAGATGCTATGAAACGCGCTCAAGATGAAACGGGTGAGGCTAAGATTTTCTCTGCTAATATCACCGCTGACGATCCCTTCGAGATGATTCACCGGGGTGAATATATCCTAGAAGAATTCGGAGAGTTCGGCGATCATGTCGCATTCTTGGTGGACGGTTATGTGGGTGGCCCCACTGCAATCACTACCTGCCGTCGCTATTTCCCTAACCAGTTCTTGCATTATCATCGTGCGGGTCATGGTGCGGTCACCTCTCAACAATCTCAACGTGGCTACAGTGTACTCGTACACATGAAAATGGCACGTATGCAAGGTGCATCTGGTATCCACACCGGTACCATGGGCTACGGTAAAATGGAGGGGGATGCGACAGAAAAAAATCTTGCCTACAACTTAGAGCGCGATTCTGCTGATGGTCTCTACTACCATCAAGAGTGGGCTGGCATGAAGGCCACTACGCCTATTATCTCTGGCGGTATGAACGCGCTGCGTTTACCTGGCTTCTTTGATAATTTAGGACATTGCAACGTGATTCAAACCTCAGGCGGCGGCGCTTTTGGTCATAAGGATGGCGGTGCAGCAGGTGCCACATCCTTGCGTCAGGCACGTGATGCTTGGATGCAGGGTGTAGATGTAATCGAATATGCCAAGGAGCATGAAGAGTTGCGTGGTGCTTTTGAAACTTTCACCGCAGATGCTGATAAGATTTATCCAAATTGGCGTGAAAAACTCGGTGTACATAAATAAGTCATTGAGCTAGAGCGTAGAGACGCACGATTGTGCATCTCTACTAGGATATCGACTATTAATTTTTGTTGGTGACTATTATGAGCATGCAAGAGCAGTACCATATCACGGAAGAGCCTTTTTACCAGCCCACGGGCAATGAAGTCACCCTATATGAGGCCGCCTATCAACAACGTTTACCAGTGATGCTTAAAGGGCCAACCGGCTGTGGCAAAACCCGCTTCGTGGAATATATGGCCTGGAAACTGCAAAAACCCCTGATCAGTGTGGCTTGCAATGAGGACATGACCGCATCAGACTTGGTCGGTCGATTTTTGCTTGAAAAGGATGGCACTCGTTGGCAAGATGGACCACTGACAGTATCGAGTCGCATCGGTGCCATTTGTTATCTTGATGAAGTCGTCGAAGCACGCCAAGATACGACTGTGGTAATCCATCCTCTAACTGACCACCGTCGTGTGCTCCCCCTAGATAAAAAAGGTGAATTAGTCCACGCGCATCCTGATTTCCAGTTAGTGATCTCCTACAATCCCGGCTACCAAAGTTTGATGAAGGATCTCAAACAGTCCACTAAGCAACGTTTCACCGCTCTTGATTTCGAATATCCTGATGAAAACACCGAAACAAGCATCGTCAGCAAAGAAAGTGGCTTGGATGTTGAGCAAAGCAAAAAATTGGTGCAAATAGGCCATCGTGCCCGTAACCTCAAGGGACACGGTTTGGATGAGGGTATTTCTACCCGTTTGCTAGTCTATGCTGCAAATTTGATCCAAGCTGGTATTGAACCTATTGAAGCTAGCAAAATGGCAATGGTGCGCCCAGTCACTGATGATCCTGATATTCGCGCCACCCTAAATAACGCGGTTGAAATGATTTTCGGATAAACGACATGGCAATAAACCCTGAATTGCAAGACTACCGTGACAAATTGCGTTGCAGTGTCCAAAATATCGATGACATCTTTGATCAATGTCTGTGCGAAGCTAAAAAGGTTATGACCCCTGAGGGCATCGAAGCTTGGTTAGATGCTGCCAGTAGAGTATGTGGACTCGGTCGAGGTAAAGAACTGGTATTGATTCTCTTAGAAGACATGCCAGAAATAGTGCGTTTGACCGATGAAAATATTATTCAGGATGTGACAGATATGGCTGAAACCCTTTCCTCTCGGCTTCTTGGTCCTGCTATTAATCCTTTTCTGACCACATTACCCGCAGTATGCCGCCGTTTGGAAGATAGCAAAATGCTGCGCGACTGGCTACAACTGGTGGCGCAGATGGCTGACGAGGCTAAGGAAGGCTTAGTACCTTTGCTGGGACGTATCGTTTATCTCCTCAATCAACTCAGTATCGGTGGCTTGAAAAATTGGATCAACTATGGTATCCGCGCTTATCAAGAACAACCCCATCGTTTAGGCGATTTTTTCAGTTTACAAGCGGCAGACGCACATGCCATGTTACAACGAGAGCGACATGGCACGCTT
This sequence comes from Candidatus Thiomargarita nelsonii, assembly GCA_000785145.2. Classification (GTDB taxonomy): domain Bacteria; phylum Pseudomonadota; class Gammaproteobacteria; order Beggiatoales; family Beggiatoaceae; genus Thiomargarita; species Thiomargarita nelsonii_B. Next base: position 57,994 of record JSZA02000021.1, read on the forward strand.
TATATAGATCACGAACGTCAACTTAAGCTGTATCTACGTGCTTTCTGGGAACTGGTTGTGGATTTTCGTCCCTATTCGCTGGCTTTTGATATTTTGCGTAAGCCACGTCCCCATCTTGATAAATTAGGGTTCCATTTGCCAGATGTTTACGACGATTTGGACGGCGTTAAAGGTATTGATCGTTACCGCGCGATGGTTTCCCACATGGTAGCCCATAAACTGTGGTCGCAACCCTATTTGGCGGATAATTTCAGTAGTTTTCAACATTTGACGGTGGAAACCTTTGAAGATGCTCGGGTCGAAACGCTGGCGATACGTCGCTACCCGGGCTTACGAAAATTATGGTTGGCTCTCCATCCTTTCCCTAAAGAGGGTGCTTGTCCTGAAGGTTATGCCTGCATCCGCCATAAACTGGCTATGCTTTCCCGTGCCTTCTTGGATCCAGGGCATCCTTATACCGATTCCGTGCTTTTGGAATACGTGGAAAAATTCCATAAACGTATGGCTGATGATCCTTATAACACTGCCATCAGCACTGAACTAGGCGTCGCTTACTTAACAAAAATCTACGAACACGATTTCCGCAAGCCAAAAGTTTGGTTTGAGGATACTGAGATCAGCTACCGAGACGATAACCGTTACCTCTGGATGTTCTTGGAAGATGCGGAGGACGAGGACGACTTCCATTCCGATCACGGTGCAAGCGATCATAAAAAGGATGAGCAACAGGAAGGGGAAGTCCTGCCACCCCAACACTATCCAGAATGGGATTATCAAATTCAGAGTTACCGCCCTGATTGGACGACTGTGTACGAGGGCATCCAATCCCCCGGCGATCCTAGCCACATCGACCGCTTGTTGGAAAAACATCAGTTATTAGCCAAACGTTTGAAAAAAGTTGTTGACTTGCTCAAGCCCCAACAGCGTAAGCGGGTGCGCTATCAAGAGGAGGGGGATGAGCTAGATTTAGATATGCTCATCCGTGCGATGACGGACTTTCGCGCTGGTAGCGTGCCTGACACTCGCATTCACCAAAGCCACGTCAAAGACGGACGGGACATAGCAGTGTTGCTGTTGCTTGATCTTTCAGAATCTATCAACGAACCCGCAGAAGGCGGCGATACCACTATTTTGCAACTGAGCCAAGAATCTGTCTCTATGCTGGCTTGGGCAGTAGAGGCACTGGGGGATCCCTTTGCCATCGCCGGATTCTCTTCCAATACGCGGCACGAAGTGCGTTACACCCACTTCAAGGGTTTTAAAGAACATTGGGGCGATCAGCCCAAAAGCCGCTTGGCGGCAATGAAGGCGAGCTATTCTACTCGTATGGGCTCCGCCCTGCGCCACGCGGGGCGGTATCTTGAGCAGCGTCGTGAGGAGAAGAAATTGTTGCTAGTGCTTAGCGACGGTGAGCCTTCAGACATCGACGTGCAGGATGCCCGTTACCTTAAAGATGACACCCATATAGCGGTAAATGAGCTGGAAGGCAAGGGCATCATCACTTATTGCATCACTTTAGATCCTAATGCCGATGAGTATGTGGCTGACATTTTCGGTGCGACTCACTATACTGTTATCGACCGGCTAGAGCGGTTACCGGAGAAATTGCCTCGCTTGTTTATGGCACTTACACGGTAATAATGATTGACACTTTTTTTGTTATTTGATTTTGTTGTGACATTGGAGGCTGGGTTGAGTGGCTAACGCCTCACATCACCGGCTGCAAAAAGCGGGGTAGTTTCCGCTCCAGCCACGCCGCTTTTTGCTGTCCGAGTGCATGTGATTGTTATGCGCTTTTTGCACCATACAATCCATCGTAATATTTATTTAGTTTTATTAAATCATCATATGCAATATCACGTTTCTTTGATAATGTTAAAACTCTTTTTACTTCATTAGTAATTTGATTCAACATCATTTCATTAGGCATGATTACTGGTATCTTTTTTATGTAATTTGCAGAATTATTTGTACTGGCATTTATTGTTCTTATTAGGTCGTTGCAAACAGTGCTATTAAAGAAACCAAGCATAAAATAAGTTAAATTTTCAGATTTATTCTTAGGGAATATACCAACAATTGACTGATCAAAAAGTCTGCCATCTATTAATGAAGCAGTAATCGAAGAAGATGACACCATTGGTACACCAATGCCTTGATGAAAATAATATTGAGGGTTCTGAAATCTGGCTCGTTTTTTATTTACCACTTTATAATCATAAATTGCTTCTTCACTCCAATCCATGAACCACTCTGAGCTTTTATAAAATCTCTTATTCCCACCTTTAACAATCGGAACCCAACAAGATGAATTATTTAGCCCATCAAGTGGTGGTTTTATGGATAGATCATCATTACAAACCTCATCGCTGTTTATAATGGCGTATTTTTTAACTCCCCTTGTTACAGATGCTGATCGTCTTAAATATTTTCCATCATTCCCAGAATAAAACCCAGTAACAACTGAGCATATATCACCAACTTTCAGGCTATTTGTACTTAGAGCCAAATTAATCCAGCGTTTTGATGGTAGGAAAAAGGCGCTTGATGGATTGTTGCTAAGTTGGCTATATGTCAGCCTACAAATTTCGTATTTTTTTCGCTTTGCAGTTAATAAATCAGGCAACTCCTTGGAAGTCGAAAGACCATTATAAACAGGAAAGCTATAAGTATTGCTAGGCGTTTTATTAACTATTGAGATAATACTTAAACCTGCATAGCCAAAGTTTACACTAGGAAAAAAATTAGAGGGAAATAAAACGATTGATTCTATTTCATAACTCCTAAGTAATTCTTTCCGTAATCCTTCGTGCATATGAAGGGTCAAATATGTATCTGGCACAATAAATACAAGACGACCATTATCTTTTAGCAACTCCATTGCTTTAATTAAAAACAATCCATATGTCTCTTTTGCATACAGCCGTGGATAATCATTTTTTAATTGTTTTCTTTTCTCGGGTGATTGGTATGCTCCGTAAGGAGGATTAGCTATTACTCTATCAAATTTCTTAAAATTCAATTGAAACGGCAACAAAAAGTCTTCTTGCTCAATTTTAATATTTGAACTATCAGAATATTTGCTTTGTAAAATTTTTACGCTGTCGTTATTAAGCTCGTAAGCTGTAATATTAGGAACGTCATTTACCGCCATTAATCCTTCAATAAAAGCACCTTCACCAGCGCACGGATCAAGAATTGACACATCACCGTGACATTGCAAAAGACCTACCATGTATGAAGTTATGTAATTACAATTTGTATAAAAGGCTTGAAACTCATCCTGCTTTCGTTTTGCGAGAGCTACCATGATAGATACTTAAGCAAGTAATTTTCATTAAAATGTGCCAATGTATCCTGATCTAAGTCTTTCTCCCATTCTATATTTTCATTAATCCATGCTGATATATCAAAACAAGAATAAGTATTTATTTTAGAGTAAGTCTCATTTCCGCAATAAACATCCCATATTCCTGAACTCTTTAATGTTTGCAAATAGTGGTTGTTATCATCTTCCTCCGCACGAACAAAGAGCAAGCACTCATTATTTTCACTTAGAATATTCTTATAAATCGAAGCAACTAATAATAATCTATTGGTGTTTCCCTTTTCGTTTGATTGAAAACCACTTTTAAAATCAATATTATAGTTCTTTCCATCTATTCTGAAATGTAGGTCTAATTCCAGTTTTATTTCTCCCGAAGTTACAAGGCTCCATACTTTGTCGTAATACTGGATAAGTTGGTCTTTTTCCAGTACTGCTAAATTGATGTTTTCTATGTAATCACGAATTTCTTGCTGTAGTTGCTCCCTAACTTCTGAAAAAAGAGGAGGCTCGACTAATTCAACATCATCTCTAACAGGGAAATCAAAACAATTCTTACAGAAGGGCTCCCATAACTCGCCTATCCTCCGAGCAAATGCCATATATTCATATGGCCATGCTCGGTTTCTATACTCAATCATAATCACATATGAACAATAAGTGATCATCAAGATATTATTTATAATTTCTTCTTTAGACCATGATTGCGCTATTGAACGCTGAATAATTATTGTTCTTAGATTTTGAGTTGTACCCTTTATCGCTTTATTAATGGCACTTGCTCTCTTTTTGAAATCACGTTCACCATGTACTGTAATAATTTCGCCAAAAGATTCTGCTGCTCTATCTCTCAGATAATGCAGGATCATATCTTTTTGTTCATATAATTTTCGATTAATATTCATTTCCAGACTTCATTCTCGATAGTATCTATTGGCGCATAACACCCTATTCAACGCCCTAAATCAACGCGCCTTCAGCGGCAAACTTTAATTATATAGGTGGGGTGTTGGGTTGGGTGTTGGGGTTTGATGATCTTGTTTGATGGAGTATGTGCTCCGATTGTTAGGTTGTCTGAATCAGGATTCACTGGATTTTAGGATTGTCAGGATTAAAAACCAAGATAAATATACATAATATGCAATTTATGACGGAGTATATATATACAGTACTGTAGGGAATGGGGTTTTTTTTGTTTATCATTCTCCGACTACATTAAAGTATCTTGATAATGTAGTCGGATTTTAATTGTTAGTGCGTAATGTTGTTAAATGTTGTTAAATGTTGCAATATAATTCATACTCCGTGAAAAATTTTATTATTTCATCATAATTGCTTTATACTATTTTTTTGTTTGAATCAGGATTCACTGGATTTTAGGATTACCAGGATTAAAAACCAAAACCAACATCATTTTGCTAATTAATTAATACTCTTGGTTTTTAATCCTGAAAATTCTGTAAATCATGATTCAGACAAAAAGGGGATAAAGCGCAACTTATGACGAAATATAGTATATACTTTGTCATGATTTGCGATTTGCTTTATTTTATAATAGCTCGCACTTACATAAACGTTATAAGGACTTAATCCAAAAATTCAAGAGCTTTGAATCCATGATAGAGCCCAATAGCGCGTCGGTTGGGTTTGTGATGGCTGAGGTGGGGATAATTTCTTCGGCGGATGTACTATATTTAAGGATTATCTGGATATACTATACTCAGTAAAATTTATTTTATGACACTATAAGTCTTATTTTATCTGGCACGGAGTATAAAATATAGGATAGTACAACGGATGATGATCGCGGCTAAAATTATTGTTCAGCATCGCTCAAGATTTAGATTAATTTATTTTTCATTGTAAACAAATACTATTATGATTAACGCCAAAATCGGTTTTATTTCTCTTGGTTGCCCCAAAGCTACTGTGGATTCGGAGCGCATTCTCACCCAATTGCGAGCTGAGGGTTATTTGATCAGCCCCAACTACGAAGACGCTAAGCTTGTTGTAGTCAATACATGCGGATTTATTGATGAAGCGGTGGAGGAATCTTTGGAGATGATTGGTGAGGCATTGGCAGAAAATGGCAAAGTGATCGTTACTGGTTGTCTGGGAGCGCGTGGGGAAATGATCAAGGAAAATTATCCAGAAGTGTTAGCAGTGACGGGAGCAAATGCTTTGGATGAGGTGATGGCGGCGATCCATGCGGAATTGCCGCCGCAACATGAGCCTTATATTGATTTGGTGCCGCCTGGTGGGATCAAACTCACGCCACGTCATTATGCCTATTTGAAAATTGCGGAAGGTTGTAACCAAAAATGTAGTTTTTGCATCATCCCCAGCCTGCGCGGACGCTTAGTGAGTCGCCCTATTGGGGAGGTCTTAGATGAAGCTGAACAGCTTGTTGGAGCCGGTGTGCGGGAATTGCTCATAGTTTCTCAGGATACGGCAGCCTACGGTGTTGATACTCAATATCGCCTAGACTTTTGGCAGGGCCGTCCACTCAAAACCCGTATTGTTGAACTGGCTCGTAGTTTGGGAAATCTCGGTGCTTGGGTGCGGCTGCATTATGTTTATCCTTATCCTCACGTTGATCAATTGGTGGGGTTAATGGCTGAGGGTTTGGTACTGCCTTATCTGGATGTGCCACTGCAACATGGTAGCCCAACTATTCTCAAGGCTATGCGCCGCCCCGCTGATAGTGAAAATATGTTACGCCGTATTGCTCATTGGCGCGAACTTTGTCCCGATATTAGCTTGCGTAGCACATTTATTGTCGGTTTTCCTGGAGAAACTGAGGCAGAGTTTGAAAAATTGTTGGCATTTATTGAGGAGGCTCGCTTAGATCGGGTGGGTGCTTTTGCTTATTCTCCAGTAGAGGGTGCGACAGCTAATGCGTTGCCTGGCGCGGTAGCAGAAGAAATCAAGGAGGAACGCTTAGCCCGTTTTATGGCTGTGCAAAGTGCGATTAGTGCGGACAAACTTCAAAAAAGGGGGGGCGAAAGTGTGATGGTGCTGGTAGATGAGGTGACACCAGACGCTATTTATGCTCGAAGTGCTGCCGAGGCACCGGAAATAGACGGCGTGGTGGTGATCGAGAAGGAAGAGAATTTGAATTTAGTTCAGGGGGATTTTGTTGAAGTGACAATTGTGGGGGCGGGTGAGCATGATTTGTATGCTCAGGTACTTAGCTCTGGACAATAAAAAACCCCCGTAAGAAAAAATTCTTACGGGGGTTGGATAAATCAAATCCCTGGCAGTGTCCTACTTTCACATGGGGAGACCCCACACTATCATCGGCGCTAAGCGGTTTCACTTCCGAGTTCGAGATGGAGTCGGGTGGTTCACACTTGCTATGGCCGCCAGGAAAAACGGTGCGTTGGTAAATACCAACAAAAAAACTTAGGAAGCTGATGTCATCATATATATTACATTCTCAACACATAACACCAAAACTCTTGGGTGTTATAGGGTCAAGCCTCACGGTCAATTAGTACGGGTTAGCTTCATACATTACTGCACTTCCACATCCCGCCTATCAACGTCGTAGTCTTCAACGGACCTTGAGGACCCATAAAGGGTCGGGAAATCTAATCTTGAAGGAGGCTTCCCGCTTAGATGCTTTCAGCGGTTATCCCGTCCGTACATAGCTACCCAGCAATACCATTGGCATGATAACTGGAACACCAGAGGTACGTCCACTTCGGTCCTCTCGTACTAGAAGCAGCTCTTCTCAAATTTCCAACGCCCGCGGTAGATAGGGACCGACAAATCTGTTACTTTCAACTCATAGTATAGAGTTTACTGACCATTACCAAGTAATGGCGTTCCGCTACTCTTTTTCACGGAATCCATATATCGCTATATGGTTCGGACCATATCTTCACAACATTTTATGTTGCGTCTAGCGTATGGCCTCTGAGGATTTCAAGGTAGTTAATATTTTTTCTTTCTTAACTTTTCTATAAGAACCATTTGCATTCATTGAGTAAGCTAACTCAACAATTTCAGAGAATCCATCAATCGAAAGATGATCGCCTCGATCCATCATTTTCACAATCTGTTTGAATCGAATAAAGTCATTTTTCTTCTCTGTGTACAAAGGATACTTATCAAAAAATGGAATAATCTTTTGTAATAGATCGTTTCTATTTCTGACTACGAATACAAGTGTTCTATCACGCTCATTTTTAATGTGGTTTTGTTTAATGTAACCACAATCCAACATTTCTTGAATGAGCTGCAACACCCGCTCCGCGTGCCAATTTTGGCTTATCTGAAATTCAGGCACTGCCTGCCAACCTAATCTTACACTCAGATTCTTTTGAAAGGCAACATGGAAACTCCCTTCACCATCCACGAATCCGGCAATGTAATGATTATCCATTTTTAACCTTGATCTTTCCTGCTGATTGACCGCACCACAATCATTATCACTTCTTACATGAGGATTTAAGAAGTAGATGTGGATACTCGGTTTTTCCAGCATTTAGCTAAATTTTTAGACAGCAAGGTCATTTACTGTCTCACGACGTTCTAAACCCAGCTCGCGTACCACTTTAAATGGCGAACAGCCATACCCTTGGGACCGACTACAGCCCCAGGATGTGATGAGCCGACATCGAGGTGCCAAACTCCCCCGTCGATGTGAACTCTTGGGAGGAATCAGCCTGTTATCCCCGGAGTACCTTTTATCCGTTGAGCGATGGCCCTTCCATACAGAACCACCGGATCACTAAGACCTACTTTCGTACCTGTTCGACTTGTCTGTCTCACAGTTAAGCACCCTTATGCCTTTGCACTCAATGCACGATTTCCGACCGTGCTGAGGGTACCTTCGCACTCCTCCGTTACTTTTTTGGAGGAACCCGCCCCAGGTAAACTACCCACCATACACTGTCCTCAACCCGGATAACGGGTCTAAGTTAGAACCCCAAACATGCCAGGGTGGTATTTCAAGGATGGCTCCACCTCAACTAGCGTCAAGGTTTCAAAGCCTCCCACCTATCCTACACAGGCAGGCTCAAAGTCCAGTGTAAAGCTATAGTAAAGGTTCACGGGGTCTTTCCGTCTAGCCGCGGGTATACTGCATCTTAACAGCAAATTCAATTTCGCTGAGTCTCGGGTGGAGACAGCGTGGCCATCGTTACGCCATTCGTGCAGGTCGGAACTTCATATTATTCCCTATATTTCTATAGGCTATAGACTATACCATTATCTCACCTAGCATCCTTAGGAGTTCAGCTTTTTCATGTTTCCTTTTTCCTGAAGGATTCATTTCATAAGCCTTGCTAATAATATTCGACAAAAACTTCTTGCTCAAATGATGATTAGCATGAATATCTTTACATATCTCTTGGAAAATCGTGAAATCTTTAGATTTATCACCTTGCAAAGAATACCGTTTAAAATGTGGTAATATTTTTGTGATTAAATCCTTTATAGAACGGACTTCATATTTGTAAGTCCTATCTGACTTTGAATATCTAACAGCACCACATCCAAAAAATGTATGTACTTTTTTAATCAAAACCAAATCTCTACGATTTAGAGATATTGAAAAAGAAGGGCGGGTTTCTATACCTATTTTTAATCTTTTACGTAAGGTAAATGAAACAGAAAAACAACCTTCTCCATCAACCAACCCTGTTACAAACCAAGGCTGTAGATTTTTGTTCTCCATAGATCCCTCTATTCTATATATTATATATAGAGATGAGAAACCAGCGTATTGCACACAATTTCATGTGCCTCACCTTTCGGTTCAGTCGTTACGGGGTCACTAAGACTTCCCTCGGAATTGCCTTTATCTTGCACAGATATGAAGGTTTCTCCGATATGAGCTGGTTTTTTCGTCTATCTCTCACGAGATAGTGGGGCAAGTTACTTACCCGACAAGGAATTTCGCTACCTTAGGACCGTTCGTCATGTTACAGCAGATATTTAAAATATCTAATGCGACTTAAAAAATACATTTAAGCCCTCTATATCGCTATAGAGACCGGACTATATCATCATCCACGAAATTAGCGGCAATATTATTTCATTTCGTGTTTGCTTGGCGTGTAGTCTCTGAGGATTTTCCCAAATTCATTTCATTTAAAATATCTGTTTCAGAATACTTTCGTCTTCCTGCACCACCATCATTCATATCTTTTCTGATTTTAAGGATATTTTTCAATCCATCTTCAGTTAAATGTTCTCCATTATTCAACATAATTGCCAACTTTTTAAATTTAGCAAAATCACGTTTTTTTTTGGCAGATAAAAAACCAAATTTTTTGAAAAAAGGAATAACATTTTCGTTGATAGAATTTAGGTTATTGACTTCATAATACCAAACACCATCGTCTCTACTGCGTAACGTACCACATTTTAAATGTTGCTTGAACAAAGCTAAAATGACTTTGTCACGCTGCGATACATTAAAACACAGTGAAATTTTCCACGGCATCTGATAATCTTTCCTTTTACGAAAGGATATATTAAAACTCCCCTCGCCATCGGTAAAACCGGCAAGGTAATAACCAATTTGATTAGGAATTTCGTTTACCTTTAACATAATAGTATTCTATTATTTTAGAAATCTTTCCTGCTGATTGACCGCACCTCACAGATTGTCACTGTCTCATCTTGAGACGAGTACTGGAGGATACTTCGGCGTTTCCAGCATATAGCCAAGTTTTTTAGCGTAACTACAATCGGTCATTATATTTATAGTTACGGCCGCCGTTTACCGGGGCTTCGATCAAATGCTTCGGTTGCCCTAACATCATCAATTAACCTTCCGGCACCGGGCAGGCGTCACACCCTATACGTCCACTTTCGTGTTTGCAGAGTGCTATGTTTTTAATAAACAGTCGCAGCCACCTGGTCACTGCAACCCTCTTCCGCTCCAGGAGCAAGTCCTTTCACGTACCAAGGGCACACCTTCTCCCGAAGTTACGGTGCTATTTTGCCTAGTTCCTTCACCCGAGTTCTCTCAAGCGCCTTGGGATTCTCACCCTGTCCACCTGTGTCGGTTTTGGGTACGGTTCCAAGTTATCTGAGGCTTAGAGGCTTTTCTTGGAAGCATGGCATTAACCACTTCGGTACTCTAAAAAGAGACCTCGTCGTCAGTTCTCAGCATTAAGTACCCGGATTTACCTAAGTACTCTGCCTACAACCTTGAACAGGAACAACCAATCTCCTGATGGTCTAGCCTTCTCCGTCCCCCCTTCGCAATAACCTGAAGTACAGGAATATTAACCTGTTTCCCATCGACTACGCATTTCTGCCTCGCCTTAGGGGCCGACTCACCCTGCGCCGATTAACGTTGCGCGAGGAAACCTTGGACTTTCGGCGTGAATGTCTTTCACACTCATTATCGCTACTCATGTCAGCATTCGCACTTCTGATACCTCCAGCATGTCTTACAACACACCTTCACAGGCTTACAGAACGCTCCTCTACCATACCCCTAAAGGGGTATCCGCAGCTTCGGTACATGGCTTAAGCCCCGTTAAATCTTCCGCGCAGGCCGACTAGACCAGTGAGCTATTACGCTTTCTTTAAAGGATGGCTGCTTCTAAGCCAACCTCCTGGCTGTCTATGCCTTCCCACATCGTTTCCCACTGAGCCATGATTTTGGGACCTTAGCTGGCGGTCTGGGCTGTTTCCCTTTCCACGACGGACCTTAGCACCCGCCGTGTGTCTCCCGTGATTGCACTTCTCGGTATTCGGAGTTTGCAACGGTTTGGTAAGCCGAGATGGCCCCCTAGCCGTAACAGTGCTCTACCCCCGAGAGTGAGACACGAGGCGCTACCTAAATAGCTTTCGAGGAGAACCAGCTATCTCCGAGCTTGATTAGCCTTTCACTCCTATCCACAGTTCATCCCCTCATTTTTCAACATAAGTGGGTTCGGGCCTCCAATAGGAATTACCCCATCTTCACCCTGACCATGGATAGATCGCTCGGTTTCGGGTCTACTCCCAGCGACTAATTCGCCCTATTAAGACTCGGTTTCCCTACGCCTCCCCTATTCGGTTAAGCTTGCCACTGAAAGTAAGTCGCTGACCCATTATACAAAAGGTACGCAGTCACATAGCTAAACTATGCTCCCACTGCTTGTACGCACACGGTTTCAGGTTCTATTTCACTCCCCTAACAGGGGTTCTTTTCGCCTTTCCCTCACGGTACTAGTTCACTATCGGTCGATAACGAGTATTTAGCCTTGGAGGATGGTCCCCCCACTCTCCCGAAGGAGATTCTTCAGACAGGATATCACGTGTCCCGCCTTACTTTTTAGTCACCCACTTAACATGCTTTTCGCATACGGGACTATCACCCTGTATCGCCGACTTTTCCAAGTCGTTCTGCTAAACGTATTAAGTTTTATGTGACTGGGCTGTTCCGCGTTCGCTCGCCGCTACTAACGGAATCTCGGTTGATTTCTTTTCCTCTAGGTACTTAGATGTTTCAGTTCCCTAGGTTCGCCTCTACACCCTATAGATTCAGGTGTAAATACCTCTAAGAGGTGGCAGACTACCACGTCCTTCATCGCCTGTTATCGCCAAGGCATCCACCGTGTGCGCTTAATTACTTGACCCTATAACCCCAAAAATTCTGGAATTTTAGTGTTTTGTTTATTATGCTACGTATATGCAATATACCCAAGATTTTATCTATCGTAATATAAATAGATTACATCTTATGTTTTACATCAGCTTCCTAATTGTTAAAGAACATACTAAATCTATACTAATATTTAGTGGTAAATATTGATTTATACGTCAATGTTTACCACTAAACACTACTTTGGTGGAGCTAAGCGGGATCGAACCGCTGACCTCCTGAATGCAAATCAGGCGCTCTCCCAGCTGAGCTATAGCCCCCCGATATTGGTGGGTCTAGGTGGACTTGAACCACCGACCTCACGCTTATCAGGCGTGCGCTCTAACCAGCTGAGCTATAGACCCCTATATGCTGCTACCACCATATTTATTTAGTAATGATTGATCAAGTAATTTGTGTGGGCACTCAACGCCGCCGTTTGAAACTTTTTTCTTTAAAGGAGGTGATCCAGCCGCAGGTTCCCCTACGGCTACCTTGTTACGACTTCACCCCAGTCATGAACCATACCGTGGTAAGCGTCCCCCCGAAGGTTAGACTACCTACTTCTGGTACAGCCCACTCCCATGGTGTGACGGGCGGTGTGTACAAGGCCCGGGAACGTATTCACCGCGACATGCTGATTCGCGATTACTAGCGATTCCGACTTCATGGAGTCGAGTTGCAGACTCCAATCCGGACTACGAGTAGTTTTGTGAGATTAGCTCCCCCTCGCGGGTTTGCAACCCTCTGTACTACCCATTGTAGCACGTGTGTAGCCCTGGCCGTAAGGGCCATGATGACTTGACGTCATCCCCACCTTCCTCCGGTTTGTCACCGGCAGTCTCTCTAGAGTTCCCGACCGAATCGCTGGCAACTAGGGACAAGGGTTGCGCTCGTTGCGGGACTTAACCCAACATCTCACGACACGAGCTGACGACAGCCATGCAGCACCTATCTCTCGGTTCCCGAAGGCACCCTCACTTTTCTGCGAGGTTCCAAGGATGTT
>JSZA02000431.1 GCA_000785145.2 Candidatus Thiomargarita nelsonii
TAACTACAGGGATTAGTGCGGCTCGTTTGGTCTAATGATAATAATAATTAAAAGAAAATAAAGCCTGAATTGAAAACTTACGTTATGGTGTGATTAGAGAAATCACCTGACATGGTGGTTGGTCAGAAAGCAACACCCGGCCCTTAGAGACTAATAAGGAGCCAGTGCAAGGGTGCAAAGCCAAAACAAGGATGAGGGCAAGCGTGGCACATATGATGATGATTGTAGGGACGGTGAGTAGTAGGGATGAAAAGGTCGTGGCGTAGGGGTTATAATCCGCCCACGCGCAATCACTCGAAGGCGGCTTCGTCTAGGGGTCAACATCTAAGTGTGCAGTCACATAATGTAGGAACGAGTAAAAACGACGTGGAACCCCTAGCAGGATGGCTAGAGGGATGATAAAGTTAACAAAATCAACTAACGGTTGCGTCGGGTAGGATGAGGGTGAAAGCCAAAGCTTGTCTGCAATGGTGGATGAGATATGCAAACTGCCCTCCCAGATGATAACAAGTTGTAAGTTAGGAACAATTGGACGAGTAAAGGGCGTGTAGTCTCAGGTACCGAAAGGTAATGACGCACGGCTGAGTCCGCTGCTCTGCAGTTGTAGCGTATGAGTATATGAGACATACCACGAAAATTGGAATTGACTTACAAGACTGCCACGGCAGTTGGTGCAATGCCCTATCACAGTGCTCTTACACTAGCTTGTCAAGGAGTACGGCAGGCTCTGGAGGAGCCGGATGAGTGTGAAAGTCTCACGTCCGGTTTTGAAGACGAGTTGTATAAGGTGAATTCCATTATTCGTATTGACGGGAAAAGGTAGTGACTTATACAGCTTAGTTTAACTATATAAGCAGGGATAAGTCAAAACCTAACTACAGGGATTATATATAAGCAGGGATAAACCAAATGACTTATCCCTGCTAAAAAGAAATCCCTGTCGTTAATTGGCTTATCCCTGCTAAAAAGAAATCCCTGTCGTTAATTGGTTTATCCCTGCTAAAAAAAATCCCTGTAGTTAAAAATAAAAGGCTCACCAAAATCACCGTTCAAACAAAACCGTTAACTACACGGATTGCATTTAAAAAAGGATAAGTCAAAACCGTTAACTACAGGGATTAAATATTAGCAGGGATAAGTCAAAACA
>JSZA02000432.1 GCA_000785145.2 Candidatus Thiomargarita nelsonii
AGAAATCAAACAGGGAGAATTTAAAAAGGGTGAAGAAAAAGGTTTTAATGATGGTTATGGAGAGGGAAAGGAAGATGGTATCAAAAAAGGCAAGATAGAAACGGCTCGGAATTTTAAAGCGAATGGTGTTTTGACGGCTGAACAAATCGCCAGTGCAACTGGCTTGAGTTTGGATGAGGTGATGGCGTTGTTATAAGGAGTCCAAGATTTATCTTGGACGCCGCTGCATAGTATTGTACGTTATAAACATGTAGGGCAGATAACGGTTGAAGATTTGGAGCAAGAAATATTGCCGCTGATTGAAAAACTGGAAAAGAGTTAGCCGGACGATGCCAATACCTCAGAGGTTTTGAAAACCTCTGAGGTCTAGCAGTTTATGAACAGGATAAGGTAGTAATTTGGAGAAAATATAAATGGATACAATTACTTATGATAATATTCAAGAATTAGTTAGGCAAGTACCAACGACAAAACTACGACTAGCGTACAATTTATTATATGAATTAGTAACCAAAGAGACAGAACGACCGTCGTCTCAACTTGAATTTATGCGGATGAAGTTGGAGGAGCGGCATCAAATATTGACACAACAAGCCGAACAAATGGTAGCACACTACAAACGAACAGCAGTAGAACGCCAAGAATGGCAAGCAGGAGATTTTATTGATGAACAATGCTAATCGTGGCGAAATTTGGTTGGTGAATCTTGAGCCAACCCTCGGAGCCGAAATTCGTAAGACTCGTCCGGTTGTCGTCATCAGTTCTAATGCCATTAGTGTGTTGCCAATTAGATTAGTTGCTCCCATCTCTGAGTGGAAAAATTACTTCGCAACAAATGTTTGGCATGTGAAAATAGTACCAGATAGCATGAACGGTTTAGCAAAGACCTCTGCCGTTGATGGCTTACAGTTACGTGGAGTTGATACTCAGCGATTTGTTCATAAGCTAGGCAGTGTGTCCCCAACTGTTATGAACTCAATTGTCGCGGCAATTGCCGCTGTTATTGAATATTAATTAGCTATGTCATCTACGGACTCAATTATAAAGACAGTACATATACCCCATGAAAGAAGTAGCTTCACTACGTTATGATGTCATTTTCAAGAAGGCATTTGGTGATAAAGAAATTTTCACCGCTTTTGTCC
>JSZA02000433.1 GCA_000785145.2 Candidatus Thiomargarita nelsonii
GCTGACTCAAAGCCACCTGAAAGCACAGTTAGAGCCAGAATGTGTTGTGGTGTGTTTGGATGAAGTGGATTTGGCAGATCAGCCGAGTGAGAATCCTTTGGTTTGTAGACTAGCGGAGGATTTGGCTTATGTGATTTATACGTCGGGTTCGACGGGGAAACCTAAAGGGGTGATGGTTGAACATAAGGGCTTGGTCAATTTGGCATTAACACAAATCAGCATTTTCCGTATTCTCTCTTCGAGTCGAGTTTTGCAATTTGCCTCATTCAGTTTTGATGCTTCCGTCTCCGAAATTACCACAACTTTATTGACGGGTGCTACCTTATATATGGTGCCTAAAGCGAGATTGCTGGACTCGGCGTATTTGACAACACTGATGGTTCAGCAACAGATTAGCCATATCACTTTACCGCCCTCTTTCTTAAGCAACTTATCGGACCAAGCACTTTCTGGTTTGAAAACGCTTGTGGTGGCGGGAGAAGCTTGTCCAGCCGAATGGGTCAAACAATGGGCCAATCAAGTTCGTTTTCTCAATGCCTACGGTCCCACTGAAAGTACCGTTTGTGCCAGTGTGGCACTCTGCTTTTCTGAGATGGACACCCCACCCATTGGCCAACCCATCGCCAACACCCGCATCTACATCCTCGATTCAGCACACCAACCCCTGCCCCCCGGCATTCCCGGCGAACTCTGCATTGCTGGTGCTGGCTTGGCACGAGGCTACCTCAACCGCCCCGAACTCACCGCCGAAAAATTCCTCGAAATCGAACTATTCGGCAAAACCGAGCGCATCTACAAAACAGGCGACTTAGCACGGTGGCTCCCTGATGGCAACCTAGAATATCTAGGACGTATCGACCACCAAATCAAACTACGGGGTTTCCGCATAGAATTAGGTGAAATTGAAACCATCATCAATCAACACCCAGCCGTTAAAGAAGCCGTAGTAACACTGTACCAAGCCGATGACAACAAACGGCTCGTGGCTTACATCACCACCGATTCCGAATCAAATGACATAGTAGCTTCCTTGAAAGACCGACTTCAAGCCCGCTTGCCTGACTATATGGTTCCCAGTCATTTTAGCGTGTTGGATAAACTGCCACTGACACCCA
>JSZA02000434.1 GCA_000785145.2 Candidatus Thiomargarita nelsonii
GTTGGCATTAGCCGTATGTTCATTACCGGTGTTTCTCCTGTGACAATGGATGATGTGACGAGTGGTTTTAATATTGGAGAAAACATCAGCTTATATCCAGCCTTTAATGAAATCTTAGGGCTAAACAAACAAAATGTCATTGAAATGCTGACATATTATCATGAACAGGGTGTCACCTTACCTGATTTAAACTCACTCTCTGCCCTGATGAACGTGTGGTATGGTAATTACCGTTTTTCAAAAAATGCCAAAACGGATCTTTTCAATACCGATATGGTGCTTTACTTTCTGAAAAACCTCATCAGGTTGGGAACAATTCCTGATGAGATGATTGATCCTAATGTTAAAGTGGATTATGAGAAACTGCGTCATTTGATCGTGCTTGATAGGCGACTCAATGGTAATTTTAGTCACCTAAAAACGATTATCGAAACGGGGGGGATTACTTCCAAGATTGCCCAGAGTTTTCCGCTAGAAGATTTAATCAAACCCAAGAATTTTATATCCTTGTTATATTACTTTGGTTTGTTAACTCAGGAAAAAGATGAAAAACTCATTGTCCCTAATCGTACGGTGCTAAATTTGATGTATGAATATTTTCGTAATGCTTATGAGGATGTGGACGTTTTCACTATTGATTTGTGGCACTTTGCTAATCTGATTCGCAATATGGCATACCAAGGTGATTGGCAACCGGTTTTTCAATTTTTGGCTGATGAAGTGGACAAACAAACCGCTATTCGGGATTTTTTGAGCGGAGAAAAGGTGATCCAAACTTTCCTTTTAGCCTATCTCAATGTGGCAGACTATTACATCTCTCGCACGGAGGTGGAAATGGGAAAAGGCTTTGTTGATTTATACCTAGAGCCGTTTTTCCCTAAATATGAGGAGATCAAATATGCTTATTTGATTGAACTCAAATATATCACGCAAAGCAAATTCACCTCGAAGGTGTTACAAGAACAGGTTAAAGAGGCTAAAAACCAATTACGGCAATATGCGGCCGATCCGCGAGTGGTTAAGGGAAATCGAGGAGTGAATTTGATCTCGATTATGTTGATCTTTCGTGGGTGGGAGTTGGTTCATTGTGAAGAAGTGAAATAGGAGCAAA
>JSZA02000435.1 GCA_000785145.2 Candidatus Thiomargarita nelsonii
ATGAATTGACTAAGCAAATCAAGGCGGAAATAAAATGAGCAGAAATTTTCTAATTTGGGGTGCCACCCTGTTTGCGGCAACGGGTGTATTTGCAACTGGCGGTGCGCTTGAAGGCGCTGTTGATAAACAACCTTTAAACATCGCCGCTATTGTGATGTTTTTACTTTTTGTCGCGGCGACGCTCGGTATTTCTTGTGATTTTTAATTTTTTTATTTTCAGGTGTTATCTTCCGATAATATTTATTGTGAAAACTCATGATAAGAGGGTTGTTGTCGCAAAAGTTCTACTAATGTGGGATGTCGAATAAATTCGTCAAGCGGTTAAGAAAGCCGTATTTGGTAATGGCCACGCTAACAAGCCACGTTAGGCATGTTCAAATATCCCTCCAAAAATGTTTGACATGTTAGAATATATTTGATAGCTTTATTCTACAAGTGAGGCTAGGGATGACGTCCCCGAAGAGCCGAAATCATCTGGCGGCCTGCCGAACGATCATTTAGCCAGATTATATACTACCGATGAGGTATATTTATGACCGAACGAAAAGCCGTAGATTATGGACAGGTAGAGTTAATACCCGGCATTATTGGTGATGGTTATGTCTTGGATGATGATACCGCCGTTATGAGTGAACGGGGGACTGCTGATTTGTTAGGAATGGCACATTCATCTCTACAGAGCATGGCAGTTACTGGTGTTCCAAAATCGTTGAAACCCTTTATTGATAAGGATTTGAGCATGGCAGTTACTTTAGTAAAAGTGGCTGCAAAAAGTAGCCCTTATAAAGATAGAAGAATTGTTGTTTATGATAGCAATTTCATAGACGCAATACTTCGAGCTTATGTAATGGCAGTGGGACATAATGCACTCCAGAAGAATCAGATGCATATTGGACGAAGATGTGTACTTTTATTTTCCTCTTTAGCCAAAACAGCCCTAGATGCTGCCATCAAACAAGCCTGCGGACTCTCCCCAAACATCCAACAAACCGCTCAAAAAAATTACATAGACGCGGTAAAACTTATCAAAGAGTTTGGCTTTACCTGCACCGCTGGTGATGACATTGCCATCAAAAAAGACATCACCCAATTCCTTAAT
>JSZA02000018.1 GCA_000785145.2 Candidatus Thiomargarita nelsonii
AGAAAAGATTGAGCAAGTTTTAAGCGACTTAGACACAAAAGATGTTTGGTCGTTTTTACTGAGCTTTGTGGATAATCGTCTAGGCTCACCCCAAGCTTATTTGGGAGATATAACGGGCTTTGATAAATTCAACTTTGATAAAATTCTCGCTCAACAAAGTAAATTGAGACAAGTGTTTGTGTCTTTTCAAGACATGACGCAGGTTAGTTTTGACACTGCGCCGAATAGCGAAAACTATCCGGTTTTATCTTTTGTTTATAAAGTGAAAAAAAAATTTCCAGAGATGCCGGAAAAGACAACGCTCCAAGATGAAAATAAACTGCCTTTCTTTAGATACAATGATGTGGCAAGGGCTAAATTCTTGAAAGGCGTTATTGAGGATGGACGTTATAACAAATTGATAGACGGTGGCAAGCATATCAAAGTGTTTGAAGCCTTGTGTCAATTGACTGATGAAAAAACGGTAAAGGTACTTTATGATCAGGAAAATAGGATCAAAAAATTGTGTATTATCCCTGATAAAAACGACCCTACACAAGCAGAATGTGAAAGTCTCAAGACTGAGAAAAAGAAAGAGCAGGCAAATGCTTTTTTAGAGTTAAGGAACAAACTTAAAAGGCAATTGGGATGTAAAAGTAATTAATGTATTTTGGAGTCCAAAGCTTTAGCTTTGGAAACGGCTTTTTTTTGATTGAGAGAGGAAAATTATGGGAATATTTAATTCTAGACATTTTGGCGGTTGGTGGCTTGTGATTATCATTGTCACGCTCATGGTGGCAGCCTGTTTCTTCTTGCCAACGTGCAATCTGTTCTTTACAAAAACGCCTACAGAAACTGAAGACTCCCCAGTTGAAATAACACAAGAGGAGCCCTATCGCCAGCTAGAACGCTCCCTCTGTGAACAGTTCAATTGGTGTGATAATGCGCCGGCATTGCGTGAAACTGATCCAGAAAAGATTGAGCAAGTTTTAAGCGACTTAGACACAAAAGATGTTTGGTCGTTTTTACTGAGCTTTGTGGATAACAGTCAAGGATCACCCCAAGCTTATTTGGGAGAACTTGCGGACTTTGATAAATCCGACTTTAATCAAATTATCGCTCAACAAAGAAAATTGAGACAGGTGTTTTTGGATTTTAAAAACGTAGCGACGCAGGTTAGTTTTGACACGCCGCCGAATAGCGAGGAATATCCGGTTTTATCTTTTGTTTATCAAGTGAGCAATAAATTTCCAGAGATGCCGGAAAAGACAACGCTCCAAGATGAAAATAAACTGCCTTTCTTTAGAAACAATGATGTGGCAAGGGCTAAATTCTTGAAAAGCGTTGTTGAGGATGGACGATCTAACAAATTGATAGACGATGGTAAGCATGTCAAGGTATTTGATGCCTTGTGTCAGTTGAGTGATGAAAAAACGGTAAATGCACTTTATGATCAGGAAAATAGGCTCGAAAAATTGTGTATTGTTCCTGATAAAGAGTACCCGACACAACGACAATGTGAAAGACTGAATACTGAGGAAAAGAAAAAGCAGGCAAAGGCTTTCTTAGAATTAAGGAACAAACTTAAAAGGCAATTGGGATGTTAAGATTTTCTCGTTCCCACGCTCTGCGTGGGAATGCCTTCAAGGACGCTCCGCGTCCTGCAACGATAAAACGCTCAATTTCACTCGACGCGGAGCGTCGATTCATGCATTCCCACGCAGAGCGTGGGAACGAGAAAAATAAAACAAACGACAAAAATAAAATGAGGAAAACCATGCAACTAAAATATCAAGTTCAAGAAGGCGTTCTTGACGTAAAACAACTGACAGCATCCCTAAAGTGGACAACCGCTGCTGATTTTGACTTAGCCGCCGTTTATGAATCCAAAGACGATAAACGTGGATTAATCTATTTTGGTGAACTGGGTAAACAGGATGCTTTTCCTTATATACGCCTTGGAAAAGATGCCGGCATAGGCGATACCAGTGGCTATAAAACAGAAGAAATGATTGTCAATAATTTAGATATGATGAAATCCCTGTGGTTTTTTTGCTGGGATTATGGCATGGTACAAGAGGGCAAAAAAGCGCGTTTTAAAGAAAGCGATGTCAGCTTAACGATTAGCGATGACTCTGGAAACCACACAAGCATTGAAATTGAAACCGGCGGCAATGTGTGCTATCTCGCCAATATTGATAACACCCATCCCAAGGGAGCCAAGCTCACCAATACCCGAGTCGCTGGGACTTTACAAGGCTTGAAAAGCATTGAACAATTAATGGCGTTGGTAAGATGCCAAGCTAATTAAGATATTTTGGAGTCCAAGATAAATCTTGGACTCCTTGCCAAAATTTTTCAACATCGGGTCAGTTAATCTTGTCAAGAGCCAAGCGTCGCATTAGCTCAGCACGTTGTTCTTCAGACAACATAGCTAATATCTCCTGCCTACCTTCTTGTTTTCCGGCCTGCATTCCGGCCTGCCTTCCGACCTGCATTCCGGCCTGCATTCCTTTCTCCCTTTCTTGACGAGCCTCTTCAGGAGTTAAAGCATAATATCCAGTTTCAGCTGTTTGCATTATCATAGTCTCAAAATTAGGAATGACTTCGTTTATACTTCTCTTGTATTTTCTCTTGAAATAAAAAGCCAGTGTGAGTAATAGCCGGTTTCGTTTTTTCTCATCATTTCCAGCATATTGCTCCAACAGTCTTAAAGCTTCATTGAGTTGCTTATCATCCATATCTTTTAAAATAGGAGCAAAAGCAACATATTCCCAGAGTTCCATCTGTTTTATTTCTTCTAATGTCTTGTCGTAAAGTAAAATTTTGCTATACTGCACATCTATAACATATTCAATACGACAATTTTCCGGATCATCCTTTCCTTCCCCTGGCCAAAAATAAACAACATAACTTCTGATTTTTGGGGTATTTTAAAAGTCCTCCTTTTTTATCCCGTTCGGCATTGGAAAGTGCCAATTCCATTAAGCCTGTCCCGCCGCGAAGAGGGATCAAGGGCAACCACAAGGGATTGCCCCTACGAGAAATCACGCCTCCTGTAGGGGCAATCCTTTATGGTTGCCCTTAATTTATAATTTCTTCTGTGCTTTCATATCTATGCGAAAACAATACCAATTGTTTCGGTTCTTCTGAAGCAAGTCGTGTTTTTTCAAGCATTTTTTAATTTTTGTCAACGATTGTCGGCGAGCGACTGGTTTATTATATTAAAACCATTATCCACTTTTGTCAATAAGGTGCTTGTGCCACTCACGCTCATTAATAGGTGGCGCCCGAAAAAGGCATCAGCATCATTAATTTTATTAATGATGTCGCCTGAATTATAATCTGTTATAATCAATAATCAACTAACAACACTTAAAAAAACCATGCAACAGTACATCCCCAAATCCATTGAATCTGAAGTCCAAAAACGTTGGGAAACCGAACAGTCCTTTAAAGCCGTTGAAGACGCCAACAAAGAAAAATTCTACTGCCTCGCCATGTTCCCTTATCCCAGTGGGCGACTCCATATAGGACATGTCCGCAATTATACCATCGGCGATGTGATTGCTCGTTATCAGCGTATGTTGGGCAAAAACGTTTTGCAACCCATGGGATGGGATGCCTTTGGTTTGCCTGCCGAAAATGCCGCGATACAAAATAAAGTCCCCCCGGCAAAATGGACCTACGAAAATATCGCATATATGCGTAACCAACTAAAACGCCTTGGTTTAGGCTACGACTGGGATCGCGAATTGGCCACTTGTGATGCCGATTATTATCGCTGGGAACAATGGTTATTTATTCAATTATATAAAAAAGGACTCGTTTACAAAAAAACCGCCCCCGTCAATTGGGATCCCGTCGATCAAACCGTTTTAGCCAATGAACAAGTCATAAACGGGCGCGGTTGGCGATCAGGTGCCCTTGTTGAACGGCGCGAAATCTCTCAATGGTTTTTGAAAATCACCGCTTATGCTGACGAATTATTAAAGGATTTGGAGACACTAGAGGGCGAATGGCCTGATGCTGTGCGTATTATGCAGCGAAATTGGATAGGCCGCTCAGAAGGTGTGGAAATCCAATTTAAGGTGGATGATAAAAAATTAACCGATTTAACCGAATTAACCGTTTTCACAACGCGCCCCGATACTTTGATGGGTGCGACTTATGTGGCTATCGCCGCCGAACATCCGCTCGCGCAACAAGCCGCTACGCATAATCCAAATTTGGCCGAATTTATTAAAGAATGTAATAAAACCGGCACTGCTGAAGCGGATTGGGAGACAATGGAAAAATTGGGCATGGATACTGGCTTAAAAGCCATTCATCCGATTACTGGCGAAACCTTACCCCTTTGGGTGGCCAATTTCGTGTTGATGAGTTATGGTGCTGGCGCCGTGATGTCAGTCCCCGCCCATGATCAACGTGATTTTGAATTTGCACAAAAATATGGCTTGCCCATTAAACAAGTCATTACGCACGACGAACAATTGCCTGAAAAACTGGAAGCTGCCTTTGTCGATAAAGGCAAATTAGTCAATTCAGGACAATTCAGCGGCTTAACTTCACAAGAAGCCTTTATTGCCATTGCAGAATATTTAGAAAAACGAGACAGTGGACGACGAAAAATCCACTATCGTTTACGCGACTGGGGCATATCCCGTCAACGTTATTGGGGCTGCCCCATTCCTATGATTGAATGCCCTGATTGTGGCACGGTGCCTGAAAAAGATTTACCTGTGCTTTTGCCCGAAAATGTCGTCCCGGGAGAGACAGGTTCTGGTTCTGGTTCTGGTTCGTCTTTAAAACGAGACACCCATGTTAAATGTCCCCAATGTGGCAAACAAGCCCAGCGCGAGACGGATACTTTTGACACTTTCATGGAATCTTCTTGGTATTACGCCCGTTATGCGAGCCCCGATTGTAATTCTGCCATGTTAGATGAACGTGCCTTCTACTGGTTGCCGGTTGATCAATATATAGGTGGCATTGAACACGCTATTTTACATTTACTTTATGCGCGATTTTTCCACCGCCTCATGCGCGATGAAGGCTTAGTCAAAGGCAATGAACCCTTTAAGCGCCTATTGACGCAAGGCATGGTACTCAAAGACGGTACCAAAATGTCCAAATCCAAAGGCAACACGGTTGATCCTCAAGATTTGATTAATAAATATGGAGCGGACACAGTACGCTTATTTATCATTTTCGCATCTCCCCCAGAACAATCATTAGAATGGTCTGATACCGGCGTGGAAGGGGCGTTTAGATTTTTAAAACGCTTATGGAAACAAGTGGTTACACACTTACCCGCGCCCCCCGTTGATAAGTTGAACCCAGCGGAACGGGATTTACGCCGTCAAGTCCATGAAACCATTAAAAAAGTCAGCGATGATATTGGACGCCGCTATACTTTTAATACGGCTATTGCTGCCATCATGGAATTGATCAATAGCCTCAGTCGCGCCAAAGACACGCCACAAAGTCGAGCCGTGATACAAGAAGGCTTAGAAGCGATAGTGCTGATGTTGTCACCGATTGTGCCACATATCACCCAAGCCTTGTGGCAAAAATTAGGTCATTCTGGGCTCATCCTCGATGCCGCTTGGCCGCAAGTGGATGAAAGTGCCTTAAAGCGTGATGAAATAGAAATGGTGGTACAAGTCAACGGCAAATTGCGTGGACATATCAGCGTCCCAGTAGATGCCGATAAACAAAGCATTGAAACAACGGCCCTAAATGAGCCAAATGTGCAACGCTTTACGGCGGGAAAATCCCTGAAAAAGGTCATTGTGGTGCCTAAAAAATTAGTCAATGTGGTGGTCGTATGAAGTCAGTTATCAGTTATCAGTTATCAGTTATCACAATTTTATTGATAGCTGGATGTGGCTTTCACCTGCGCGGTGCGGCTGATTTGAAGTTGCAGAATCTGCATATCCAATCGGAATCTGCCCATAAGATAGCGAGTGAAGTCAGACGCTTTCTCACCGAAAAAGGCGTACAAGTTGTCCCCACGAGCAAAGCCGCCCAAGCGGTGCTTTATTTACGCAATGAAACGGTAGAGAGGCGGGTATTATCAGTCTCCTCAAGGTCAGGCAAGCTGGAAGAAGTCGAACTCAATTACCGAGTAGAAATGGAAGTCCGCAAACCCGATAACAGTATTTTGTTGGAAAAACAACTTATCACCTTATTGCGAGATTACCGTTTTGATAAAAACGCTGTTTTGGCGGCGGGCTCAGAAGAAGACGTCTTGCGCGAGGATATGCTTCGTGATGTCGTGGGGCAAATTATACGCAGTTTGCAAACGATTAGGTAGTATCTATCTAAAAAGTCGACGCTCCGCGTCGAGGCAGGCATGATCTCCGCGAAGCGTGGGAACGATAAAAAATACTTAGTTGTTAACCAGTTATAAGGAGATGCTATGTTTGCACATAGAGTTGAAGTTACAATACCTAAGAATGGCCACTTGTATCTGGAGGCATTGCCTTTTGCCATGGGTGAGAAAGTTGAAGTCATTATCTTAAAACAACCGGCAAGTGTTTTTAATGAGAAAACGGTTTCTTTTGCCCAAGCGGCGAAAAAATTTCAAGGATGTATCAAAAAAGCACCTGTTGATTTATCAGTCAATTCAGATTATTTGGAAGGATTTGGAGAATGAAGAAAAATGTTATTTCAGATACCGGTCCTTTAGTCGCCTATCTTAGTAAAGATGATCAATTATCATGCTTGGGCAATAGAGCAACTTGAGCAGATCAGTTTTCCTTTATTAACATGTGAGGCGGTGATAACTGAGGCTAGTTTTTTGGTATATAGAAGCACTGGTTCATCGCAGATTATAGTTGAAATGTTGCAACAAGGTTTGTTAGTTATCCCTTTTGTTATCTCTGATGAAGTAGATGCTATAAGTACACTGATGCAAAAATATAGTAATGTTCCCATGTCACTAGCGGATGCTTGTGTGCTGCGTATGGCAGAAATTTATTCTGAGAGTGAAGTGCTAACATTGGATAGTGATTTTTATATTTATCAAAAATCTAAGCAACAGCAGATACCACTTATTATCCCGCAAGATATATTTAATAAGGAGTAACACGATAGTGTCATACTCGTGCTGGACGGGGTCGCAAACAAACCCCGTCCAGCACATATAAAACGTGGCATAGCAAGCAGCCGTGTGAATATTTATGGGTATGGCGCCAGCCGTCCGTTGGTAATGGGCTATGATGCGGTGACTTTGGTGAAAAATAGACGGGTGGAAATTGAGATTGATTAATGAAAACAACAATAACTACAAGGATTGTATTTAAGAAAGGATAAGTCAAAACCGGTTTTATCTGACAAAAAGACTTTAGGCTCTCAAATCCATTTTGACTTATCTTTTGACTTATCCCTTCTTAAATGTAATCCTTGTAGTTATTTTTTTATGAGAAACAAGAATGTATATAAAATATATTATCCTAACGCTTGTCAGCCTGCTAGTTGCAATTAACTTAGCATTAGCAACACTTGGAATTAAAACAACAAGTCCATCTCCATTCCCTTTTTCTCCGCCAGCGGAATTACAGCTTAAACTTTCCAGAAATGTATATTCAGTCGCGTTTTCCCCCGATGGCAAAACCGCCTTGTCGGGTTCAGGTAGAACCGTGAAATGGTGGGACTTATCCAGCGGGCGCGTCATCAATAGCTTAGAGGCACATTCCTCAATAGAATATTCATATTCAGTCGCGTTTTCCCCCGATGGCAAAACCGCCTTGTTGGGTTCAGGTAGAACCGTGAAATGGTGGGACTTATCCAGCGGGCGCGTCATCAATAGCTTAGAAGCACATTCCTATGTAATGTCCGTCGCGTTTTCCCCCAATGGCAAAACCGCCTTGTCGGGTTCTTCAGATAACACCGTCAAATGGTGGGACTTATCCAGCGGGCGCGTCATCAAAAGCTTAGAGGCACATTCCTCAGAGGTTTATTCAGTCGCGTTTTCCCCCGATGGCAAAACCGCCTTGTCGGGTTCATATGATAACACCGTGAAATGGTGGGACTTATCCAGCGGGCGCGTCATCAATAGCTTAGAGGCACATTCTGACTGGGTAAATTCCGTCGCGTTTTCCCCCGATGGCAAAACCGCCTTGTCGGGCAGTAGGGATAATACCGTGAAATGGTGGGACTTATCCAGCGGGCGCGTCATCAAGAGCTTAGAAGCCAACTGGGTAACTTCCGTCGCTAACTGGGTAACTTCCGTCCCGAACGTGGTAAGTTCCGTCGCGTTTTCCCCCGATGGCAAAACGGCCTTGTCGGGCAGTTGGGATAACACCGTGAAATGGTGGGATTTATCCAGCGGGCGCGTCATCAAGAGCTTAGAAGCACATTCTGACTGGGTAAATTCCGTCGCGTTTTCCCCCGATGGCAAAACCGCTTTGTCGGGTTCAAATGATGGCACAACCAAATTATGGAATCTCGAAACGGGTGAAGAAATTATCCGTTTCGTAGGTGGTGAAGGCGTTGCTATTATGCCTCAACAGGGTAACAATGTCGCTTCTCCAAAGGGTGGAAGGCATTGAAGGAGATGAAAATGGATAAGTCAAAAGATAATTCAAAATGGTTTTTAGAGACCATGTAGGGTGGATTAAGCGATAGCGTATCCACCAAAACTTATAGATTAATCAGGTGGATACGCTCCGCTTAATCCACCCTACCATGGTTGGAATTTTGTCGAAATGTAGGGGCAATCCCTTGTGGTTGCCCTTATTATTAAGCGATTGATTGATGATTTTAAAATGGGGTTTCTATGTATAGAGATACCTCTTTTAATCTTATCAACAGTTAGTGAGTTAGTCAGTTTGCCGGGATTGATAATCTCAACTCTATCATCAAACATAATCATTTTGATGGGTGCATTGATGTGGTAATCTCTATGAATCAAAGCATTAATAATCAGTTCACTTAAAACGATTTCATCAATCTCTAGTTTTCCATTGCTGTTAAAATCCTCTTCAACTTGAGAGTGTTTCAGTTGACTAACAATAAACCTTCGACTATCCTCATAGAGGGTTTTAAAAGTCCCTTTGAGCCTTTTTTCGGATAGATAATGATTAGATGATATATCATCACCTATAATATAGATACAATCAATATAAAATGATGGACTAAACTTTTGTGGCATCATTCCAAAGATAAGATTACCTGCCAAGGTAAGGTGAGAGCCATCCATAATATTATAGTTGTTAAGTATAGTCTCCAAATTCAAATCACCACTTTTTAGCCCCTCCACAAATTGATAAAATAATTCTATATTTAGATCCATTCTATCCGTTTTAGGTAATATCTCTTCATCAGCATATAATTTTTTGGATTGTGCAAAGAATAAATGCGTTTTTTTTGTAGGGTGGGTAGAGCTTCGCTGCACCCACCAACTCGTTGAAAGTTAAGGGGAACCAGAACAGAAAGGTTTGTCCGCCTGATAATAAAAATCAATCACATTGAACGCTTGAAAAATAACGGCAAATGGGATGCGATGATAGCAATTATTGTAAGAGATGATTGATAAAACGCTGGCTCAATGGGAGACATTGAGGCATCAATTAAAGCAAGTCTCGAAAAACATTTATCATAAGCTAGAAGGCGCATATCTTGCATACATTATCTCACAAGCACTGCTAAAAGAGGCGAATGCTGCATTGGCTAATGCGGAGTCAACTAAATCTACTATCGAGACAGAACTTCTCTTAGATCGAATTTCTGGTTTTAGGAGTCCAAAATTTATTTTGGACGTCCAAACTAAAGTTTGGACTCCTACCAAAATTTATTCCAAGCTGTATTATTTTTTAACATTCTCTTGTCATTGTGGAATGCAAGCACCGCATTAGCGGACATTAATGAGGGATTGGCAGGGTATTGGCCTTTTAACGGCAACGCCCATGACGAAAGTGGCAACGGAAACCACGCCTCTGTCAACCAACCCACATTGACCAAAGATCGGTTTTCCAACCCGAATAGCGCATACCAACCCGACATGTATGGTTTTTTGCGAGACTTAATGGCATTGAGTTTTAGGCTAGTCCAAAGCTAAAGCTTTGGACTCCAACAACGAAAAAGTCACTTGGAGTCCAAAGCTTTAGCTTTGGACTAAAACGTCGAACTAAGAGTTTAAGTCCATTGTAAATTTTGCCCTTGAACCCTCGCTAGCGCGATGGACAGGCTTAATTGACTTTTATAGGTAAAATGAGCCAGTACTTTTTTGTGGGATTTGTAGTTATCAGTAGATACCTTAATTGTCAAGGCATCCGGCTTAATCAATAACAACGCACTCTCAATATTTTCCGTGACTAACTAGTACTCTGTCAAGCTTGTTTTGTAGGGTGCGTCCTACGCACCCAGCTTTGGAAGGTGCGTAGGACGCACCCTACAGTACCCGACAATTTCAGCTTGACAGAGTACTAGGCATTGGATGACCGTTTAGTGTGGGCGGTGGAGCGATAAATGCGGGGCGTTTAGTTTAAAATAAAGGGATGTGGTCAAATTATGTCAAACAGCATTTATTGGCATAAAATAGTTTTATGCACGTTCCTTACAAAGAAAAGAAATCCTATTTTTTTTAAAAATAGGATTTCTATAAATGTTAAAATATTTTTGTTGTGGCACGATTATTTTACATTCGATTAAAAATGTTAATAACTACAAAGATGTTATAATTGCTCGGACAAGTAAAAACCGCAGCTTATATAATATCCTTGTAGTTCATCTTATTTATTAACAATCCACGGTCAGCCTAATGCAAAAGCGTCAGAATAAAGAAATCAATATATTTAGTATGTCTATACTGGACTTATTTGCGTCAGCAATGGGTGCGTTTCTAATTATTATGATCATTCTTATTCCCTATTACCTCAATGCAGGCGATGCGGAAAAGCTTGTCGTCAAACTGCGTGCTGAAAAAGCTAGACTCACTCAACAGCTAAAGCAACAACAGGAGCGCACCACCCAATGTGAAAGACAAGTTGCTAGTTTGCAGGGAAAGCTCGAAAATTGCCATGAAAAACTTGCTCACACTTTTATGGCGGTTGTTTTGAAATGGACAACGAAACATCAAGATATTGATTTATATGTGGTTGATACGGACAATAATAAATTTTATTTCAGTAAACATAACCGTACCCGTTCTGATTTTCCCAGTTCAAACGCCGAACTCAGTGTTGACACTACAAGAGGTCCAGGGATTGAAATTTGGGAAAATCCAGAGGCCAAAACGGGCATATATAGAATTTATGCCAATCTTTACAGCCAACATGGCAATACCGCCAATCCATTAGTGAAAACTAATTTGTACTATCGGGATGGCGCATTGCCTTTACAAGATGTTACCTTGACTAGGGTAGGACACAAAGTATTAATCGCCGTTGTGGAAGTCAAAAGTGGAGGCGAAGTCGTCGTAAGACGCTTATGAACAAACAAAAAATTTACAAAATTGGCCGGAGTCCATCCGGTGATATCGTGCTTGCCGATGAGACTGTCTCTGGTCACCATGCAGAACTTATTATTACTGGGGATGGCAGTTTCTTTTTATCTGACACTAATAGTACGCATGGTACTTTTGTCCAGAAAAAAGGCAAATTTGTCAAAATTCAACAATCGTACATTACCCCACGAGACGTACTCAGATTTGCCCATTGTGAAATTTCTGCTAAAGAGTTGCTTGAATACATTCATCTGAAATCGGTGCCACTGGCAGAAAAACAGGCAGAAAAACAGGAGGAAACGCCTAAAGTGAGAGGAAGAGTTCTTGAACGTTGCGATAAGTGTTTGACAGTTAAAGAAGTAGGCCAAGCCTGTCAGGTATGTGCCAGTAAAACATGAGGAAATTATGAATAATTTATCAAGACCTGTTGTCGCACTTATTTTTATGGGTGTTGCTATCGTTATCATTACTATTTTAACGTTTGCTCTGCCAGAAAAAATGGCTGAAATTGTTCTGGATCACAATTCAGAAATTTTTCTTTATCCGTTTACTATTCAAAATGCCATGCTCGTTCTCTTTTTTGTTGGCTTGGGCGAATTGTTTGTACGCTGGCAGGACTCTCTTCAGGAGTTCGCTTATTTAAAAAAAGGTTATCTACCAGAAGATGACCGTACCGTGTTGCAGGCACATGACTTGGCGACTTACGTTGCGCGTCTGAAAGGTGATACAAAGCACAGGAGTGGTTTTTTGCCAAAAATGATTTTCCGTTGCATTTTGCAGTTTCAGGCCACCCGTTCTGTGGAACAGGCTAATGAAATTATGAATTCCATGGTAGACATTTTTTTTCATCAGATCGAGATGAAATATAATATCTTGCGTTATATCGCTTGGGTTATTCCCACTTTTGGCTTTATCGGAACAATAGTAGGTATTGCAGCGGCACTAAAAGCAGTGGATCCTGCTAACTTGGATTTGCTAGCAATCACTGCCAGCCTAGCCGTCGCCTTTAATACTACATTAATTGCCCTTTTGTTGAGTGCAGTATTGGTATTCTTTATTCATATTATTCAGGAAATGGAAGAAAGAAGCCTGAATGAATCTGTCAATTATTGCTTAGCAAATTTAATCAATCGCCTTTATGTGGCTGATTGACGCAAAAAACGCTCGTAGTAGGCGATAAAGCGGCTACTACGAGCCAGTCTCTTTTTATTTGAGCCTTTGTGCTTTGCTACGCCAGTTATCCATTGTTTCCTGAAAATCACGGTAATTCTTGTACACCTTCTCAAAATCACGATCAGCCTCAGCTTTTTGTTCCAACCGCTTTTTGGTGGCTTCACGTAATTTGGTCAACACCTTGTCAGGAAATGCCCTAATATCAATATCTCCGTTTGATTCCAAGTCCTTAAGAGCCTGTGCATTTTTTGACTCAAATTCCGTATAAATCCAGTGGTGAGTATTGTTGGCCGCGATTTCTATAACTCTTTTCAAATCATCTGGCAGATTTTCCCACGCCTCTAGGTTTATAAGCAATTCTAAAGTAGTACCGGGTTCATGCCAGCCCGGATAGTAATAATATTTAGCTTTCTTGTGTAATCCTAGCTTTTTGTCATAATAGGGTCCCATCCATTCCACAGCATCAAGATTGCCATCTTTCAGTGCGTTGACAGGATCATCTGTTTGGGTGGGAATTGCTCCTATTTCCCTTTGGACAATCACCTCTCCAGCCAGACCCGGCAGCCGGATTTTTAGCTTTTTGAAATCAGCAATTTTTTCAATTCGTTTATTAAACCAACCACCCATTTGCATACCGGTGTTGCCCATAGGAAATGGCATGATCTTGTACTGCTTATAAAGACCCTGCCATAACCCCAAACCACCGCCATTATTCAACCAAGCAAGATGTTGCCTTGCATCCATTCCAAAAGGGACAGAAGCCATGAATTGTGCGGCGGGAATTTTATCTGTCCATAAATAGGCTACACTATGGCCTATTTCTATTTTTCCGCTTGATACTGCCTCAAATACACTTAGTTCTCCCGCGTTACCTGCGAGAGTTATGTTGAGACGGTTGTTACTTATTATCCCGACATCCTCAATAAATTGTTTGATGCCTTGTGTTAGAATCTCAAGTTTTTCAGGCCAAACAGCCATCATTTTCCAATTAAAAGTTTGGGGGTTAGATGGCATGTCTTGAGCGGTCGTATTTTCCGGTTTAGTACAGGTGGCACTCAATAATACCAACAGGAAAATGGGTAACAATAAAATGAGTTTTCTTAATTTCATGTGTGTTTTTCCTCAAAGAATATATAACTACAAGGATTATTAAGTACCGAACCATGAATTTTAATGTTTTTTTTTGGCTCAGTACAGAACTTATTTCTTGTCATTTCGACCAGCGGGAGAAATCTTTTTTTTTTCAATGTATTAAGATTTCTCCTGCTGGTCGAAATGACAAGAATCAATAACTTGATTATATATGAGAATTTATGATTCAGTACTTAGTTATTGTTGGTGGTAAAAAAACGTCGAACATCGAGTTATAGCACTGAGGTTCAATCATTTGAATGTTTTATTCGTTGTCCTACATTAGTTGTACTCACTATCACGACAACACCCCCGCTGCAAACAATGTCCCCAAGTCAATACCGCCTTGCCATTTTTTGAGTCGTGGGTGTTTGTCCCCGGAAACGATATCAACACTACCATCGTCTGTTAGACGCATACATAGCATATTTTTAAGTGAGGTATGTGCCAGCACAATGGGTGAATGCGTTGTCAACCATATCTGTGAGGAATCCACTGCCCGTATTGCCTGTAACACTGCCTCAATGGCACTGGGATGAATGCCGTTTTCAGGTTCTTCTAAGGTGATAACTTGAGGTAATGTGGTAACATAAGGCAGAATCGTCAATGCTAAAATATTTAATGTCCCATCTGACAAGCCCGATGAGGATATTTCTATCCCGTTTTGATATTGAATCTTGATATAAGCATGACGATCATCTTCTCTCTCAATCGCTCGAATGTTTTGCACCGTGGGCAATGCTAAGCGCACCAGTTCTAACCATTCTTCAAATTCTTCAGCTTGTTTTTTTTGCAAGGCTAAGATTTGCCAAGGCAATCCCCACCCATCCTGATTCAAGCCAGTGCGGTATCTCGGTGGACTCGCTTGACGTAGCTTGAATCCTTGGGGCTCATACAGGCAAGTGTATTGTTGCAAATAGTCTCTAAACCAAAGCGTTGCCGGAAAAAAACGATGATCAGCCGGCATACTACTCAGTGCCAGTTGCTCTTGATGAATCGTAAAATTGAATGCTTGTTGTTGCCCTTCGGCTTGAAAGCTGGCTTCGTGGCGATTTCGCCGTATCACTTGAACCCACTTTGCCGTTTTTTCAGGCTCATGGAAAATAAACAAATGTTCTTGGGCAATCTGTAGCTTTTCATTATTAATGAGTTCAAATGTTAGTTCATATCGTAACCTCTCTGATGACTTGTGTTTCGTCAGTTCTGGAATTTGAACGTCTAGTGACAGAAAAAATGAATTGCCTTGTAAATTATGTATCAACTCTATGGGATTTTCAGCTCTGGCGCGGCTCTGGCTTGGGGTTGCTTCAAAAAAAACTTTGTTGATATCATTGGTCGCTAAAAGTTCAGCAAACAAGGTGGGAATATCCAATAGTGTGGTTTTCCCAGAACCATTTGCCCCCGCTAGTACATGATGATGCGTTAATTCAAGCGCCAAAGAATGGAAACAGCGATATTGAGAGACTTTAATTCGCCTAATCATGGTTTAAATTCCTTATTTACAATCATGTCATGCCTGTTTTTTTTCTCAATAAACCATGCTGCAAACCGTTGCCAAAAACTTGTTGGAGTGGTTGTTATCGAGTGTGGTGGTTCAGGTTGCAACGGTTTTTGTTCATTCTGAATAATCTGAAAAACAGCTTCTCCCACCAAGTTTAAAGTGTCATTTGGCTTTAACTCTGTTTTTCTCTGTTTTACTACTTCATTATGCTCATTTACCGTCGTGCCATGCAGGGAAAAATCTTCCAGATAAATCCTATCGTTTTTTACATAAACTTGGCAATGTACACCAGAAACTCGGCTGAGGCTATGATTTTGAATAACCAGATTACACTTTGCAGGATTTTTTCCGAGCATAATAGGCTCTTCATTCAAAGTAATTGTAGCTCCTTCATATTCTCCGGCAATTCCCAGTAGTTCATAACTAGGCGGAAACGGCAAATAAGACAACCATTCTGCTACAGACTGTGGTCTATTGTGATGTTCACATTGTAAAGCAAAATGAACAGCATGGTTGAATTCTCTGCTTACTGGTTGCCTGCTTACTTTCTCAAGATGTTCAAGTTTGGCTTGTCCTAAACAAATATCCAGAGAGTCAGGAGGCGGAAGAAGGATGTTCTTCTTAAAACGCCCCCTCATACAAGCATACATAGTTGCCGCGCAGGCGTATATGTCTGTATAAGCACCTTGTCTTTCAGTTTTTTCATATTGTTCTTTTGGTGCATAACTTGGAATTAGAAACTCCTCGTAAAATGAAGAAGAGTCACGTATAGCGAGTCGGGCATTACCAAAATATAACAGGAAAGGTTTATCTTTATGAGGAAGATAAATCTTGGATGGTTTGATCTCACGGAGAAAAATGTTTTCATTATGTAAGGCTTTTAAGCCGTTGAGCACTTCTCGCATGAGATACAATAACTCTTTCTCGGTAATTCCGCCTTGGCTACTTTTCTGCTTGACATATTCTTCAAGCGTCATTCCTGGGTGATAAGCCATGGTAAAATAGGCCGTATTATTTTCCTGAAATACTCGATAAATCGTAACCAAATTGGGAGAAGTTTGAAAACGCCGTAACATTTTGGCTTCATCAACAAATTTTTCGAGCCCGTATTTGTAAATATCATCCTGATTTTGATGAGTTATGATATTAGATTTGTCAGATGCGCGTATTGCCAGCATCCTGGGAAAAAACTCCTTCACCGCTATTATCTGACCCAATAATCCCTCTAACCCTAAATAGGTAGTACAAAATCCGCCTACTCCCAGACAACGACCAATTAAAACAGGAGAAGAGCCTTCATTCAGAATTGTGCTTGGTTTTAAGGCTCCCCTGTCCCGTTTAGGATTTTCATAATCAAAAGGATTCTCACAATGGCAACTAGGACAAGGTATCGTTCCACCCGTCTCATGCAGACAGTACAGACAAATATTGTCCTTATTTGATCTTATTCTGGACATACTGAAAACTCCGGTAAACTTGTTAGTATATAGTACAACGGAATAAACGTCTTAATGAGAAATCCTATTTTTTTAAATATTCCGCGTTGTACTAAATTTTTCAATGGATTACCGATTTCTACGGCGTTTTCAACATATCAGTTATTTAGTGATAACAAGACATTTTGCAATCATGTCGTGTAGTGCCTGTTTTTTCTTGGTAAAAATGGGCATGAGAAAACCAATCATTAAAATCAGACTGGAAAGAAATTTACCAAAAAAACGCCCACTCGCACGCCAAAAAGATATACGTATCCCCGACATATCAGTGACAATGATACCGACTGCCATTTTTCCAACCGTTGCCTGTTTAAAGGAACTTTCCATCGTGGCATAGTAAATCCAATAAATCAAGAATCCACCCATCTGAATGATTATTTCTTCCAATTGACTATCTTTTTCAAGAAATCCACCCCAAATGCCCACCAATAGCAGCAAAAATAAAATGACAAACTGTCCAGATATCAGGATCAGAGAATCAATAAACCATGCTGTAAACCGTTGCCCAAAACTGGCAGGAGTGGTTGTGGGTGGAGGTGGAACTTTGCTCTGAATAATTTGAAAAACCTCTTCCCCCTGTATGTTTAAGGTATCATTTGGCTTTAGTTCCTTTATTCTATCTTTTATTATGTCTTGATCATTTACCGTCGTGCCATGCCGGGAAACGTCTCGCAGATAAACCCGACCATTTTCCGTATAAACTTGGCAATGTACACTAGAAACTCGGCTGAGCTTACGATTAGGAATAACTAAATTACACTGGCGGCGATCTCTGCCGAGCATAATAGGCCCTTCATTCAAAGAAAATGTAGCCCCTTCATATTCTCCGGCAATTCCCAGGAGTTCGTAATCCCCTGATGGAAGCGGCTGATGCGGCACGATGTTCAGTAATTCTTCAAATTTAGCGACTGATTGTGGTCTCTTGTCGGGTTCACATTGTAAACCAATATCGATAGCCCTGCTGAAATCCCAGCTGACTGGTTGTTTGCTTACAGTCTCAAGTGGTTCAAGTTTGGCATTTCCCTGACAAATATCCATAGATTCAGGAGGCGGAACGATGATTCCGTGCCTATTAAAACGCCCCCTCATGCAAGTGTACATAGTTGCAGCGCAGGCGTATATATCTGTATAAGGACCTTGTTTTTCCTGTTTTTTATATTGTTCTTTCGGTGCATAACCGGGCGTCAGAAAAACAGAAATTGTCGATAGAGAATAGCCACTCATAGCTTGTCGAGCACTACCAAAGTCTAGTAGGAAAGCTCTAGTCTCATGCTCATTTTTATCAGGGATATAAATGTTAGAAGGTTTAATATCGCGGTGAAAAATGGCCTCTTTATGTACGGCTTTTAAACCGTTAAGCACATCTCGCATGATATCTAATAACTCTTTCTGGGTAATTCCTCCCTTGGTATTTTTTACATAGTCTTCAAGAGTCATTCCCCTGCGGTAAACCATGGTAAAATAAGCCGTATTATTTTCTTCAAATAAAGTCAATATCGTAACGATATTAGGATGCTCAGGAAAGCTGCCGTAGGCTAACATTATGGCTTCATCAACAAATTTTTGGAGCCCGTATTTGTAAGTCTCATCATGACCTTTATGAGCTGTGATTTTAAGCGCGTCACTTGCGCGTCCAGCCACACTTCGAGGCATAAACTCCTTAACAACTATTCTTTTTTTAAGCACATCCAACCCTAAATAGGTAATACCAAATCCGCCGGCTCCCAGACAACGGCCAATTAAAATCGGGGAAGAAGCTTCATTCAGAGTGGTGCCTGGTTTTAAGGCTACATTCTTTTCCGGTTTAGGATTTTCATAATTAAAAGGAGTCTCGCAACTACAGGTGGGACAGGGTATACTGCCCCCCGTATCATGCAGGCAATACAGACAAATATTCGTTGTCTTGAAACTTATTCTCATTCTCGTGCTATCGTCGAAACTTATTCCGGTTCTGACCGTATTGGAGTCCATATTATCTCACCATAATCATTTGTGCAGTCAAGTTATCGTATTTAGCATTTTTCGCTTTGCCGATTTCAATCGCTTTTTCAAAATAAAAGTCCAGTATTGTCTCGCTTTTTTGTGCGGCTTTACATTTTGAAATGAGACTGTCTTGAAGATGTTCCCAAAAACCGTCGGTACACAGTAATAGCCCATCACCACGACGCAGCTTCAAACTTTCGCTGAAAATCGTCGGCGTTAATTCGTATTTTGTTCCCAGCACTTTTAGTAATTGGCTACGCTGGGGGTGATTATTTGCCTCTTCTGGTTTTATGTCGCCCATTTTTATTAGGGCTTGAACGACGGAGTGATCCTCGGTACGGCGAATAATTTTTTCATTTCTGATAACATATAAGCGACTGTCGCCTACATGCGCCCAGTAGGCAAAACAATCTAGGATAATCAGTACGACACAAGTTGTTTTCATATCTTGCAGATGGTAAGACTCGGCACCTTTGTCCACAATCAAGTCATTTGTTTCTTGCAAGATAGCATTCAATTCACTTTTTAGGTTTTCGTTGGTAATCCGTGAAAAGTTGTTGATAATATGATCAACGGCTAATTTAGAGGCTATTTTTCCGCCTTGGTGTCCTCCCAAACCGTCGGCAATGACATAACAATAGCGCCGGTTTTTTTTATCTGCTGACATGTCGCAGCAATCTTCATTGTATTCCCGCCCACCACTGTCGCTTTTTTTAGCGTATTCAAACGTAAAAATATCTTCATCTGGCTCAGGTTGAATAGTGGGATTATCCGCGTCATTTTCCATTTTTGTGTTACACCCATTTTTTAACTCAATGCCATTAAGTTAAGGGCAACCATAAAGGATTGCCCCTACAAGATACGTGATTTTTCGTAGGGGCAATCCCTTGTGGTTGCCCTTAACTTAATGGCATTGGTTTTTTAACGACAGGGATTAATTATTAGCAGGGATAAGTCTTTCGCCCATTGCGCTTTAAATGGTTTAGCTTCGCTGACTTCGTTGCGGGAAATCGTTCCTCATTCCCGAAACCTCAATCCAGCGACTTTACGGTGACTTATTTTTCTTCCACCCGAAAAGTATGTGTTGCTGAAGCCAAATAAAACGTCTCCCCTGATTTCAATGTCACCTCTTTCCCCCCCGACAGTTTTCGGCCTTTGACAAAGGTACCATGCCCAGAATACAAATCTTCCAAAATAAAGTCATGCGTCTGTGAACGATAGGCAAGGCGAGCGTGGCGCCGACTAATTTTTGTATATTTGGCATCAAACACAATGCCTGCTAGTTTAGGATCTCTACCTAACACAATATCGTTTTCTTCCAAGGGAATTTCTACGCCCACAAAGGCTCCGCTTACGCCCTTCAAATAACCTCTGACACGGGAAAAAGAGTCCGGTTGATGCCGCTGTTCCTTGGAGGGCCTATATTCGCCCATAATTGTCCGTCCCAGATGAGTCACCCGCTGGTTGAAAGCATGGCGGCGTGACTGGTTAACAGAAATATAGAGGGCAATCATGGCAAACAGTAAAGATATAGCAAATGTAAAAAGGCTCAATGGCTCAGTGTAAACCTGTCGTTTCAAGCCGGTACAGCTAAAACTGGTTTGAGTATAAGGAATATTTTGAGCTTCGAGTTGTTTTATCACCAACGACGATTGGACAGCCCAATTTATACCTTCCGGTGGTTGGATTGTGGGCGTTTCTCCTTTTGTTAGGGCGTTTATTAACTCTCCCATAAATTGTTGCGTAAAGTCTGGTTTAAAAGTATTGACTCCAATAACGCTACCACAAACATTGAGTAGAGGCCCGCCACTATTTCCACTGTTTACAGCAGCATCCGTTTGAATAACGTCTCTTTCCAGTTCGTCACGGGTAATATTACCCACTTTGCCAGCCGTCATTTTGGGATCATAAAAATTTCTCAGGCTTCCAAGTACATCGGCTGCCCCCGGATAACCTATAACTATGGCGTCCTGCCCCTTTTCTACCAGTTCCAACGGGACTAGAGGCAAAGCAGGATATTTGTGGTCACTTAACTGGACAATGGACAAATCCAGTTGTTCTGATGACCATTTGACTTGGGCTTCAATTTGTTCTTGTTCACTGAATGCCACTTTAATAGTTTGACAAGGCGCGGTGACGTGGTTATTTGTAATAAAACCGCCCCGGTTGTTGATGACAAAACCGGAACCGCTACTGACAAATTTGCCTCCTGAAAAGCATAAGACTCGCCCCACGCTTTTTTCCATGTCCTGTACCGAGGCACAGCTTGCTAGGAAAAAAGGGATTGTGATAAAAAAAATAAATTTGTTCATTTTCTAAAATGGTTGATCTGTAGTATGCTGTGGCACGAGTGATTTTAGTAGCTTTTCATAATCTTCTAACAAAGATTTACAGGTTTCTTGATTTAGATCACCTGTTGGCGGCTCAATACCTTTAGCTGTCTGATATTCTTTTACTGCTGTTTTTGTATTAGTACCCCAGTCACCATCAAGATCATCTTGGTAATATTCCTTCTCTTTTAACACTTCTTGTATCTCCCTAAGTCCTAAGCTATTATCACAATTGTCGGAAAATTCAGAAACATTCTCTTGTTTCTCATCGGTTTTTGTCCCATTAGCTGATGGAAAAGAGTCACCTCTGTTATCAGAAATCATTTTCTTCCACAAAGAATAAATCTTCTCCTTGTAGACAAAAATCCCTCCTCCGACCAATAAAACAAGCAACAACAATACAAGCGATATTGGGAGAAACCATTTCTTTTGAAAAAACTTCAATGGTCGCCGAGAAGTACCTGTTTTTCCTCTCAATTCAGTAAACCCACTGCCAGAAGGTGTTATGGTAGTACTCGTCTTGGGTTCCAATTCTAACAGTACCAGTGTAATATTATCCTGATTTGGGCGTTTTTTGCCTAAAGCATTCGCCATCAATTTATCGCATTTTTCTGGCGACATCATTTCCCGTCGCAAACAGTCTTCAATTTCTGCTTGATTCAGGGCATTGTCCAAACCATCGCTGCATAATAAAATTTTATTACCCAATTCCAACTGATAGTAATTTTCGGAGAAATCTATCTTGGGAATTTCTTCCAGCCCCAGATAACTGGTTAACATGTTACGTTTTTTCTGATCTAACGACGCTTCTTCCCGCGTTAATACGCCAGCATCAATTTTTGCCTGAATTTCGGCACCATAAGAATGGGTTTTGTTGATTTTGGTCAGTTTGCCCTTTGTGTATAAATAAAGGCTACTGTCTCCCACAGACAACCAATAAAACCTTTTTCCTTGGACTACACTGGCCACCAAAGTGGTGCCCATATTGGCATTAATTCTTTGATTCGCCTCAAAAACAGCTTGATTGGCAGCCGTCAGCGCATGACCAAGGGCCTTTTGGATATCGATATTTTTGGCGATTTCCTCGTTGTAACGCTTAACAAAAGTATTGACCGCAATCACACTGGCGTTGCCACTTCCGGGATGACCACCCATACCATCCGCCAGCACGGCAAGAAAGCCCCTTTTGTGTTCCTGCTCAGTGACGGCAAAATAATCTTGCTGCTCTTTTCGAGAGCCTTGTTCCTGTGCAGCCCCAATTTGTAGTTCTGAAGGTAATGATGACATGTTAATTTAACTTTAATAAGTTGATGCGGATGGTGGTATCACCGATATTAATGACGCATTCGTCATCCTTAAAGACGTGTTTATCATTGATGCGAATGCCGTTGACGAAAGTGGCTCTTGTATTACTTTGGTTTTTTACACTAAACCAATCTTCTCCTGCTTGTAACAGGCAATGTGGTCTGGATATCTTAGGATCAGTCAGTACGATATTGGGCGTTACTTCTGCCCCTTGACGGCCAATTATAATACCTTTTTCACCGACAGGGAGTGCTCCCCGCCTGCCTTCATCCTGACCATCAGTGACAAGAATATCGTCGGGTGCGCGGACATGAATGTACATTTGTTCTTGAATGTCACCAGACGTTTTTGTATAGATTTCGGCAAAACCGCTGTAGGCATCGCTTCGTACATAAGTGCCGCCACTTAGATTGGAGATGCGCTTTAATTCGTCCAGAAATTTTTCTTCCCTAAGTTTGCTAAATCCTACTGAATAAATCGGAATACGCCGCTGTTTGATTTCATTATTTAACAAATCGTCCAGCCTGATGCCGCTCCCTTCATCTTTTCCGTCAGTAATAACGAGGATTGCGCGGCGTGTCGGTAAACCGGTCTTTCTAAGCTTATTTAAGATAAACGCTCGTTGTATGGCTTCATAAAAATGAGTTTTTTGGGCATCAGGGGTAATTCTCTGCAAAATATCAAACAGTGCTTGAGTTGGGCGGGTAAAATCCGTAATTG
Organism: Candidatus Thiomargarita nelsonii; assembly: GCA_000785145.2. Lineage (GTDB taxonomy): Bacteria > Pseudomonadota > Gammaproteobacteria > Beggiatoales > Beggiatoaceae > Thiomargarita > Thiomargarita nelsonii_B. Next base: position 23,071 of record JSZA02000018.1, read on the forward strand.
TCTGGACTTCATCACCAAAAGTGAGGACTGCGACGACATCATTTTCGTTCATGTGATTAAACAATCCAGCGATGGCTTCAATCGCTCCTCTATAAGGATCGCCTCTCATTGAGCCTGACACATCCAACAAAAAAGTATAGGCTACACCTCAATGCCATTAAGTTAAGCTTTTTTTGTAGGGTGGGTAGAGCTTCGCTGCACCCACCATTGTTATAAATTTCAAAGGTTTGGTGGGTTTCGCTCTCGCTCTACCCACCCTACAATATCTCTTAACTTAATGGCATTGAGGCTACACCTGGGAAATCGCCAACTCGGCGATTTCAGCTTGGGCAGTCAAGGTGATAGTGGCTAGGATCAGTAGCCAATTGCGGAAAATCACCATTTGATATCTCCGGTGCAGTATGGCACAAAACGGAATTTTGATGTACCGAGTGTTATCTCATCATAAGCCTTTAAATCTTCAGAGACTTTCACTTTTTTATCACCAATCTTGACAGCAGGGCTCACCTTGCGTATTAAGGAAAAAGTATTATCATCTTGATCGTAAAGAATTTCGGCATGTTGATCACGAGAAATAGAGTCATCACCACTGATGACAATACTTATGTTTTTGCCTGGTACCCTGGAAATAAAATTTGAGTTTGCTCTGGCACAGATTTTATAATCTCTGCCTTTGTTGGGGCCTTCTGTGCAAACCAGCCAACCTACAATAGGCGCGAAATTTTCTCCTTCTGGGGTTTGATAATATCCTATTGTTGCTCCCTCAAAATCACTTGGCTCATAATCTCCTATCGTGGGGCCACTATTCGCACGGTCCTGATAATCTGCGGGACTTCCTTGGGTTTTACCTATATCACTCACTGTGTGGGCTAACTCCTCCGTAACATTATCATCAATGTTCCGGCAATAAGGGCAACCATCCTTGTTTTTGTCCGCATCATAAAAATGTAAATTCTCTTTGCAACGTATCATCGCCATGGTTTTTTTCTCCTATTGATAGTGTCATTCGTTGTTCTTTCGCAGGACTTCGCATTTTCAATCACTTAACTCATGGCTGTTTTCACAAAACAATAGGTAAAACAGCCGCTTGAATAATTTTTGCATCTTTGGTTAAGATAACAACCTCATGCCCTAAGTCTTGAATATAGAGTCCAGTACTGACAATCAACCGGTCATGTAATTCCGGAATTTTTTGTGCATCAGGCTGTAAACTTCGTTGAAAAATATCCAAAGTGAGTTCGTCTATCTCTATACGTTCATCTTGTTGTATTCTTTTGAAAAACTGAAAAGGATCGGGTAATGAGGTACGTCCTTTTTCAATAACAAGCACTGCTTCGATTAACGCAATTAGAGGTAACACTAATTGGCTATCAAGTGCATCAATAATATTTTTTGCTTACCCATTTTAGGATTACCTTCCATATACCAAATAAGCGTATGGGCATCAAGAATGTATTTAGAAACTGTTAAGGTATTCATTAGTTGGCTGCCATTCAGCTATTTTAAAATCTTCTAAGTCCGTAAAATAACTTCCTCTGTATTCTCCAAATCGAAGGGGGTTTGTTATCGTTTGTTTCGGATAATAAACCATTTCCGGCAGATTTGCTCTATTAAGCAATGTTTCAGAAGTTAGCTTAATCACAAACAAACGATTTTCAAGTGAAAGTCGTTTAATATCAAGCATCACTTTTTCAAGTGTTCGTACTTCAGACAACATAATTTGTCTCCTTTTTTAGGTCACTAATTATGTGAAAAGTCCACGACTCCAATACTGATTGGAGTAAAAATGTAAATTCGCTTTGCAACGTATCATTGCCATGGTTTTTTTCTCCTATTGAAAGTGTGTTTATTATCCACGTCGTTTGTTGTACTTTGCCAGACTCAGCATTTTCAATCACTTAATTCATGGCTGTTTTCACAAAACAATAGGTAAAACAGCCGCTTGAATAATTTGTGCCTCTTAGAAAGAAATAAACTAATTAAAAACCGCCAAGCAGCGTGGCTGTCACAAGGGATTTGCCCGTCAAAATTAAATTGACAGAGTACTAGTACCTTGGAATAATACATCTAAACTCTTCTTTCTCTATATCATTGATAAACTCAACATTAGGATTAGTTCGCAATACTCTCTTGATGCCACTACCTCTACCACTATACTTCAGAACATACCTAGCAATAGAGTTTAAAATGGGGTTTCTATGTATAGAGATACCTCTTTTAATCTTATCAACTGTTAGTGAGTTAGTCAGTTTGCCGGGATTGATAATCTCAACTCTATCATCAAACATAATAATTTTGATGGGTGCATTGATGTGGTAATCTCTATGAATCATAGCATTAATAATCAGTTCACTTAAAACGATTTCATCAATCTCTAGTTTTCCATTGCTGTTAAAATCCTCTTCAACTTGAGTGTGTTTCAGTTGACTAACAATAAACCTTCGACTATCCTCATAGAGGGTTTTAAAAGTCCCTTTAAGCCTTTTTTCGGATAGATAATGATTAGATGAGATATCATCTCCTACAATATAGATACAGTCTATATAAAATGATGGGCTAAACTTTTGTGGCATCATTCCAAAGATCAGATTACCTGCCAAGGTAAGGTGAGTACCTTCCATAATATTATAGTTGTTAAGTATAGTCTCCAAATTCAAATCATTACTTTTTAACCCTTCATATATATCACTATCCTCATTTGCTACAAATTGATAAAATAATTCTATATTTAGATCCATTCTATCAGTTTTAGGTAATATCTCTTCATCAGCATATAATTTTTTGGATTGTGCAAAGAGTCGCCTTAATTCATCTGGAGATACTTTTCGTTTATCGCTCCCGGCTTTAGTCAGGTAAATCCCTTTGTTGGTGGAGTATGGTTTACTAACTCCTTCTTCAACTTCAATAACCAAGAGCTTTTTATTTTGTATATTCTCAATCGTCACTAGAGGATAGATAGGTGGAGTTACATTATCATTAATAACATTACCAATCAGCTGATTAAGTCGCCTAATATCCTTATCTGCTACTCCAACCACTACACCATTATCATCAATTCCTATTATCAATAGTCCACCTCTGGCATTTGAAAATGCTACTAGCTCTTCGGCTAGTTTGTCACTATTGGTTATATTTACTTTGAACTGGGTGTAGCTATCTTCTCCATTTTGGATTTTGGTTTTTAGGGCAGTTAATGGCATTTTTGTCACCTTAGTCATTAAGTTAAGGGGAACGGCAGCAACGATTGCAACCCATAATAGGATTGCTCCGCCGATGTTGCCAGTGCTCCAAATAATCCTACAAAACTACCAGCATAACTGAAAGTCCACAACTCCAATACTGATTGTTTTTTCTCTCTTCAATTACTACGCCAAAACATCCCAAGAAATCAGGTTATCATCTATTGGAGAAACAATATCGCCAAGAATTTGCCCAGACATACATCCCAACCAAGCATTTGCTTCAATTGGTGAATTGGGCATATGGTGTGGCAATTCTTGTGTTAATAAAATAACCCTAACAGGTTTTTTAGACCAATCTTTGTAAGGTTTTGGGATGGGTATCATACCATCTTGTAATTGAGATGTAAATTCAATTGCTTGCATTATTGCCTCCGAATCAAGTGAGAAAAAATTAACTATGAAACTTTCGTCTATTTAATTGTCCATGTGCAAGAAATATTAGCAAAAGAATGGCTGGAATAAACATCCATTGCTTAGGGGGTCTCTCATTTTCTACTTCAACAGTAATAATTTCCCAGTTAAAATCCAATCCCATTTTTTCGGCTTGACTACCAAAAACAATATTATCTATATATACTTTTTCGTTTTCTATTCTTGTCTCAATACCAGCCTGCAATAATCGTCCGGTGTCTCCTAGCGGTAACAAAACCGTCTTTTGTACATTTTTACCATCTATAGTTTCGCCTGTTACTACAATTCGCAATTCCTGATCGACGGGAATATTTTTTTCAGCTACAAGCATAATGGGATTTTCTTGTTTTAAGGGTGGATAAATATAATCCCACCAGAAACCCGGGCGAAAAAGTGTAAAAGCAATTAGAAATAAAGCCAAAGATTCCCACAATTTACTTTTAGTTAACCAATATCCTTGAGTGGCGGCTGCAAATATTAGCATGGCACTAACAGCACTAAGTATGACCCGTTTTTCCGCCTCAATTGCCTTTGAAGCCCAAAAAGCATCTTCAAATTCTTTCAATTGTTTTTCAGCTACAAGCAATCGCATCAACTTTGTTATCACAAAGCGCTTGGGATTGCTCTGCTGACTTCAGTTCAGATGCCAGTGCAAAATCGTTCTTGTTCCAGCCAAGCGAAGGGGCCACGTTCGCTAAATTTGCTGGTACCGTGGTAGGCATAGTATTGCCAATCAGATTGAACGACACCAAAATATAATTCTCCAGCGCGGAGAGTATTCAGGTTATAAATTGAACCCCCAAGAACAACTTTAATGACAATTTCATAAGATTTAATTGTATAGAAGATTTATGTCTACCTACTGACATAACCCTCCTGCTATCGCTTCTAGTAGTAGAAGGCGGAGGACTTGTAGGCTTTGTCAGCAAATTACAATCTGCCGTTTGAAACGCTTTTTTAACATCTTCTGAATATTCCCAACCACCTGGTAATTGATAAAAAGTAAGGCAGGGTGGGCAACGACAATATGATGTTCATCAGCCCAATAACGACTCATATTTGTAGATTTTATGACTGCCACTTTGATGAGTTACTCTAGGTAAACGTGAACTCAAACTATCAAAAAAACAGTATCAGGGAGCCCGATCAAGCTGGGCTTGTAACCTCGATAAAGCCGGTGACTCAGGATTTACTTGTTTTAACCTAGACATATAGGTTTGGGCTTTATCCAATTGGTCATCCTGTAAAGCCTGCTCAAACAATTTTATATAAGCATTTTCTATGGCTTTTAAACCATCACTGGCTTCAGCGTTTTTGCTGTCTAATCGTAAAACATGATTGTAACATTCCCATGCCGTTTCACCACCGTGGGGGTTGGTTGTAAAATACTTCGATTCAAAAGAATTTTTGCACTGAATTAGAAGTTGTTGCACTGTTGGCGGTTCCTCAATATCAACATTTTTTATAGTAGTGTAGCGACGCACTGCTAAAACCTTGCGTTGATGTAGACGCTCCAACAATCCAAATCCTATTCCCCGGGCCGGATAGGCTTCAATAAAGCTATTATTATCTAGTAAAATTACCGGACGTGATTGATTCGGATCAAATGTTGAAAAGAAAATAACATCACCAGCTTGTGCTTTATCAAGAGAAATCTGCTCACCGGTCTTTATCAATTGTGTCAGATCCCGGGGTACGATTATTCCTATTACTCTGAACAATAGATGTATTAATCCGGCACCATCCATGGCAACCCAAGTATTAGCACCACGCTGATAAGGTGTCTGATGAAAAGATTTGATGCGCTCAAGAGCTTCTTTTAAGGTCAATGGGGCATCTAGCGGACGCACTGTTTCTTTAGAGAGAAGTACAGAGCGGCGATCAGGAAGAAGAAATCTGAATTGCCCATTTTCTTTGGAGTGCAAAGGCAAAATACTGCCAAATGGCAAAAAAAGTTTTTCATCAACCGTAATACCGGGCGCTTGGACTACGATATATTTTGTTCCTTTCGTTAAAAAACATTGTACTAATTGTGCATCACTAGTTAAGTGTGCGGTTCTTACCCAACCGGTGTATTGCTGCTCAGGTATTTCTATTTTACTCCAACTTCCTTGACGAGTTAACACCTTAATCAGATCACCTATGAGTACTTGGCCTAAACGCATAGCTTGAGGTGTTGGAGAGGCAAATACATCCGTCCAGCCAGCTTGTTCAGGTGAACCAAATACTAACCCCTTCTTTCCAGGATGAGGGGGAGAAATTTGTGGCTTGCCGGAACTTTTTGGAATACTTTGACAATCATGGGATTCATTCAAAGTAGTTGTCACTGTCACCTGCGATGTTGTTCCGGTTTCCACATTTCCTAATGAGGCTACCATGGCAAGGATAGAACCCACAGTTTCTCCAGTTTGGACGCTGTCTTTACTAAACTGCATGCAGCTTAACAACCCGCTTACCACTCCGAGTAAAAATAATACCATCCCCCATATAAACTTTTTCAATTGACTGACCTCTAATGACTAAGGATAAATCCATTCATAATTATCACGTGCCCCAAGAACATTTTTAATGTACGTGCGAGTTTGAGGATAAAGGATATTTTCAACAAACTCATCCAAAGGCTGATTTTTGGGTTTGTTTTTCCACCATTTTTTGACGGGTCTGGTGCCGGCATTGTAACTGCAAATGGCTGGAAACCAGTTGTTTTTGAATTCATTTACTCGTCCAGCAAGGTAGAGCGTACCAAGCCGGATATTGACAGCGGGCTCAAAGAGTTCTGAACGGCTGATATTACCCAAATCATATTTTTTTGACATTTTCTTTACGGTGTTCGGCATTAATTGCATAAGACCAATTGCTCCAACATTTGAAATGGCTCGCGGATAAAAAAGACTTTCCGAGCGAATCAAAGCGGCAATTAAGTAAGGATCAATGCCGGTTGTTACGTAAGACCGTTGTGATTCTCGGATGGATTTTTCGATTTCCTGGCGATAATGAAATGGATACACTATATACCAGAAATCCATCGGCACCAATGCCGGGTCCTGTGATCCAGCAACTAAAAACTCCCTGAAATAACGATTTATAATAATAATAGCGCTCCAGGTATTGCCAGCACGGGCGTACAAATCAGCTAACGCAAATTGAATACCTGAGTCTTCCTCAATTTCAGACAAGGTTTCCAATTCTTCCACTGCGAACTCATACAAACCGAGCGATTTGAGTGTTATTGCGCGGAAATAAGCTTCGGGAGGATTATCTCTAGCATCCGGGTCGTTTAAACGATCCACGGGAGGAAACGGTTTACGATTTCCAGCGCGTTTAAGATCAACTATCATTCCCAACCTTATAAGTTGTTCTTTGGCCCTGTGTCCATAATAATCGTTGGGATATTCCTTAAGCACGGTCTGAAAATGCTTTATAGCCTCTCTGCGGTTATCTGGTTCTTTGAACCTTCCCAGCCAGTATAGAGCGGCTTTGCGATATTCAGCCTTGCGAGAATATTCAAAACGGGCATAAGTTCTGAGCAATTCTTCAAGTGTTTCGACAGAACTATCTGTGCGTTTCAAATTACGTTGCACCCAGATAATTTTCCAAAATGCATCATCCACCAATCTGTGGGGGATGTGATTTTGACTGCCATCGCGTATCACTCGCCATAAGACCTTCATGCCTTCCTCTTTACTGACCACATTGCAAAGATAAACACCCAAGTTATAGAGAGCTTCTATAGACTTTTCGTGGCCAGGGTAATTTTTTACGACCCAATTCACCCAGTATCGTATTTGCTGAGTATTGTCTGATCGTCGTAGGGCTTTAATTGCATAGATGCCCGCAGCCGGTAACCATTCTGAATCTGGATAGCGGCGACGCATCGTCTCCATTGTGGAAACCGCGTTTGCATTGCGCCACAAAGCATGAAGAATTCTGATTTTCATATACAAAATCTGATCCGCTTTTGAATAATCAGAATGATCTTTGAGAAAATCAGCAATTTCCTGTAAAGCCATTTTGTGTAAACCAGCTTCCCACACTCTGCGGATAAATTCATAATATTCGCTCGTTGAACGGCGTTTTGGCTTTATGCTCCATACTCTTTCTTCCAGATTACGCAACATTTGACGAGCCTTATCTGCCCAAGTACCTGCTGGTGTTTCATACCAGATACTTTCATAAAGGGTATATGCTTTGTGGTAATTTCGTAATTGACGGTAGGCCTCAGCGGTAAGCCATCTTGTTTCTTCCTGCATCCGGCAATATGATTTCTTTAAGAGCAATCCTTCTTCTTTACGCCGTTCACAAAACTCATCGCCGGTTAGGGTGCTAATTTCACCTTCTATGGCTTTCAGAAACGTTTCCCCCGCATGTATGGCATCTCTCCATTTGCCTTGCAGGAAATGCAACTTAAATAACAAAAAATGTGCTTTGTGGCGTAAAATTGGACTGATTTGTTCCTTATCCGCAGTATACAGGTAGCTAACGTATTTTGTCGCTTCAGAATAATTGTCTTTCAGTTCACCTTCCACTACCGCTAAGCTAAAAATAAAACGTGCATAATCAGGCCCTACCCTACCGTTTATCGCTCTGCGTAAAGGCGTAAGTGCTTCCGCTGCTCTCTGGTTCTGCACCAGAATATTTCCCAATGCCAAGGCTGCCCGTTCACCCACTCGCCTATCACTGTTATTCATAATAGTTAACAGCCGATGTGTAACCTTAGCAAACTCACCAACCCGCAGGTGCTCTAATGCCGTTTCTACATCAGAAAAACTATATTCCCGAGCCAATCCGATATTAATACACGAGAATAAAAAATATGTCATCAAAATGACAATAAGGTAAATCACTTTATTTATATACATTTAGCTTATCCCCTTTATGGCATAAAGTTTATTCATATTCCAACACAACGGAACGATTTGTAATTTCATTTGGCTCGATATATATTCGCACATTCTGTGTTCTATATCCTGGTGCCCAGATTTTTAGTCTGTGAGTTTTTAGTTCTAAGTCTGAAAAGTAATGGGATGTTTTGGAACTTTGTCCACCATCAGGTTGAGTTAACCCATCTAACACAGCTTTCGCAGGTACGTTGATTTTTAGGACTAAAGCACCTGAATCCGAACTTGTAAATAGTTGGATCGGTTGTTCCAGATAAAACACTCCTTTTGTTGTTGTCGTATTACTTGCTTTATCTTTTCCTGTTGATATATATGTATATTGGCCGGTTTTCCAATCATCCGTAGAAAACGAACCGTTGTACTCATATTCTTTTTCACCGTTAAGTTTCCGGTTTTCATATATACCTGTGTTTTTAACTCTAAATGTAAAACCGTCAAGTCCCCTGTCGTCCTTGATGTGAATTGAATAGGAAATGGTGTTTCCTATTTGATAAACCGAGTTGATCTTAACCTCAACAGATGGTTGTTGCCTATCAGGTTGGGGATTTAATGTCCCAGTTTGAGTTACTTTTGGTTGGACTGGTGTTTTCCCATTGAAGTTAAAGTTGGCAACACCAACAGCTATTGCAACGGCAAAAAATACGCTTCCCACAGCAGCTAACAATCGTTTTTTCGGACTTAACTGTGAAAAAAAATCTAAAATTCTCTGAGTATTATTCTTGCTGCTGGGCTCTTTTATTATCGGTGGTGCCTTTAGTGCCTTTTCAAATTCGTCCGCAGTCTGAAACCGGTCTCCAATTCTCACAGAAAGTGCTTTTAGAACCGCATTGTTTACAGACGGTGAAATTTCCACTCCCTTTTTTTGGGCTGGTGCTATCAAGTTATCCCGATCCAGTCTGTCAATGGATTGCGGCGGTAACTCTCCCACAATCATAGCGTAAAACACCGCCCCGCAAGCATATATATCGGTCCAAGGGCCAATTTTTTTGAGATCGTTAGTTATTTGTTCCACCGGTGAATAACCGGGTTTAAAAATTTTTTCTAAACTTTGACTGAGTCCCCCAACTATGTATCGAGCCGCACCAAAATCAATCAATATCGGTTTTTTACCATCTACCATCCTAATGTTTTGCAAAGAAATATCTTGGTGATAAATCCCGTTCGCATGGATCACTTTTAGTGCATTAAGTATGGGCCAAAAAATATCTAAGGCTTTTTCCACAGAAAACCGTTTTTCAGGTTGCCGCTTGACTAGCTGAGACAAGTCTTCTTGGCCGACATATTCCATGACGATATATCCAGTATTGTACGCCTCAAAATATTTGATCACCCTGACAATGTTTTCGTGAGTCAATTTAGCGAGGATTTGGGCTTCTTTCTTGAATTTTTTCAATCCGGTTTTAAAGGTATCTTCTTCATTGCTGGTATGCATCACTGTATATCTTGTATTCCCATCGTTAGTTTCGGAAATACGAGTAGCCAACGTTGTCGGAAGAAATTCTTTAATAGCGACTTTTCTTTTCAGTGTTATATCCCAACTGATGTATGTAATACCAAACCCGCCATGCCCTATAACATTACCAATCACAAATTCTTTATTTAAGATTGTCCTGGGTTTAATATATAAAGGATTTTGCGGAGCAGACGTTTCATCGTACTTGCAAGAGGGACATTGCTTTGCCGTTTGCTTATCTGCAAAACAGTTAGGACACAAATGAGTAAAATTGTTCATCAGAGTTTATGCTGAATGTAGGATTCTCTGTTAAAAGTTAAAAAAGTGTCAACCAAAATTATCCTTTTTCTCGATGTCCAAGTTTTTTGATCTTGACATCAAAGGCACTTGGAGTCCAAAGCTAAAGCTTTAATAAAAATTACCCAATAAAATTGTGGGGTTTTGTCGGTGTCCACCCACATGCGGTAAGCCCGTATGATTACAGTATTGTCTAAAATTTTTTAGATGTCAAGAAAAATTTCAACTATTCACATTGTAGACTCAATATCGCAGTAGGATCAGGGGCAACCACAAGGGATTGCCCCTACGAAGGACCGCATTTTATGTAGGGGCAATCCTTTATGGTTGCCCTTAATTTAATGGCATTGCTACATAAAATGCGGTCCGAGCAAAGGGACAGGCTTAATGGCATTTTCGCCGCACCATATTAGTGTAAGCTGTTACTGAGATGGTTGCAAACCTGCTCCGGCAAAAGTCATCATAAATCAGTTAATCAGAGGTACATCTTGATAAAACCTAATTGCGATAATAGAAATCGAATAAAAGTCATACTGCCGTCCAAGCTTTGGTACCCAATATCTACCATGAGCAAGCCAATGTCTATACTTTAAAGCACCCATAATGTCTGAAAAAATGCTTTTGTATTTGGGATGATATTTTTTCCAAGACGATAATATATCTTCTTCTAAAGAGGCTTTATTCCCCTTTTTGTTATGGATTTCTCTGAAAACCCTTGATAAATCATCCTTTTCTCGCCGATATACTCTATTCAAGTAATCAATCCGTAAACTAGCTTCTATCGCACTTAGAAGGCTCAATGAGACATTTTTATTAAGCTCATTAAGCCGCTCCGTTAGCTCTTTTTCTAATTCATTTTGGCTTAAACCAATAAACCGCGCCGGTATAGGGTTGCTATTCTCGGTGGTATTGTAATATTTTCGTAATGCTTCAGCCGTCACTTTGTAATAATCGCTGATTTCTTCAATACTTTGCGTGGCAGAAGAGAATGATACTTTATCAGACATTTAGCACTTCCATTAGAGCATCAGAAAAACTGTCCTCGTTTAGCTCAATAAATTTGATTAATGGAGGTGTGGTACTAATCTTCCATTTCCATTCTGCCGATTTTTCGGGAGCCTGAGTGTTTATGCCTTTTGAGTCTTTTTCGACTAAAACAAATTTGACCTCTCCGGCACTGGAGTTCATATCAATACGCCCTTTCGAGCCTATCAGCACTGTGCCAATCGGTGTCAAAGTGATTTCCCGATTAGCCAATTTAAGAATAAGCTTTTCCGTGTTGTAACTACCGATGTTGTCTTCATTTAGCGTGATATTTTTACGAGTGACTTGGATTTTTCCTTGTTCAATATAGCGAGATAGCCATTTGAGAACATTATCATAAAATTGCTCTATATAGCAAAGCCATTCGTTTCGTCGAGACAACCAGTCAAGCTCTCCCTTTGCTTTGGTATTTTTCGTTTGTTGGCTCAGGAAATTTTCTAAATCTTTTTTGCTCATAATTTTTTGTCATTTTATGTTTGTATGATTGCCATTGTTCACTCGACGGCAAATTCTGTATAGGGACGCCGCACCACATTAGTGTAACCTGCTTTCTGTCTCAATGCGATAAAAAAGCAGGTTGCAAACATGCTCCTGCAAAAGCGGGTGCTACTAAGTCATCCCTGTATATCTTGTATTCCCATCGTTAGTTTCGGAAATACGAGTAGCCAAGGTAGGGGCAATACCTTGTGGTTGCCCTTAACGGCGATGCAATCACAAAATATGTCTAATCTCAACCCCCTCCCATTTGTCCCTCAAATATTCTGCCACCAAGCGCCGATGGCAATGCTTTGGCGTATCTTCACTACATAATAAACAAGCCTGATGAAATCTGTCAGATTTAAATTTTTGCTCAATTTTGCGTTGTTGCATTAAGGCTAAAAATTGTTGCTCATAAATTGACCAATCGCCTTTATTTTTTTTATACGCCTCTAAAATCGCCTTCGTTGGTGCGAATTCTGGCTTATAAATATATTCAATGTCACACAGCGCTTTGAGAAAATACTTTAAATCGTTTTGTTTAGCAAAACCTGCCAATTGTGATTTGTTATTCAGCCGAATATCAATCACACGCTTTACGTCTGCCTTTTTCAGTTTAAAAAAAAATTGTTCGGCGGTTTTTTTGGTAAATCCAATCGTGTAAATTTTAGGATTGCTCATCATTCGCCTCTATATAGGCAATCTTGTCACTTTGCATATCATAAGCCTGTTCAATCAATTGCTCTGGCGTTGCAAATAAGTCTTGTTTGGATTGTTTCAGCAAATCCATTAAACGCTGTTCTGCCTCGGTTTGAGTTTCAAGTTTGCCATCTTCCAAAATATGTTGAATGAGCATATCTTCCGCACGAAGATGACGAGCAATTAAAATCGTTCTATGACACATCAAAGGGTCTTTTTCGGCACACATCATGGCAATACGATAAGACTCTACTCCCTGATTGAGTCTTTCAATGCCTTTTTTAAAATTCTCCGTTTGAGCCATACGGGCATATTGGACTTTGCCCTCTTGATTATAACAACTGGGATCATCAGATCGCGCTCCCAATTCTTTGCCTAAAAACACATAAGCAATATTATGTTTTTTCAGTTCTGGTTTGAGGGCTTCATAACTAAATTGTGGATTATATTTGCTATATGGGTGGGAACGCACATCTCCTATAGCGGTAATATCATGTTTTTTAAGCAATTCCACAAACTTTTCTATTGAGTGGTTAGAATGCCCAATCGTATAAATTTCTTTCATTAAGATAACGCCTGCAACGAGTTTATAGCAGTCACCCTTAAAAGGTTCGCTAAGACTGAGACACAAATAAACTTTATTCGTGATAGGATAATCACCATTTTTTTGAGTTTCATATTTGAGTTCAATACTCAAATCGGTGACTGAAAATATATATTCCTGATTTTTATAGGTAAAATGAGCCCGTACTTTTTTGTGGGATTTGTAGTTATCAGTAGATACCTTAATTGTCAAGGCATCCGGTTTAATCAATAACAACGAACTCTCAATATTTTCCGTGACTAATTCTAAAGGTATTTTATCATTTTTGCCATGAGTCGTGTGATAGCCATTAATCCAAATTGTTTCAACGTCATCACAGAGATGATGTAATAATGTTGCTGAAAGGCTCGACTGTTTGCGCCAAGCTCGATGATGAGCGATTAAATAATTTTCCGTTTGATAAGCATGTGATTGATGTTGAGTGAGGGGTATTGTTATAATATCTAACAATTTTGGCCCTTTGCCATTTTTTAACACAATCTCGGTTTCAGACAATTCTCCCATCTCTTGATGACTTATTGGTCTAATCCAATTGTGGGTTAATTGGTTTTTAACGATTTCTTTACCAGCAACGCAGCGTTTACTCCTTTTCCGAGAAGTGGCTAAACATACAATAGTTTTGTAAATAGTCATTATTTAAAGGAGTCCAAGATTTATCTTGGACTATTTTAACATCAAAGGAATTTTTTATGAATAGAATAACAACAAGCGTAGGATTGTATATGGGTAATTTATTACTCTTAGAGCGAATTTCTGGTTTTAGGAGTCCAAAATTTATTTTGGACGTCCAAACTAAAGTTTGGACTCCTACCAAAATTTATTCCAAGCTGTATTATTATTGTTTAACCTTTAATATTTAATTAAGTAGGAGCCTTTATGAATAAACTGACAAACATTGCCCTTATAGATTGTGGAATTGTTTGGAGGAGAAGTGCCGCCTCCGCCCGGACAATGCACCCAAGCGGAGATTGATGCTGCGTATGAAAAAGGGAGACAAGCTTGTATAGCAGATCCATCGTCGTGCAATATTAATTCTAGTGACAACGCGACTTTTGAGTCAAGCACTGGTGAACTACATATTCCTTTTGTTGATGTCCCCGGCGCCTTTGGTACTACGCAAACGTTTGATGTTTACTTGATGCAAAAACCCCTCACTTTCACGTTTGATTTAGACATGGATAGGATAAGGTTTTCATCTGACACAGAACAGTAGCAAAAGGCTTTGCGTCGAGGTTTTGAAAACTCGTGCATTAATGGAGAAAGACGATGGCATTTAGCAAGCGTAGGGTGCGTCCTACGCACCTTCTCTCCATGCACAGCGAGCGTAGGGTGCGTCCTACGCACCCTTATATAGCACCATTAACACCGATACCATATTAATTATATTAAAAGGTGCGTGGGACGCACCCTACGCTCGCTTATCGCCTCCTCTTACAACCAATGCCATTAAGTTAAGCATAAATACGTTTTTTTGTAGGGTGGGTAGAGCTTCGCTGCACCCACCATTTTCAACGATTTGGTGGGTTTCGCTATCGCTCTACCCACCCTACAATATCTCTTAACTTAATGGCATTGCCTCTTACAACGCCCTAACCTCATCCAAACTCAATCCAATTGCACCAGCGATTTCTTCTTCTGTTAAAGAACCCAGAGTTTTCAAATTGCTCGCAGCTTTTCTTAATTTATCCTCACCTTCCCTTCTACCCTTTTCCTCTGCCTGCTTTTCCGACTCCTCCTGATTGTACTCATCCTTCATGCGAGCATATTCTTCGGGAGTGATCTGGTCTTTCTCAATTAATTCAAACAAACGGCGAATATGAGGATTAGTATAACCCTCTTCATTAACATTTTCATCCAAACTATCATCAATCGCTTGCATCCATTCAAGGTAATTTTTTGGCGTTTTCTTTTTCTTAACCGAGTTAGTAAAGACAAAAATCAGCCGATGTTTCTGACCATAAACCCCCTCAACCACCTCGCCATTTGCAAGGTCTCTCGGTTCAAAATCATGAACCAAAATGCCACTGCCATTTGGATTTGGCGTTTTCTTACCCGTAAAAAAGACCAAAGTAATGACCGTGACGGGAAAACTATAATTAGCTGAACTCGCAATCAGATCGACCATAGCACTGCATTGGTAATAGACAAAACGTTCATAAGTGTCTGAGTAATGTGCATGTTGCACTTCGATAAGCAGCCTATTTTTTTTATCTTCTGCGAACAAATCAAATCGAGTCGCCACGTTTTCCACCTCGTTAATTTCAATTTGGAGATCAAGAAGTGAGTTGACTAAGGCAGTGAACATCTCTGGTTGACCAAACGCCTTCTTAAAAATCACATCATAACGTAACGGAGCAACTTTTTTCATAGCTTTATCCTTGAAGTAATAATTGAAGATTCATTCTAATATAAAAATATTATTAAATAAATCTGATTATAACGCTTTTGGGGGAACTAATAATTTGATGGTGTCACGGTTTATGATATAGATTCGATTATGATGCGAGATTGAGCGGCTCAAAAGACCATTCCGCCCTGAGAAATCCTATTTTTTTAAAAAATAGGATTTCTTTGACACTATCAAACCCATCCAATAGCAACAACTCTCACCTCTACCTCATTAATCACTTCAAGAATTGACAGTTTTTCAAGCACCGTTTCTTCAAGTACCGGAATAAATAGCGCAACGGTTATGCTATCAATGCCTAAACTCTTGGCATAGTCTGCCGCTTGCTTTTGATCCGATTTGATTTGATAGCTATCTACAAAACTTTTGAGTTCGATAATGCCCCGTTGCTTGCCACACCTAAGATGGAGATCAACTTTGCCCTTACCCGTCGGAAATTCAGGAGTCACCACACAATGCCTTCCCACCGCTTCCCTAAGCCAGTTAAAAAGATGAAATTGTCCCACAGATTCTGTTAGCTTCAGATCAGTTTTGAACCCGTTTCTGCGAGGTTGCTCCTTCCAAGGATTAATGCCTTTCTCTCTCAGACGAACCAAGTAGTCTTTGTACCTTGTCAGCAAAGCAGGTAAATTAAGAAAAGTAGTCCCAAAAACATCGGTGAGTTCATCCAAAGGCGGCAGTGCGAGGATCGGCGTTTCTGATCCGATAATTTCCTGACTTAGCACATCATAAAGACATCGTTGAATAAACGGAGAAGTAAAACGGCAAACATATTGTGTTTCACCGCTTGACGACCTTTCAAGAGTCGGTTCAATCAACCCATGAAGATAAAGATAATTGTGCAAGGGTTGATGAAAAAAGAAGGGAACTTTCGACGTTGTAAACAATGTGGTCAAAAAATCCTGATACTCCGGTTCTTTCGCTTTAGCAATCAGATTTAATAAAGTATTATTAGGCTCTCTTGAACGGGCAGATAGCGAAACCCGTTTCCATGTTTTTTCATCAAGCGTTTTATCCACTCCTGGATTATACTTTTCAGTCAACAGTTCTCCAAACCATGAAACCAAAGCGGGCTGTCCTTTTGTGGATTGATAAATTTTGTCCACCACTGCTGCCTTAATCGGTTGACCACTTTCTTCTTGGTATTGACGATATAACTCCTTGACTTCTTCAGACGTTAAATTGGGCACTTTCAACGATCTTTGAATGTTAAACGGAGAGACATGTTGACTTTCAATACCCAATACCGTCCGAATACCAACCAGTGCGAGTCCGTGCAGCCAGTTGTTTTGACGCTCAAGATACAGTTCCCGAAATTGTGCAACCATCAAGTCTATCAAAGCCAGTGGCAGGGTATCGACTTCATCTATCAACAGGATGAGCGGACGATCCCACACGCCCTCCGTTTTAGAAAATAAATCACGGAATTCTTTCCAACTCGAAACAATAGGTTTGTTCGGTAGTTTCTCCTGAAGTAGCTCACCAAACTTTTCTGGAAAATCCGAGTTTTCAGAAGGGGTAAAGCTCATTCCTCTCAATGCGCCCAGTGAGAAATTTAAAATGGTAAATTCCTCAGGGTATTGCTGTGAAATTTCTTGCTTGAGCCGTCTCATCAACCAAGTTTTGCCAGTTTGACGTGGTGCCCAAATTGTAAAGTAATGACCCCCTTTTTCGGGTATACCAATAAGCTGCTCAACACCCTGAGCAATCAGCGCTTGACGTTGGACACAAAAATGGTCCTGACAATCGACTGGTCCATAAGAGCAAAAATGTCTCATAATTGACTCCTTTTAATGTGTTTAGGTTTTCGTTAAAACTTTGCTAACCCCTCAGCAATCGCATCAGGATGCAGGATATGCACGCTTGGAAATTTTTCAGTATCGATTTCCATAAGACTGACCACAATTCCCAAAAACGAAACCCCCTTTTCTGTCAAGGAGTGTAGCAGCTTTTGGCGGGGCTCATCCCAATTTAATAAAATACAAACACAGGCACTGAGGGCGGCGGTGTGTTCCATCACTAAGTTGTATAAGTCCTGAAAGGGTTTATCAGTACAGGTTTCCACACAAGCCAATATTTCTAGCAATTGCTCGCTTTGTGCCAATCCGCGCCCACTGGTAAAATTATAGGCTTGTGTACCAACAAACATCAAGTCTAATAAAACTTCATGGTTGCGCGGCGCAGCGGCAAAAGAGGCGGCAACAGAGACTGCGGCTTCAAAGACTTCTCCGCCGGCTTCTTCGCTAAATGTATCAAAAATGAGGGCATGACGTACAAAAAATTCATCCTGAAATGCTTTGACGATGGGTTTTCCAACTTTTGCCCAACTTTTCCAATGGATATGTCGTAATGAATCACCAGGACGATATTCGCGCAAGTGGTCAAAGTCGGCTTGCTCCCCTGTTCCTAATGCTAATGGTACGCCACCCATTTGAAATTTTCTTGCAATTGATAGCGATATTTCATTGACAGGATAACGTTTAGGCAAAACCAGTAAGGGTGTGGGCATGTCGATAGTGCAACCGGCATTAAATAATCCCAGTGGATCAGAACGGGCAAATGTCATACTGGTGAAATCTACATATCCTCTCCGTAAGGGCGTGAGAGTCATTTTAATGGACACTGAAGAATTGGGAGAGATGGCTGGCAAGCTTTGTTCAGCAATTTCTGCCCCTTTACTGATATTCATCAACCATAACCAACGTGGATAACCCACATAATTATCAAACCAGTTACGTTTTTCTTGCCCCGGTTCTTTTGTCCTTAAAAAACTTTCAAAGCTAGGCGGATGCAATTTAATATTCTCTCGTAATATCAAACTTTGTTGCTGTTTTTGGGTATGATTTTGTACTTGCACTTGATAGTGCAAGCTTTCGCCAACGGTAGCCAATCGTGGTAAATCACGTCGCGCCGTTAAACGTACTCTAAAAAACCAACTACTGAAGATGCCTAACAGCAATAATGCCAGCAAAATGGAAAATAATTGATAAGCTAAATTTTGCCGGGTGTCGATGCCAAACACGCCAGCCGCTATCGAGCTAGCGAGTAGCAATAAGCCAATTTTAGTAAAACGTTGCTTGATCCAACGATCCAAGGCAAATATCGCTCGAAAATTATGGAATAAAAAATATCTCATTTTATTACCAAGATAAATCTTGGACTCCAAAATAGTTTAAATGGGTGCTTCAACTTTATTCAAAATTTCTTTGACCAGCGTTTCACCAGTTAATCCGCTCAAGCGAGTGTGTTCGTCGAGTTTCAGACGATGAGCAATCACAGGTGCAGCGATTTCTTGGATATGCTCTGGCGTGACAAATTCCATTCCGTCAAATAAGGCGAATGCTTGTGTCACTTTCATCAAAGTCAACGATGCCCGTGGACTCGCTCCGACTTTGATATGTGGATAATTGCGAGTTTCCCTGACTATGTTAACTATATAGTGTTTTAATTCTTGACTGACACGTACTGTTTGGACAGCTTGCCTTAGTTTCTGAATATCGTCTCGATTGGCACAGGGGGTGACAGTCGGTTGCGTCATATCGAGTATGTTGACTTCTTCTTCGGCACTGACATAACCTAAGCTAAAACGCATGGCAAAGCGATCCATTTGTGCTTCGGGTAGCGGATAAGTGCCATGAAATTCAATGGGATTTTGTGTGGCAATGACAAAAAATTCTTCTAATGAATGAGTTTCACCTTCTATGCTGACTTGTTTTTCTTCCATGACTTCCAACAATGCTGATTGTGCTCTGGGGGATGCGCGATTAATTTCATCAGCCAACAAAATATCGGTAAACACAGGGCCTTTATGGAGTTTAAAGGAATGGGTACTTTGGTCAAAAATGGACACGCCTAAAATGTCTGAAGGTAGCAAATCTTGGGTAAATTGAATGCGTTGATAGTCCATTTGGATAGATTTGGCCAATGCTTTGGCTAAAGTCGTTTTACCTGTACCTGGTAAATCCTCCAACAGGACATGTCCGCCACAGGCAAAGGCGGCTAATAGTTTTTTGATGGCACTGGCTTGACCGATCATCACTTTTTCAAGATGAGTGCTAATGTTTTTGTATATTGTAGTACAATCGTTTGTATGCATAAGAGCAAATAAAAAATTTTAATAGGAGTCCAAACTTTAGTTTGGGCGGTCCAAGATAAATCTTGGACTCCTTTTATACTTGAATAATAAAATGCACCAAGCAACTTATCTGGACAAAATTACCGAAAATGGGTTTGTCATTGTACCACCCATTATTTACAATTGCACAAATAATGACATTATAAATGCACTTAATAAAGTCCGTTTAGGGGATGTGACAAGAGTACGTCGAGGTCAGGTTTATGCCATTCGCAATTTGTTGAGTGAAGTACCTTTTTAATGCAGCAAGCGAATTTGCGTGCTCTGATTGAGCCAATTTTGGGATTGTACATGTACAGCCGCCAGCTTTTATACTTGAGAAAATGTTGACGCTCCGGCTCCATTTGGATGATTGTACTGCTGAAAATGGCGCATTATCAGTTATACCAGGCAGCCACCGTCGTGGACGTATGAGCCATGAACAGATACAAGCGTTGCGACAAATCACTCCGCCGGTTTTATGTCCGGTTTCAAAAGGGGGGCTATGATTATGCGCCCGTTACTACTTCATGCCTCGTCTGCCAGTTTAAAGTACTCTCTTCGCCATATATACTATGCAGGCAAAATTTGCAAATATTTGAGCCAATTAAAACCAAACCTCAAAATTGTTGTATTGCCCAAGCAATGAGAAATGTTCAAATGCCAATGTCTTCGCAATACTCAGATACAAAGGATTATTTTAGGTCACTTTTAAAAGAACATTTATAGGAGATGGGTATATGTCAAATGATACTTATGCTGATCGGCTTGTTGCTGAGGCAATGCAACAAGCAAATAAACCTGAACCGCCTCAAGATGCAGATATTATTAAATTAACTCAGTCTCAAATAGCTCAAGTAGAGAAAATGGCTGCTGCTTTGGGATTAGCTTTTGGTGTGATGCTTAATTCTGCTGCTAAATATGCCGTATTTTATGCACAAGGTAGAACGGTGCCAGTCAATCAACTTAATGAATATCCTGAAAAAGTAGGTACTGACTCAATAAAGGAAAAAATAACCGTTTCAACTTGGTTCAAGTTGAAACAAGCGGGTATGAAAGAATATCTCTCGGAATGTATCATAACGGGTATTCAATTACTTTATAAACAATTAATAGCTAGTGATGATTCAGATTCAAAACCAGCTAAAGCTTTAATTGATACCATTTCCAATAAACCCCCGCCATTAAAAAGAAAGTTGGGACAAAATTGGATGACTCAAATTTGAGAAAAAGGCCCTTAGATAAACAAGTTGTTAAGTCTTTATCTCATCAATTTAAGCAGAATAAAACGGAATTAGCCATTATTTTAGCAATCAGTTATGTTAAACAATTTGATTCGCAATTGAAACAGGAAACCCAGGATATTGCTAACTTCAAATATCATCTATTAACCTTGGATGATTGTTTAAATAAAACGGCTCTTTTTCAAGAAGCTGTAAAAGATTTAACTGCCTTAGGTGATTTAGATATTGAGGCGCCCTACAATTTTCCTTAACTTAATGGTTTAACATTTATACTCTTAGTTCGACGTTTTTTTGACTTGACATCAAAGGCACTTGGAATCCAAAGCTTTAGCTTTGGACATACCCGCCGCTCCTCCAAAGCTAAAGCTTTGGACTCCAACAACACTTGGAATCCAAAGCTTTAGCTTTGGACATACCCGCCGCTCCTCCAAAGCTAAAGCTTTGGACTCCAACAACACTTGGAATCCAAAGCTTTAGCTTTGGACATACCCGCCGCTCCTCCAAAGCTAAAGCTTTGGACTCCAACAACACTTGGAATCCAAAGCTTTAGCTTTGGACATACCCGCCGCTCCTCCAAAGCTAAAGCTTTGGACTCCAACATCACTTGGAATCCAAAGCTTTAGCTTTGGACATACCCGCCGCTCCTCCAAAGCTAAAGCTTTGGACTCCAACATCTTTAAGAAATAGGATTTCTTTGAATAGTATATAATAGACCATCATCTCAACTCTCATATCCATTATTGTGACCATTGAAACAGATCGTTTAATCAGTCCATCAGTCAATACTGAAGAACGCGCCATTGATAAGGCTATTCGTCCGCGACGTTTAGCCGATTATGCTGGCCAACCACGCACTCGTGAGCAAATGGAAATTTTTATTCCGGCAGCCAAGTCGCGGGAAGAGGCGCTTGATCATGTGTTGATTTTTGGTCCACCGGGTTTAGGTAAAACCACTTTGGCACATATCATAGCCAACGAAATGGATGTCAATATTCGCCAAACATCCGGCCCTGTTTTAGAACGCGCTGGCGATTTAGCCGCTTTGTTGACTAATTTAGAGCCGCGTGATGTTTTATTTATTGATGAAATTCATCGCTTAAGTCCTGTTGTTGAAGAAATTCTGTATCCAGCGATGGAGGATTTTCAATTAGATATAATAATAGGTGAAGGTCCCGCCGCCCGTTCTATTAAATTGGATTTGCAGCCCTTTACATTGGTGGGAGCGACCACTCGTGCCGGTTTGCTGACTTCGCCTTTGCGGGATCGTTTTGGCATTTCGCAACGATTAGAGTTTTATAATCATCAAGATTTAGCGGCTATTATTACCCGTTCTGCCGAAATTTTAAATGTGTCAATTGACGTTGATGGGGCAAAAGAATTGGCTTGCCGCTCGCGTGGGACGCCGCGTATTGCTAATCGTTTATTGCGACGGGTGCGTGATTATGCCCAAGTGCGTGCTGATGGCGTGATTAGTCAAAAAATAGCACAAAAAGCATTGGATTTACTCTATGTTGACACTTACGGTTTAGATATGATGGACAGAAAATTACTGACTGCTATCATGGAAAAATTTGATGGCGGACCCGTGGGTGTGGAAAGTTTAGCGGCGATCATCGGTGATGAGCGTGGTACGATAGAAGATGTGATAGAGCCGTTTTTGCTACAACAGGGTTTTTTGGTGCGTACACCAAGGGGGCGCATGGTGACACGTTTGGCGTGGCAGCATTTTGGTTTAACGCCGAAAACGTCGCAAGATTTGTTTGAGAAGTGATCGTTTGCAGGACGCTCCGCGTCGAGTTTTAACGTAACGAGAAACAAAGTTGCACTTCGCGTTATTTTATGATGACAATTTTTATATGAACATTCTAGGTATTTCAGCCTATTACCACGACAGTGCCGCCGCCTTAATCCGCGACGGCGACATTATAGCCGCAGCACAAGAAGAGCGCTTTTCGCGCAAAAAACATGATGCTCGCTTTCCAGTACATGCCATTCGTTCTTGTTTAGATATTGGACAAATTTCTATGCCAGATGTCGATCATGTCGTGTTTTATGATAAGCCACTGGTAAAGTTTGAGCGTCTCTTAGAAACTTATTTGGGTTTTGCGCCCAAAGGTTTTCGATCTTTTGTACAAGCCATGCCCATTTGGCTGAAAGAAAAGCTATATCTGAAAAGTGTGCTCAAAAAAGAATTGGCGGCATTGGGGAGCACTCCGCCTTTATTATTTAGTGAACATCATCAAGCCCATGCCGCTTCGGCTTTTTTTCCCAGCCCTTTTAAAAAAGCGGGCGTGTTGTGCCTTGATGGCGTGGGAGAGTGGGCAACGACTAGCGTGTGGTTAGGTGAAGATAATCAATTGTCCTCTCAATGGGAAATTGATTTTCCACATTCATTAGGGTTATTATATTCGGCGTTTACTTATTTTACTGGGTTTAAAGTGAATTCAGGCGAATATAAACTGATGGGCTTGGCACCTTATGGGGAGCCGAAATATGTTCAGACTATTTTGGATAATTTGATTGATCTGAAAGAGGATGGCACTTTTCAGTTAAACATGCGTTATTTCAATTATGCGGTTGGATTAACCATGACGAATCGTCAGTTTGATAAGCTGTTTGGGGGGCCACCGCGTCCAGCAGAGGGCACTTTAACGCAGCGCGAGATGGATTTGGCGCGTTCTATTCAGGCGGTGACTGAAGAAGTTGTTCTCCGTTTGGGGCGTACTGTCCATAAAGAGTTGGGCGTGGATTATTTATGTTTAGCGGGGGGGGTGGCTCTCAATTGCGTTGCCAATGGGCGGCTCTTGCGAGAAAATTTGTTTAAAGATATTTGGATTCAACCCGCTGCGGGTGATGCCGGCGGTGCTTTAGGGGCGGCTTTGAGTATTTGGTATGAATATTTGGATAATCCAAGACAAGTCGTTAATGGGACGGATATGATGCAAGGGGCTTATTTAGGGCCTCATTCTGATGAGGATGAAATCCGTCGCTATCTTGATTCTATTAATGCGCCTTATGAATATTTAGCTGATGATGAACTTTTTCCTAAAGTGGCATCGAGTTTGGCAGAAGAAAATGTCGTCGGCTGGTTTCAAGGACGGATGGAATTTGGGCCGCGTGCTTTAGGGGGACGTTCTATTATCGGCGATCCACGTAGCCCCAAAATGCAGTCGGTGATGAATTTGAAGATTAAATACCGTGAATCTTTCCGCCCCTTTGCGCCGTCTGTCTTGCATGAGCGTGTGAGCGATTATTTTGAGATTGATAGAGCCAGTCCTTATATGTTGTTGGTGGACTATGTAAAGCCTGAATTTCGTTTGCCGCTAACTGAGGCGCAAGAAAATTTATTTGGGATCGAAAAACTCAATGTCCCGCGCTCAAAGCTGCCTGCGATCACGCATTTAGATTATTCGGCGCGTATTCAAACGGTGCATCCAGAGACGAATCCCCGTTATTATGCGTTACTGAAACAGTTTGATGGGTTAACGGGTTGCCCGGTGTTGGTCAATACGTCATTTAATGTGCGCGGAGAGCCGTTGGTATGTACGCCTAAAGAGGCTTATCAATGCTTTATGCGGACGGAGATGGATTATTTGGTGTTGGAGAATTTTTTGTTGTCTAAGCACAATCAACCTGAATGGGCTAAAGATGAGGCGTGGAAACAGGAATTTGAATTGGATTAATTATGCACATTGAAATACCTGATAAAAAAGGATTACGTGAATTTGGACTGGTAACTGGTGCCCTGTTTGTGGGCTTATTTGGGTTATTATTCCCGTGGATATTCAGTTTCGCTTATCCCTATTGGCCTTGGATTCTTGCCGGGGTACTTTGGGCTTTGGCTTTAGTGATACCCAACGGATTAAAATGGATCTATCAAGGCTGGATGTCTATCGCTTTGGTAATCGGCTGGATAAATACTCGCATTATTTTAGCACTGGTGTTTTATTTGATTATTACGCCAATGGGCTCAATCATGCGTCTATTTGGAAAAAATCCGGTTAAAAATAAGCCGTCTGATTCTGAGACTTACCGCAATATAACGCATTTCCGTTCACCTAAACATATGGAGCACCCTTTCTAATGTTAGAGTTAATGAAAGATCTTTGGGCTTTTATGAAAGTCCGCAAGAAATTTTGGCTGGCACCGATTATTCTCGTGTTGTTGTTATTAGGCGGACTGATTGTGTTGACGCAAGGCTCTGCCGTTGCGCCGTTTATTTATACGCTGTTTTGAGGCTAAAGCTGCCCGACGTTTCTCGTTCCCACGCTTTGCCTCGCGTGTAATTTATTCTCGTTTGCAGGACGCGGAGCGTCCAAGCAGGCATTCCCACGCAGAGCGTGGGAACGAGAAAAGCTGCACGACGTTTCTCGTTTTCTCGTTCCCACGCTCTGCGTGGGAATGCCTGTGGCGACGCTCTGCGTCGCGTGTCATTTATTCTCGTTTTTTTCTGGTTTGCAGGACGCGGAGCGTCCAAGCAGGCATTCCCACGCAGAGCGTGGGAACGAGAAATAGGAGACTCGGAGTTTTTTATGATATATAACACAACAAACTTGACGACTGCCAGTGCCAATCTGGCAAAATTCTGCGACAAAGTCGTTGATGATCGGGATGTGATTGTTATTACTCGATCTCAGGGTGAAAATGTCGCACTTATTGCAGCCGATGAATTAGAGAGTTTAATGGAAACCGCCCACTTATTGAGTTCTCCCCAAAACGCGAGCCGTCTGCTAACAGCGTTACAAGAAGCTAAAACGAGAACTCTTAAACCTCAAAGTGTTGATGCGTTACGACGGGAATTAGGGATTTAAAGAAATCCTATTTTTTAAAAAAATAGGATTTCTATCTATCTTTGGCTCCAAAATAACGTTTACAACGACTGATGGAGAAAAACCATGAAATCCTTTTCAAAATGGACCACTGAAGAAGTCGAAGACGAATTTCAATTGGTATGCCAGCCAGAGAGTCAAGCTTTTCAAGATTGGTTACAAGTGTCAACTGAAATTTCCTCAGAAGAAGCCAGTTTTTTGCATCAGTTATCCAGAAAATTACGCTACTCGGTGCGGGATTGGAATGAGGAAGAGTTAAAAATCTATTTTATCGCACTACTTTTAGACAAGATCGATTTTTATCAAGAACAGTATCGTCCCTTTATGGAACGCGAACTGTCCGTCGAATATGACGAAAACAAAAAATTATGGGGTTTTATTGATTTTTTAGTGGCTCAGGGTAAACATTCTCCAAAACAATCCTTTTTTTTTATTCATGAATATAAAAAAGAACTTGATAGCTCAAATGATCCCCTTGGGCAACTCTTAGTTGAAATGGTGGCGGCTCAAAAGTTAAATCAACACCAGCATCCCATTTATGGCGCGTATATTATTGGGCGACACTGGTATTTTGTTATACTAGAAGCGAGTTCATATTCTGAAAGCCTCGCTTATGATGCCACCAAAGACGATATTATCAATATTTTTTGTATTTTACGCCAGACGAAAGCATTTATTGAGCAATTGATTATAGATTCAAAACATTGTGTGGTGCAGGAGCGTGGGAA
The DNA here is from genome assembly GCA_000785145.2 of Candidatus Thiomargarita nelsonii. Taxonomy (GTDB): domain Bacteria; phylum Pseudomonadota; class Gammaproteobacteria; order Beggiatoales; family Beggiatoaceae; genus Thiomargarita; species Thiomargarita nelsonii_B. The sequence continues at coordinate 49,518 of JSZA02000018.1, forward strand.
CGAGCCGAGATAAGGTGCTAAGGAGTCCAAGATTTATCTTGGACGTCCCGGGTATCAAAAAAAATCCTATTTTTTAAAAAAATAGGATTTTTATTTAAGCCGCTCTCAAAAGTGTCGGCTCGATGAGCGCGGGATGAAAAAAATTCTGGCGATTAGACTTGAAAACTCTGCTACAATCACCGAAATTTCAACCTTATGGCGAAAATAGATGATAGTGCAACGTCGCATTGATTATGCAGAGATTCAACATCAGCATCCCATTTATGGCGCGTATCGGGCGACACTGCTATTTTGTTATACTAGTACGCTGTCACATAAGTTTTTTGGGTAATGTAGGGTGCGTCCTGGGCACAAATAATCGGTAAAGGTGCGTAGGACGCACCCTACAAAACAACATTTTCTGGTTCCCACGCGCCGGCGTGGGAACGAGAAACGCCGGCGCGTGGGTTTTAACAACAATTGAATAAATAATATATGAAAGGCAAAAAACCATTATTTTATTTTTTAATGTTTACTGTAACCCTTGTGCTAGTATTGGCAATAGGGGAATTATTGGCGCGTGTTTTTGTAACATTACAGACTTTACCCGCTCCACCACCCGTTAGCACCATAGATCCTTATCAAGCGAATCCCTACATCATGCGAGCGCGTCCCTATATTCATTTTCATATTCCTGGTTCAAGATATATACAAGCACGCTCATACTATCAAGTTGATTATGAAATCAATTCGATGGGTTTTCGGGGGCCGGAAATTTTTCCTAAGTCTCCAGACGTTAAGCGATTGATTGTTATAGGAGATTCCATCGTCGAGGGGCATGGTAGTTCGTTTAACAAAACCTTTTCTTATCTGCTTGGCGAAAACCTACAACAAGCGCGTTGGGATGTGCTTAATCTGGGGGTACAGGGGGGAAGTCCTCTCTATTATGCGACAAATTTAAAACGCTATTTGTCAACCTCTCCTGATGCTGTGCTCATACTGATTTTTGAAAATGATATTTCTGATGATCGGTTTTTTGAGCAGTCTTATTTTACGATGCCTTTTATTGAGGATGAGGCTTTGCTGATGAGTGGTACTTTTTTGTCTAAATGGCGGCTCTATAGCTTATTGCGGAGAGGATGGCGGTCCTTCGTTCATTCGTCTCTTGATGAAATCATTGAACAAAATAAGGAATTTACTTATAACCAGGAAGAACAAGAGGCGATAGATGCGTTTCAAAAGCGCTTATTGGGGGGGAGCCAACATACTATTGCGCCAGCGGTACTTGACAAGCCATGGGGCATGACGCAACTTTACTTGGATTATGTCGTGTCGTCTTTTCGCAGGCGTGGCATTTCGGTTATGATTGCCAACATGGCTTTGATCGGTCCTAATTTCAACGAGGCTCACATTCAATATGGCTTTGCTCTGGATGAAAGGGTTTCTCGCTGGGCAAAAGCAGAAAAAATACCTTTTTTATCATTACTACCAATCATTTCTGATGCCATTAAGGATCATTCGCAATCAAAAATTATGATTGATGATGATGGACATCCCACTGCCATGACACACAGATTGATCGAGGGTGCCTTGCAACCTTGGGTTGTTAAAAATATCGACCAAGATAAATCTTGGACTCCTTTTATACACAATAGTAAATAGATTCTCGACTGAGACTAAAATCTTCGCTTTCTTTGCTTAAATGAGGATTATAAAAAGGATCGTTTTGCAATAGTGTTCCCCAACGTTGTTCCATATAGGCTGCGTCTTGGCTCAGGCGTGCCTGTTTTGCCGCTGTATCTTCTATTCCTCGCGTTTTGGATTCGTGGTGATAAAAGGTGACTTGTGGCAGTACGACATGACGTAATCCTTTTGTGTGTAATTTGAGACAAAAATCAACGTCATTGAAGGCGATGGGTAATTTTTCATCAAAGCCTTTGTCCCATAATTTCCGTTTAATCATCAGACAAGCTCCTGTGATGGCTGAGTAGTTGCTAACCATCGCTAAGCGGTCAAAATAGCCGCGACTTTCTGCCGGATAATGTTTATGACTGTGATTGGCTATGCCTGCCACGCCACATATGATGCCAGCATGTTGTATGGTATTGTCCTCTGGATACAATAATTTACAGCCTACACTGGCGATTTCAGGGTGTTGGGCAAAACCAATCATTTCTTGTAACCAGTCTGGTGGTCCTAAAATTTCTGTATCATTATTGAGTAATAGGATAATCTCTCCTTGTGCTGCCTTCACGCCTTGGTTGACTAATTTGGAAAAGTTAAAGGGGATGTCGTGTCGAGTGACTGTGAAGTTTGTGCCCAATTCGGCTTGATATTTTTCAAATAAGGCAAAAGTGGCGGCTTCTGTGCTGCCATTATCGACAATAATGATTTCCCAGTGGGGATAGGTGGTGATGGTGCGGATGGCTTCAATATTCTGTGCCAGTGTATCCGCCATATCTTTAGTCGGTATGATAATGCTAACCAGTGGCTCTCCTTGGACTGGGTAATGTAGGAGGCATGTATTTGGGGCACTGGTATTGAGCGTGACGTGCCCTCCTTGTCCTTCTCTCTCTAAGGCGGCTTGAAGCATTTTCAGTCTTAATGTGCTGGAAAGCGGTGGCTGCGGACGTTTATGGTAAAGAATTTTGGGTATGTGTTGAATACGCTGGCTTTGTGCGGTGAATCGGAGTACCATATCCCCTTGTAATTTTCCGCGAATTCCGCCGATTTTTTTGAGTAAATGGGTACGATAAACGCTGAGTTGTCCGGTGTACAGTTGTCCCTTGAGCATTTCTGCTGACCAATCGGGTTTAAAATAGGGCGCATCAAATAGTCCGCTTTCATTCACTTGATCTTCATCAGAATAGAGCATATCGGCGCTGGATTGATTAATCCATTTGGCAATTTCTAATAAGGCATCTTCAGTTAATAAGTCAACAGTCTCGATGAGTGCGACATATTCGCCTGTGACCATTTCTAGGGCGGTGTTATAGGGGTTTGATGTTTGTTTGTCAGCCAATTTGATTTGATTTGGAAATCGGCGGCGGTATTCTTCAAGTGCGGTAGGGGCGACGATACAGATTTCCCAATGTGGATAAATTTGCGTCACGATGCTGTTTAAACAATGAGACAAATAGGGTGTCTCTTTATCCACCACGATAATCAGACTGATGAGGGGATTTTGAGTGAGTTGCGCTTGCGATGGGGATGAGACATAACAATAATTGGCTATTCCTCGTTTTTGCTCATTTTCTGCTGTCAAGCAGAGATAGATTGTATTGTTATGACCGGCATCGGGTGATTGCAATTGACAAATATATTGTCCTGGCAACAATGGCGGCTCTAAAACAAATTCAGTCCATTGTTTATCTTGTATGCTTGTCCCTTCTCGTTTTGCAAGTGTGACTAATTCTAGTCTATCTTCTTGTTTTTTAAAGATAGATAGCGCTATGTTACACTGATTAATCCTGCCGCCTGTCCCCAATTTCAAATAAATCGTCGAAATCGGTTCGTTGTTTTTGGCTAATGCCCATTGTAGTATTTTTCCACGCTTGATAGGATGAGTGCTTTCTATATTTCGATGCGTTTTTTGGGTGGGCGAAAGGCTCTGGATAGGAATTAATCCGTAGTCAGACAATGCGAGTGTCCGAGACTCTATTGAAAAAGCGTCTTCGACAGTCAACCAGAGAAATAGGGTATTGTTATTATTATCAGCATCGGGTGATTGCAATTGACAAATATATTGGTTGGGCAACAAAGGCGTGTCTAAAATAAATTCAGTCCATTCATTATCTTGTACACTTGCGCCTTCTCGTTTAACCACTGTGACAAGTCTATCTTGTTGTTTTTTAAAGATAGAGAGTGCTAAGTGACAGTGGTTAATCCTGCCGCAGGTGCCCAATTTTAAATAAATTGCCGTAATAGGTTCACTATTCGTTATCTGCCATTGTACGGTTTTTCCATTTAAGAGGGGAATAGAGGTTTCTATGTCTCGCTCACTTTCTTCGGTGGGTGAGAAACTCTCAACAGGGGTTAAACCATAGTGAGATAGTTCTAGTAAGGTTTCTGTTGATGAGAAGGCAATGTGGCTTGCAATGCGGCTGATAAGTTGAGATATTTTTGTGCATTGCAAAGCGTGTTGTTCATTCGCTATTTTTGTCATAGTGATGTTGTTAAAAAAAACTGATTATAACGCTTTTGGGGGAAAAAATAAAAATAAAGCAAAATCAGTTGTTTCGGGAATGGATCGGATTTCCCGAAACCAAATTAGTTGTTTCGGGAATGGAGCTACGCGGATTTCCCGAAACCAAATCAGTTGTTTCGGGAATGGAGCTACGCGGATTTCCCGAAACCAAATTAGTTGTTTCGGGAATGGAGCTACGCGGATTTCCCGAAACCAAATTAGTTGTTTCGGGAATGGAGCTACGCGGATTTCCCGAAACCAAATTAGTTGTTTCGGGAATGGAGCTACGCGGATTTCCCGAAACCAAATTAGTTGTTTCGGGAATGGAGCTACGCGGATTTCCCGAAACCAAATTAAAAAAATCCTATTTCTTGAAGAAATAGGATTTTTCAGAGTGTGTTTTGTCCAAAATAAATTTTGAACTCCTAGCTAAATACCTTCGCAATAGGTAAATGAATGTCCATCACCTTATCAATCACTTCAGTATCGCGCTTAACATCAAAGGCTTCCCATTCGTTTTGATATGAATAAACACCTATATATTTAGTGCTAGGAATAACCAACCAACACGATCTAACTCCTGCCGCAAAATAGGCGTTGATTTTCCTGATGAGATAAGTAACGGCTTGTCTCGGTGAAAGTATTTCAATGGCTAAGTCAGGCATTTGAGAGACTTTCAGTAAATCAGTCTCTTTATCTGGTACCACAGGCGCATTCAGGTAAGCACAAACATCAGGCTTGAGTTCATCCTTAATACCAAGCTGGTACTCGCTTAGATCATGTTGGCTAATATCCAAACTTAACTTTGTCATGACGGCTAGTTCTTTTTCACATTTAAACTTAAGCAAACCAGCTAAATTGGTTTGCACTGTGCTATGATTTAACGAGCCCATCTCATCTTCCCCATCAATCGCGTCCTTGAACGTCCAAGATAAATCTTGGACTCCAAAATTCAAATTGCCCACTCCCTAAATGTTAAAAAAAAAATCGTGAGCAGGTGGACTACTTTGGCACTATCAGTTCCATCAATCTTTGGCGTTCAATATGAAACAAATGCACAAATTTGTCGCCTTGTTTTTTCCACCATTGAAAGCGTGTGGATCGAACCGTTTGATCCGGTGGTAAAAAACCGGCTATCTGTTTAGGCAGATTATGGTCCATTAAGAGCCATACCTTGTATTCATCATTGCCGATATCCAGCGTCTTAGTTATCTTCCAATTGTGAACCCTGAAATGAGCATCAAAAGATTGGATGTATTTGACTTCTCCTAATTCTGGTCCACCTTCCCAATTCTCATAACCACGCATGGTTGCAAAGTCTTCTTCTTTCCAAGCTTTCATGTAGTTATCTATGGCGGTTTCAAGCACTTCGCCGGGGGCAACCGCTGGTGCTGCTTTTTCTGTCGATGGTGTTGCCTCTTGAGCAAAACTGCTGTTAAATAACAAACTGGCACTCAAACATAAGCCAATGGCTAACTTTATTTTCATAATGTCCTCATAAAAAAAATATTTTTATGGTATTTTGGAGTCCAAGATTTATCTTGGAAGAGCAGAACTTCCAAGATAAATCTTGGACTCCTTTTATACCTGAAATGCTATTTACTTACTGTATATTAAAAGGAATAGGAATTTCATTAAACACGATATTGCCCGTGTCAATAAGGCGATAACCTACCCAGACATTTACCACCCCCCCTATATTCGGCATTTCCTGAAAGAAATTTTTTCCGAAAGCCTTAATCTCCAAACGTGCCTCTAAAGAATCCTGATAGCCTGCTGCTGCAAGGAATGCATTCCATCTAATGAACTTAATTTCTTCTTTAGGAGTCGCTATTTTCATATAGAAGCTGTTTCCAACTTGCATCACAACAAGCACTTCGGCTTGTTTACCTACATCATTAGAATCAACCATGGCGAGAGTATTAATCTCAAGTTTTTGATTGCGTTGAATATTGATTGGATTGTCAAAATTTAAAGCTTTACTCTCTCCATTGACTGATATCGTTCCATAAAATTTAGTTGATGAAGCTATATTTTGGTCAAACGTTAAAGCATGTTCTCCTAATAGAGACGGGAATGTCACTGTGCAATTTATCACCGTACCGACTCCTATATTCACCACCCCATTTTCGCTGCAATCCCCATTCCAAATAACACCTTCTATCTCAGATGTGGCAGTCAGTGTCACGTTCGTACCCGCTTCAAATTCTGCCAAGCAAGTCGTTGAAGGACAATTAATTCCAGCAGGTTGACTGCTGACGCTTCCTTCTCCATTAACCGTGACATTTAATCTACCGGTGGTAGGAGTTCTCAGATGAAAAGTGTGTTGGCTTCCCTCCCATGTTTTGGGATTATCGCCATCATAATGCCCCCGTACAGCAAATGTGATCTTTGCATAACCTCCTTCCGTGGAACGCAGATTCTGTGCTTGAATTTGAAACGACTTACCAACACTGGCTAGAAAAGGAACAGAAAATTTACAAGCAGTATTCGTTTCCCATGGTCCTCCGATACCCATATAATGATAATATCGATTTATATCATTGAAGTTATTTGGTGTCCCATTTTGAGTATTAAAGGACTGCTGCTGCTTACTTTCACATTGCGTCTTTGTATCATCAAAAATCATGTCTATAAAAACATGATTGACACCATGTTCCGGAGCAACCTTTGGGGTAACGGTAAAAGTCAAATTACTTTTATCAGGCACTGTGACTTCACACGGGGCAGTTCCATCTTGACATAGCTCTTCGGTGTCTCGCTTCAAATCAACATCCAAAGTAATGAGCTTATTATCATCAGCAATGCCTCTTCCCTGTACCGTTACTGCCTTTTGATCGGTTCCAGCAGAATCTAATAGAGCTTGATAAGAGTTGGTGTTTTTTAATTCCCCTGCTTTATCAGGTGCGAAGTAATGTCCCATTGATAAAACGGAAGAGGACATTGCGTTTACGGCCAAATGATAGGTAGACCTATGAAGCCACTTATTTGGCGAGAGCTGAGACAACTGAGAACGATAGATAGAATTACCAGAAAAACCGAAGACACCTCCGGCTTTCAGCTCAATAGCACCAGATGAACCGTTACTCACCCATGTGATAACATTTTGTTGAAAAAAGGCGGCACCTACCAACACATCGCCACAATCATAACAATTGCCGCTCTCATCACATGGTGTACAATGTTTGATATCAAAATAGGCATAGCTAACAGAACTCAATAAGACATATAGGAAAACTACCAACAAGAGTCGGTTGCGGGATAATGACATAAATATAATTGCTCCCTTTTTGAATTTTTATGAAAGTAAATGTAATGAAATGAGTGAGCCACTGGTCAGTGGGTGGTGCTCCTACAGAAAAAAAAAGAAAAAAAAAGACCTTTGATGTTTTAAAAACAAAAAAACATCAAAGGTCTGGAATATTATTCTGAGTTGGCCCATACCTCAGAGGTCTTTATAGCCACTCTTAATGTTGCTGCATATTTCTCCATTGTCCCACACTGCCCTCGCCTATTTCAAAGGTATAACCCATGAACGGCCAAGTGGGTGCCAGACTCGCGTTTCCGAAAGGATTGTTCAATGGGTTGCAAGCGACACCAAAGTCTTCATCGCACCCAAGAATCACTTTTCCTTTCTTAAAGTCTGCAGCAGCATCATTAAACTGCTTGATAAAATCAATCGTAAAGACGGATAAACATTGCCCCAATGCCATTCTCTTGGCAGGCGGTCTCTCTGAAATACAAGGTGAGACTGTACACTCATTGCTTGTTTCCACAGGAATACCAGGATTTTCCTCATGATCCCATATTTCCTGATAAATGGGCTTTGCTTCAACCAGCAGTTGTTTAACTGCTTTCTCTAGATAACCAGCAAAGGTGGTCTGAGTATAAAAACCAGGATCTTCTCCAATATAAAACTTAGTTGGGAAAAGTGCAAAATAAAAGCTGCTCAGAGTTGAGTTGTTGTACTGTTCGCCAGCAAAGTAGAAGCTAGTATAAAATTGCCCATCACTACGAATGGCTTTGTTCACTTCACAAATACTATTAATGGCGCGGTTCCCAGTTATCAACTCATTATCCCAGTTATCAATCTCAGGCACTAAGGAGTCACTACGGCATTCACCTGGTACATTATAATCATCACCATCTGCTAGCGTTGGCCCCCAGGTATTATTAAATGAGATTCCCTTTTCAAAGTTGTTATCTTCATTTTTAAATGAATACAGGTAATCACCAAATGGACTGGGTCCATGAACTTGGCCGACAGAATTTTCGTCGTGTAGAATGACTGCATTATCACGAGAATAGTTATCAATACGATGTAAATGGCTGTTAGTGCGGAAATTACGTAAAGCTTCTGCGTTGTAGCTAACACCCATACCCGAGCCTGCAACAGTGATAAAAGCCGTGCCACTCAACCAATTGCCAACGTCTGAAGCTCTTCTGCCGGTAGCGAAGCCACCACTAGCATCAACCCATGACCAAAGACTGGTGCCCAATCTATTACCAATTTTCCGTTGACCTTGAGCGGCAAGCTGACCTGCTTTATCAGGATCAATCAATTCGGCCATTATACGATGGTCCATATTGTCAAGCACACCCTCAGCGAAGACTTCGACATAACCCATGCTACGAGCATGATCAAGCAACCCCTCAGTAAGCTCAGCCGTTGCATTAGGTATTAACAAATCCTTTTGATTCATACACATATTAGCCGGCTCACCGGGGAGGCCGGTATCACTATTGTCTGGCCCTTTATCAGTATCAGGTCCACAATTTCCTAAGATACCCGTGTATTCAAAGTTCTTGGGATCCAAACTTTGATCAATTTCCCAATAGCCATCACCATCGACATCGGCAACGCGGAAAATTAACACATCCCCTGGCGATAAGATGACATCAAAGTCAAGGTTTTCACCGCACCATGTGCCATTCCGAAAACGAAGATGGGCTTGTACCCACTCGCCAGAACGATTACTAACGGTAAAATAGTTGTCAACACCTGGTACCCCCCAATAAACAGGAAAAATGAGGGCATCACCCAGTCCATTGGACTTGAGCATTATCTCTGCATTCGCTTGCGGCAGCATTCCAATGCTGAATGCCATCGCAGCCGCTGCTGCAAATTTCATTATTGGTTTCATTAAATATAGTTCTCCTTCCTTATGTTAAAAGATCACACCTCTTACTTTAAAACGCCAAAACCACAAAAAAGCGGCTTTGGTTATATCTAAGGAGCAAGCTCCCTTGGGTGATAAAATAATTAAACTTAAACAGATTTTGAGGCTAATCTTATATTAATTATATATATAACGTTTAAATGTAAATTACAATACTACAAATAATTATTGTCTGTCAAGATTTCATTTTTTGACTGGCTTTAATTATTGTGGTTTTGGTGTTTAATGTTAACTGTCCAACTTATGTGTACCAACAACATTGTTAGCTGGTTTTTGCGATTGAAAAATCCAAACACTCACTGCGAGTAGAATACTCAATTTAAAAGCCCAAGTCAAATAGAATTTAGATTAACTTTTTTTATAAGCGTCTCTGACTAATATGGCACATTTTACTCAAAAAATGGAGTATGCAAAAATACAACACCCTAGCTTTTGAGTATAAAAATATTGATATTTTTTTGAATTTAAATAGTTGTAAAAAAACAACATTTCCAACGACAATACCATGCCGCCTACAATACTCAAATTGATATGCAAAAAGCAAATTTATCTTGTGAAGCGCATCAGCCATCGCCGTAATGTCCGCAATGGCACAGTCACTCGCATAGAAATAGAATGTGCCATCAACTCCAACTGCTGACTGACAGCGTTGTAGTCCTGTTTGCACTCCTCCAACTGCGCTCTTAGAGCATGAGATGCTCGTTCGCAATTTTCCAACTCTTTTTTTAAGACACTATACTGATGTTCGCAATCCCACACAAGCGATTTTCTTGAGCCATTTTCTAAAATCATATCTTGAGAACGGCTAGCATTGCGACAACTGGCAATCAAAGCTTGAGTGACTGTTGACCACTGATACTTTTGCGCGAGGGTTTTAACACCCTTTTTATAAATAGCATATTGTTCAGGATTGTGCAATTTTTCAATAGCCGCTATCCAAGCATCCTCGTCCGCTGGGTTAACGACAATGCCCGCTTTCATTTGAGCAATCTCATCCGCCAGTACATCACCTTTTGTCGTAATAATCGGTTTTCCCGCCCATAAATAATAAAGAAGACGAGTACGAAAAGAAAAATGCGTTTCTAAACTATCAAAATGGGCACTCACCCCTACATCAGCATCGAGAAAATGATTGTGTAACATATCATAAGGCACCCAACCCCTTTGAAAAATCACTTGTTTGCCATATAAACCTAACTCATGCGCCAAAGCTTCAGCACGGTGTTGCATTGGCATAGCCTCAATCGTTGGATTAGGATGTTGGGTGCCCAAAAACACTAACCTTAAATCAGAATAGCGTGGCAATAGGCGATGAATGGCACGAATCAAGGTCAATGGATCAAACCATTCCCAAATGCCGCCGCCCCATAATAAAATAAAACCCGTATCATCATCAAGTGTTTTTCGCAAACCAGCACCAGTACGTTGTGGTGGGCTATCGGGTATCCCAAAAGGGACCGTCATCACACGCTGTTGAATTTGCTCAATAGTCAAGGGATTAATACGACCCAAAGCCAACAGATGACCTAACCACAAATCGCGTTGGCGCTCACTGGCACACAAAAAATAATCCGCCTTTTTGATTTGAGTATTCATCATGCGTACTTGATCAGCGATGAGCTGCATATTTTCCCTGTCTTTGTGTTGTTCTAAAACTTCTAAAGGCACAGGATCATATAAATCAGCGATTAAAATTTTCTCAGTCTGACGGAGCAATGGATAAAACTCAAAAAGGTGACCCTGAAAAATGATAATATCATGCTGGCTCACCAATTCACTGATATTTTCTGACGAATGTTGTATCAAAGTGGCTTGTTGCAAGATTTCTGGTATCACATTAGGTGCCGCTAATGTGACTTTGAAAAAGGGCACTAAAGCTTTAGCAAATTCCCAATAACGAATGGCAGGACCAGCCATGCGTTCAGTAATAACATCGGGAGATAATATGAGAATAGAAGAAGACATGGTGTGTTTTGCTTTGGACGTCCAAGATAAATCTTGGACTCCTTTAGTAGTAAATTATAATATGTTTATCTTGGACGAGCCCGCAAGGAGAGACAATGAATGAATTTATTTGGTCAATTCGCGTTTACTATGAAGACACAGATGCCGCTGGTATTGTCTATTATGCAAATTATTTGAAATTTATGGAACGTGCCCGCACTGAATGGTTGCGTGACATGGGTTTTGAACAAACGCAATTGAAACAACAACATAATTTGATATTTGTGGTACGGAAATTTTCCATTGACTATTTTAAACCTGCATTATTCAATGACATATTGTATATTAAAACTCGTATCACTCAGATGGGCAAAGTTAGCATGACAATGACACAAGAAGTCTTGCGCGACGCGGAGATTTTATGTACAGCAGTGGTAAAACTAGCAGCAATCAATGCTACCAACCTGCGCCCCCAAGCATTGCCACCAGACATTATCAAAGCATTACAACAACATTAATTAACTGAAAAAATGGCTGAACTTTTATCATTACTAAATTTAGTGCTTCAAGCCAGTGTGCTCGTGCAACTGGTGATGTTATTCTTATTGATCATTTCTCTCTATTCATGGACGCTGATTATTCATAAAAATCGTTTTTTGAAAAATGCACGCAAAGCAGCGGATGATTTTGAAAATCGCTTTCGGACAGATAAAAATTTAAATGCCTTATACAATAGCATTTATCAAAATAAACAGCTAATGGGCATGGCAAAGATTTTTACCACAGGTTATGAAGAGTTTGTAAGACTGCATAAACAAGCTAATATGACTCCCACCGCTTTGCGAGAAGGCTCACAACGAGCGATGCGCGTGATATTGCATAGAGAAATGGATAAATTGGATGCTCATTTAGCAGTATTGGCAACCGTCGGCTCAGTCAGTCCCTATATTGGATTATTTGGGACCGTGTGGGGAATTATGCATTCATTTCAAGCATTGGGCAGTGTACAACAAGCGACTTTAGCCATGGTAGCCCCGGGCATTTCTGAGGCACTGATTGCAACAGCGATGGGTTTGTTTGCTGCAATTCCTGCCGTTATGGCTTATAATCATTATGTTGATTATGTTGATCGACTAACAAATCGCTATGATACATTTTTAGATGAATTCACGGGTATATTACAACGTCAAGCCCATGCCACCTTAGAGTCTGACGTTTAACTTGGACGTCCAAGATAAATCTTGGACTCCTACTATATTTATTTATTATGTCACATAATCGTAGCCGTCGTCGTCGTCTTTCTGATATGAATGTTGTACCCTACATTGATGTGATGTTAGTACTATTGATCATTTTTATGATCACATCGCCTTTGTTAAATCGAAGTGTAGAAGTGGAATTGCCCAAGGTGACACAAGCACAAACGCTTGTACCTAAGGAGGAAATCAAATTCGTGATCGTCACCATCGATGCACAAGGGCGGATATTTTTAGATGAGGATGAACAATCGCTGACGATGGAAATCTTGCAGAGCCGTATAACAAGTTTAATGCGCCAAAACCCCAATTCCCAATTATTAGTCAAAGGAGATAATCGGGTTGTTTATGGAAAAGTTCTCAAAATCATATCCTTTTTACAAAAAGTGGGAGTGGAAAAAGTTGGCTTATTGACCGATCCATTGGTTAAAGATAACTGATAACTGATAACTAAAAAATGTCTGAACAGTGGGATAAATCCATTTCATTTCTCAAGGCGCTCATTCTCCACATTCTGCTTTTGGGGCTGATATTTTTTTTCAGTACCGAGGAGCAACGCCAGAAATTCGTGGCACCTGAGAATATTGTGCAAGCGGTGGCTATTGATGAAAATCAATTGCTCGCTGCCCAACGCCAAAAGGAGGCTGAATTAGAACGTCAAAAAGCCTTGAAAAGAAAAAGGATAGCAGAAGTCAAACTACGCGAACAAAAAGAAAAAGAAAAAGAAAAAGAAAAAGAAGAAGCCAAGCGTAAAGCTGAAAAAAAACGTAAAGCAGAGCAGAGACGTAAAGCGGCTGAAAAAAAACGTAAAGCAGAGCAGAGACGTAAAGCGGCTGAAAAAAGACGTAAAGCCGAGGAGAGACGTAAAGCGGCTGAAAAAAAACGTAAAGCGGCTGAAAAAAGACGTAAAGCTGAGGAAAAACGTAAAGCGGCTGAAAAGCGAACACGTCAATTAGCCGAAGAAAAGCGTCAAGCAGAAGAAGCAGCGCGTTATCAAGCTGAAAAACTCAATAAGATGCAAAAGGTTGTAGCCCGTCTTACAACAAAAGTCACTCAAATCTGGATGCGTCCTCGTGGTGATTACACAGGCTTCTCCTGTGTCATAGAAATACAGTTGAAAGGGGGAGGTGCCGTTAAAACGGCTAAAATCATTACCAGCAGTGGCAACAGTATTTTTGACAGTTCAGCCATCAAAGCTGTTTATGATGCTTCACCGTTCCCGATTCCTTATGATGTATATGATGAATTTAGAAACTTTAATTTTAGATTTAGCCCTAACTAACGACGAATAAAAACCATGCGTACCATAATTTTATGTCTATTAAGCTATGTAGCATTACTGAGCCATGCCCATGCTATTTTAACCATTGAGATCATTGGTGGCACAGAAGAAGGCGGGCAACCCATTGCCATTGTCCCTTTTGGATTACAAACAACGATGTCAGCTCCCTCTCAAGACATCGCACAAATTGTGTCCGATGATCTCCATCGCAGTGGACGCTTTGCCATCATGCCAGTACACAGCTTACCGGAACAACCGTCTGACACCAATCAAATCAATTCATCACTTTGGCAAGCCGTAGGGATGCCACATTTAGTGATAGGACGTATTGCCAGCCAAGTTAAAAATAGCTACACTATTGAATTTGAATTATTTGATGTAGTGAAAGGCGAAGCGATGCTCGGATTCCGCTATACAGCCAACAAGCAAACACTACGGGAAGCCGCTCATCAAATCAGTGATGAGATTTATCAGGCATTGACGGGAGAACGAGGCGTTTTTAGTACCAGAATTGTTTATGTCACCTTACAACGTAAGGGCAAAAAAAAGCAATATCACCTGTATGTTGCCGATGCCGACGGTGCCAATCCACGCCTGATGTTAAAAACGGGAGAACCGATTTTCTCACCGAGTTGGTCTCCTGACGGACGACGCATTGCCTATGTGACTTATGATACAAAGAAAAGGACCAAACAAATGGCCGTCTATATACAAGAAATCAGCACCGGCAAACGCACCCGTATCTCATCCAAGCGTGGCCTCAATACGGCACCAGCATGGGCACCAGATGGCAAACGTTTAGCATTGACATTATCCAAAGATGGCAACTCTGAAATCTATATTAAAAATTTGCAAACTGGAGACTTAACCCGCTTAACTCGTAATCCTGCGATTGACACCGAGCCAGAATGGTCACCCGATGGAAAATCACTGGTATTTACTTCAGATCGTGGGGGGCAGCCACAAATTTATCGCATTTCAGTTAACGGTGGCAAAGCACAACGTATAACCTTTCAAGGTAGATATAATGCACGACCACGTTTTTCTCCCGATGGCCGTCAACTGGCTTTACTGCATAACGGAGGCAATGGATACCAAATTGCCGTGTTAAATTTAGAAAACAAACAATTGACAAAATTGACCCAAACCCGTTTAGATGAATCCCCAAGTTTCGCCCCCAATGGCAGCATGATTCTTTATACCAGCGGACCATCCCTGTCCGCAGTCTCGATAGATGGGCGAGTACGTCAACGTTTGGCAGAAGATGTGGGCGGAGAAGTGCGAGAGCCGGCTTGGTCGCCCTATTTTAATAAATAATATTTGACTAGTACACTGTCAATGTTGTTTTGTAGGGTGCGTCCTGGGCACAAATAATCGGTATTGGTGCGTAGGACGCACCCTACATTACCCAAAAAAATAAAATTGACAGCGTACTAGGAGTCCAAGATTTATCTTGGACTATTATTTGACTAGGAGTCCAAGATTTATCTTGGACTAACATCAACCCAGAAATAAAGGAGCATTATCAATGATAAAATGGCGTAATTTAGTACTGATATTAGTGGTACTCGTGTTGGCGGGATGCGCTACTAGCAGTAAAAATAAAGGAAAACAAAGCGTTGCAAAAAATAAAGCCACCTCAGCCCCTATTTTGGGTGATACAGCAATGACACAATCTGTTCCTTGTACAAATCCCCCTTGTGACTCCTATGGCACTCCAATAGGAAGCCAGCAAGACCAGAGTAGTAGTCGTGCTAATGATATTCCTGAGAAACGGAACATCTATTTTTCTTATGATAAGAACACCATTAGACCAGATGCTCAGATCATACTGGAAGAGCATGCGACTTATATTACCAACCATCCCAATGCTTATGTCCGCTTAGAAGGGCATACAGATGAGCGGGGCTCACGCGAATATAATTTGGCCT
This sequence comes from Candidatus Thiomargarita nelsonii, assembly GCA_000785145.2. Taxonomy (GTDB): domain Bacteria; phylum Pseudomonadota; class Gammaproteobacteria; order Beggiatoales; family Beggiatoaceae; genus Thiomargarita; species Thiomargarita nelsonii_B. Next base: position 65,276 of record JSZA02000018.1, read on the forward strand.
TAGCTGAACGGCGTGTTGAAGCGGCCAAAGAAGTGTTGCTTATTTTAGGTGTTTTTGAAAACAAATTAGTCACCATAAGCTATGGTGAAGAACAACCCGTTGCACTAGAGCATAACGAAGAAGCGTGGCAACTTAACCGCCGAGTTGAATTAATCTATCCTTAAATATTTCAATAGGAGTCCAAGATTTATCTTGGACTACCAAGGCATTCAAAATGTTAAAACGAATATTCCCCCTCATACTGATCAGCACCCTAGTACCACTACTAACAGCCGCAGAGGTGCCCGCCCGTTTAAGTTACCTAGAACAAAAAAACACTCAATTAACAGGAGCACTTTTGGAACTCAGAAAACAGCAGAAACAGTTAAGGCGAACAGTCTTAGATCAGGCTGCCAAAATGCTACAACAGCAAAGAAATATACAAAGCTTACAGGGCCAAATAGAAGAGTTGCTCCACCACTTGGAAGAGATGAAAAACTCGCAACAAGAAATGAAGTTGGCCTTAGATAATCGGTTAGACGAACTACAACAAGCCCTTGTTCAAAAACTCACCAGAGCAGATGAGAGGCCAAATTCAGGCACCGGTGAACCGCCGAAAACACAAGAATCCTTTGTGGTTGAGGAGGATAATGAAGAGAGCCAAGCTTATCAACAAGCCTTTGAACTGGTTCAAACGGGCCGTTATGAGAGTGCCATAACCGGATTGAAAGCATTTTTAAAGCAGTATCCACAAAGTCATAAAGGCGATGAAGCTCAATATTGGCTGGCAGAAATGTATTATAGGCAGAACAAAATCAACATAGCCCTAACCGCATTCAGTCAACTACTAGAAAAATATCCAAACAGCCCAAAACAGGCGGATGCACTATTAAAAATAGGAGATATTTTTTCTGACAAAAAGGACTACGCAACAGCCCGCGCCATTTATCAACAAGTGATAGAAACTTATCCCGGCACGGCAACCGCCAATTTAGCTGAAAAACGTTTACAGAAACGCTAATGAACCCAAGATAAATCTTGGACTCCGAAAACATCCATGCTGGACGGGGTTTGCAACTCAATGCCATTAAGTTAAGGTTTTTATTTCTATAAATGTTAAAATATTTTTGTTGATCTACTTAAAATTCAAGGGACTACGGTGACGAACCTAAAACGTTACGGAGCAGGTTGCAAACCTGCTCCGGCATAAAGCCTCTGCGTTGGCTTTTTTTGGCTCGATCATCGCAGTAAACTTTCAAATAAATCCTATTTCTTTAAGAAATAGGATTTCTATAATCCAAAAATCCTATTTTTTTAAAAAATAGGATTTTTTTTTGCAGGACAATCCGTTGTACTCATTATTTCGCCTCACCTTCATTAATATTCTCATAATAGGCGCGAACCAACTTAACCGCTGTTGCTTGTTCTCGAGCGGATTTTCTACGACTACATTATCTTAGGGTTCTGGCAAATCAACCGGAAATCCCGACTCAATATCTTCATCCTTCAATTCTTGAGCTTTTTCAACAGCAGACAGAGAACTCACTACCGGCTCTGGTAGCTTAACCAACTGCAAAACGGACTCAGGCGCAGCATGGCTTAAAGACAAGTTTTCCACACGCGGAGAGAGATAATCACGCACAAGAGGGAGGTGAGGCTTAATTTGAAACCATTGTTCGATAAAAGCCAAATCGAATGCCGTCTCTTCACATATTGGACTCATAACATTACCATCATTAAAAAATCACACCAGAAACCGCCGCCTTCACTTCAATCACCTTACCATCACAATCAAGTTTCCCATAAAAACAGCCCGCGAATTCTTGCCCGGTAGGACTATATTTTTCAATTATCAGTTTTGATTCTCTCTGATAATTAACATTAGTACAATCTTCACGACTAAAAGAGGAATAAGAAAGCCTCAATCGAAATTGATCACCCTCAAATATACCAGGTGCCAATTTATTGACATCAAAATCAAGCAACTCAAAAAAACCCACTTCCTCAATATTGATTTCAACCATAAACAAATCATCCTGAGTCCTTAAAGCTGGATTAGCAAACCCCTGGAAAGGGTTAGGAACAGTAACTGGAATGGACTGTCCATCAACTTTCACTGTGATGCCTTGAGGACATTTAATCTCATTTATGGCAGACACCGAAAAGCCCTCTGAACGACCTTTCGTTACACAAGCGGATAGTGTTAAACTAATTAAAAAAAATGAAAATGTGATGACTAAATTTTGTTTGATCATTTTATCCTCGCATAACAACACTGAAAAAATTTTATATGAGCGTACCTCAAATACCACTCCACTTATTTCAAAAAGCCGTCGAACAAACACAAGTCGTCATCTTGATCAGCGATTTACAAGACAACATCCTATACACCAACCCTGCTGCCAATCGCATTATTAGTCCCATCAATTTTTTTGATACGATTAAACAATCACTCAAAGATAAATGGGAACAGTTACGCGCAAACCAAGAAAATTTCATCGACCAAGAAATACGCTTTAAACCGGATGACGGCTATTATCCCCCCCGCTGGTTTATCTGTTCCGGCAAATGGTACCCTGAATCTGAACAACAAAGTTATCTATTACTGACAGCTAAAGAAATCACCACGCTCAAACGACAACAAGAAGAAATAGATACCTGTATCTTACGTGTCTTATTTGCTGAAGAAGAATTGAGCGAAGGAATGCGAGAAACCTTAGCGGCTGCTATTCACCAACTCCAAGTCCCGATTAACCTCTTGTCTGCCGCACTCAGCCTACGTCATGCTAATGACAACCTATCCATCGCTTTGCAACAAACCTTAGATTCAGTCAATCATGCCGTTGAACAACTGCGCCAATCCTTTCCCATCTCCGACAGTGCGGTAGCCCCAGTCAACTTAAACGAACTCATCCGCGATATACTAACGATCTCCACTCAACGTTTACTCACCCAAGGGATTACAGTCGAATGGCAACCCGCCCTCGTCTTGCCTTCTATACTAGGACATTTTAGACGATTAGGCAGCATGTTTAAGCAACTTATTGATAATTCAATTGAATTCATGAGCGACAACCAAGGGCATCGAGAATTGCGTATTATCACCACCCGTGATTTTGAACATATCAAGGTTATCATTGAAAACACTGGCAAAGGTATTCCTGATCATTTACGCTTTAAAATCTTTGAACCTTTTTTTATTATCCCTGGCAAAGGTATGGGACTCTCCGCTGTCCAAGAAATCGTCAACCTACACGCAGGCAGCATACAAATTGATCCAAATTATACCCAAGGAACTCGTTTTATTATTCAATTTCCAACCACACAAAATAAAAAAATATGACTCGTGCCGCCCTCATTGAAGCGGAACTTGAGGCCCTATTTAGAGTCGGTCAAGTCCTGAGCCGCTCCCTCAAATTGCAAGACACTTTGCAAAGCCTTTTACAAGTATTACATGACTACGCCGGTATGCAGCATGGCATGGTCACTTTACGCGATCACAAGGGCGAACTCTCCATCAGTGCCGTTTATAGGGGCGACAGACAAGCGCCCAGCAAAGTGCGTTATCGCCCGGGAGAAGGCATTGTCGGGACTATTTTACAAACAGGGCAACCGCTTATTATTGAACGTATTGCAGATGAACCCCGTTTTTTAGATCGTTTAAGTCTTTATGATCCAAAATTGCCATTTATTGGTATCCCTATCCATCTTGCTGACACAGCTATTGGCGTACTCACCGCTCAGCCCAACAACGACGGATTGCTTAAAGACCGTACCCGTTTTATGGAAATGGTCGCGCAATTAGTCGCACAAACGGTCCGTTTAGCCAATGAAATTGAAGAACAACGGCGCGATTTAACCGATGAACGTGACCGTTTGCGTCGTGCCATGCGTGGTAACTATGGATTTAACAATTTTATCGGACACGCGCCTCCCATGATACGGGTATTTGAATTAGTACGGCAAGTCGCAAAATGGAATACCACTGTACTGATTCGCGGCGAATCGGGCACCGGTAAAGAACTGATTGCCAACGCTATTCATTACAATTCGCCGCGTAATAGTAATGAATTTATCAAAGTCAACTGCGCTGCCCTGCCAGAAAATTTATTAGAGTCAGAACTTTTTGGGCATGAAAAAGGCGCTTTTAGTGGCGCAATTAGCCAACACAAAGGGCGTTTTGAACGGGCGCATGAAGGCACCCTATTTTTAGACGAAATTGGTGACATTCCCCCAGCATTTCAGGCAAAATTATTGCGCGTTTTGCAAGAGGGAGAATTTGAACGAGTGGGCGGCAGGCGCACCCTCAAAGTCGATGTCCGCATCATCACAGCGACAAATGTTGATCTTGAAACTCAAGTTGAGAAGAATAAATTTCGTGAAGATCTCTATTACCGCCTCAATGTGATGCCGATCACTTTGCCACCGCTACGAGAACGCACTGAAGATATTCCAGAACTGGCACAATTTTTAGTCCACAAACTTGCCAAAAAACAAAACCGCAAACTCCAAATAAAGGACAGTGCTATTCGACTCCTCATGCGCTACAATTGGCCTGGTAATGTACGTGAACTAGAAAATTGTTTAGAGCGGGCTGCCATTTTATGCGAAGGAGAAGTGATAGATCGTAGCATTATCTGTCTGACAGGACTTGAAGAAAAAATTCCCCAGGCATCTGCTCAAAAAATTGATCTTAATGATCCCAATTTGGACGAACGGGAGCGCGTCATCGCTGCCCTAGAACAGGCAGCCTGGGTGCAAGCCAAAGCGGCTCGCTTATTGAATATGACTCCACGCCAAATTGCTTATAGAATTCAGAGACTGAAGATTGAGTTACAGCATATTTAAGCTTTCAGTTTTTAAGGAGTCCAAGATTTATCTTGGGCGCCTCGTCCAAAATAAATTTTGGACTCTTATCTTGGGCGCCTCGTCCAAAATAAATTTTGGACTCCTATCTTGGGCGCCTCGTCCAAAATAAATTTTGGACTCCTATCTTGGGCGCCTCGTCCAAAATAAATTTTGGACTCCTATCTTGGGCGCCTCGTCCAAAATAAATTTTGGACTCCTATCTTGGGCGCCTCGTCCAAAATAAATTT
>JSZA02000436.1 GCA_000785145.2 Candidatus Thiomargarita nelsonii
TGTCTCTTCGCTGCTGGCGATGTTGCCCTCATTGTCTTCAGCATAGTAGGTGATTTCATAGTTGCCGTTATAAATCGCCTGTTCCCAGCGGCTTTGCCAAAACGTTCCGTCCTCAGTGGATAGCATCGCACGAGGATAGGCTAAGATCGGTGTACCGTTGCTGTCGATGACGAGATTCATCTTGGGTGGTCTGATCACGGCCCAAACACGCTCTACTTGTCCAGAGATTGTGCTGGCTTTGGCTTTGAGCGAGAAAGCTTGTTCCACCGATAAATTCGCGGACTCGGTTAGGCCAGTGACAGCTAAGGTGATGTCCGCTGTGACATAGGCTCCGTTAATCTTCACCTGCTTTAACCATTGTCCATCAGTGCTATACACTCCATCACCATTATCGTCAAACAGGGGCGTTTGAGTCCGACCATTCTCTTGAAAGCCCGGGAGGTTTTTTCCTAACATATGCTCCTGATCGCGCATGGCATACGAGAAGGCATCGAAAAAGTGCATACCTTGGTATAAGCTGCTAGCTAGAAAACGACTCCAGCCCTGTTTTTCAAAGAAGAAGGATTTTTCTTCGGCCTTAGAACTCGTCAGAACGGCACGGTTTTCAGCGGCGAGAGTTGGCATGAAGGAGCCGGAGTGACAAGCGTCCACAACGATGACAACTTTACTGCCCGTGACGGCTTGATATTCATCGAGTAGTGCTTTCAATTCTGCGGCTTCTAGGTCGACGAATTTGGCCAAATGAAGTTTGTCTTCGCCGCCGTGGCCGATGTAAAAGAGATAAAGGGGCTGATCAAGCTTGCCCTGTTGTTTGGCCCAGTCAAGTGCTGTACGAACGTCCTCAATCATAAGCTGACGTTGTGGGCGTGGGGCATCGACAATACGGTCATTAAATCCATCGCCATTAAAATCGGCCCAATCGTGAGGAGAGAGGTAGTATATCTCTTTATTCACAAACCCTCGTCCGATCAGCATTTTATAGATGTGGTTGGAGATGGAGGTTGCGGTGTCCCATAGCTCGTTTCGGGGAGTATTGGGGCCGCCGGTGATGATGATGGCGGCACGCTTGCCTGCTTT
>JSZA02000437.1 GCA_000785145.2 Candidatus Thiomargarita nelsonii
TTCCCACGCAGAGCGTGGGAACGAGAAAATACATCACCTTGAAAAAGGCTAAAAAAATGTCAATGGTTCAAGTTCAAGCACAAATATCCTTTGATGATTTATTAAGGGCAGCCCTTCAGTTAAATCCGTTTGAAAGGAAAAAGTTTGCCTTTCGGATTATGGCTCAACAAGCACCAGTGCCCCCGCGCCATGACCGCTTAGTCAATCAAAACGAAGATGACAAAGCTTTGGGCACCCCAGAGGACCACCCGTTTTATCAGTTATTACATCAGATAATGACTGACTCAGCGCAACTGAGAGCTTATGCCTCCTACATAAAAGAGGTGTTTCGATATGTGTCGGCTCATGAGAATACAGTCATCTCGCTCAGTTTAGCTATTGATGCGATTTCTCTTATTATTTCACTGCCTGATCTCGATAAATACCATTTATCCATTGACGTTATTGAAGATAGCGGTTTAGTGCTAGATTTTTTTCGTGGTCAGGGGCGCGTTTTTTGTATTCTTCGGGAACAGTATGCCCATATCATGGGGATGCTAGGTGATGACCTGACAGAATATTTATTACAAGATTATGATTTTTCTATAAATAAAACCAGTACACATCTTCAAGAACTTTTTAAGGATGTTTTAGAACATCAGGCTTAACTCATGTGGAAACCAGATAAGAAGAATGTCTCTGATAAAGAAATTGTGGGCCGACGTGTGTTTGGTAAGAAAATTTTCCGGGCTCCTCGCGAAAGAGGTTTATTTGTACCAGAGATTTTTTATGATACCAGATTGGAGAATGATCTTTCTTTTGATCGTCTTGGATTAAAGAAGGTTGATAAGGACGTGGTCAGATTTTTGACACAGCAATGTTACCAACATGGGGACATGCAAAACAAAAAATTTGTTGGATGGGCCACCATCAAGGTATCCGATATTAAGAAAATCAAGGTTTCACAATCAGAGAAACTGGAAATTCAAGCAACACCCAGTCAATAAAATCCTTATCATGCTGATTTACCAAGAGAAGGTTTTCGAGAATATGTTTCTGCTGAAAGACTTGCTTGTCAACTCGCATATTATGC
>JSZA02000481.1 GCA_000785145.2 Candidatus Thiomargarita nelsonii
GCTCAGGTATAGAATTCCCACGGTAGCTAATATGGTTGCTATCGGGGTAAACGGGCTGATAAAAACCGCAACCAAGGTGCTCGTAGCGATGACTAACTTATGATTTAGTGAACGATCAAGCTTTTGTAATTCCGCATTGTCATCCCCTTGCATCAATTCTTGCGATTTCTGTTGTTCAGTCTGCATTAACGCACTTTTTAGATCTTTAAGCAGCTTTTTAGAACTAAATGAACGACGTTGGGTTGTGTCGTTTTTTCTGCGGTTTTTAAGCCAATAAGCTGCACTGCCGATTATGGCGAGTTCGATTAACATGGATTACTTTCCTTGGTGAGATTGAATGAGCTGAATTTCTAAAAGTTTGGCGAAATTTGCACATAAGGGCTATTAAACACACTGAAATGAGCCCCACTGAGCTGATGAATTCTCACTTCATCTGTATGCCTTCCACAGCCCCAGTCTTTAGGCAATTTTTCGTTAATCCAAGCTTTTTGGGAGCCCTCGGTACTGAAACGTTACCCCCACGGAGCGGGGGACGGGGTTGCAAACCCCGTCCAGCATGAAATAGTCATCAGCTTGGGCATGTTGGTGGATGATGCTGTCGTCGTGATAGAATCCATGTACTACCGCATTGTGCGGGGCATGGATGCGCTTAATGCCGCGCTGGGTTCTCTCAGAGAAGTCTTTTGGCCGGTAACAACTGCGGTCTTAACCACGATGGCCTCCTTTTTACCTTTGATGCTGATGCCCGGCATTGTGGGTAAATTCATGCTGGTAGTGCCAGTTGTCGTCGTCACCGCTTTGGCTATCAGCCTGATTGAAGCCTACTGGATGCTGCCTGCTCATGTCATTGCTGCCAATATTAAATTTACCAGTCCCTCTAAAACACAAAAACGGCGTATTGCTTTTACCAGCAAATTACAGCACATTTATAGCAAATCCCTGTTAAAAATGCTACGCCATCCCTACTTGGCGATCATATTAATTAGTAACCACGCAAGTAGAACAAAGGATTTTAACCCATATCAAAACGGGTGAAATGCGTAATCTGGCCAGTTATGC
>JSZA02000438.1 GCA_000785145.2 Candidatus Thiomargarita nelsonii
TAATGGTGGACATGTATCGGAGATCGATTTGGGATGGGATAGTTCTAGCAATAACCTTACCGGTTCAATCCCACCGGAACTGGCTCAGTTGAGCAATTTGACAGTTCTCTTGCTGGATTCCAACTCACTCACTGGTAGTATCCCACCGGAACTGGCTCAGTTGAGCAATTTGAAATATCTCTGGCTGAATGAAAACCAACTCTGCGGAGAAATCCCATCCGACTTAATGAATTTGACGAACTTGCTCTCGTCACCAGATGGTCTAAGATTACAAACCAACAACCTAATCAACACCGACACAGAATATCCCGCCGACTTCGTCACCTGGCTTGATCAAATCAACCCTGATTGGCGTACTCAAGTGTCACCTACATACTGTAGTTTGTTGCAATTTTCAGCAACTAATTACAATATCAATGAAGGAGACAGCGCCGCAACTATTACCGTCACTCGTACAGAAAACAGTCTAGGTGCAGTATCGCTAGAATACGCCACCAGCGACGAAACCGCCACCGCCCCCAACGACTACTCCCAAACAACAGGCACATTGAACTGGGCAGACGGCGACACCGCTGACAAGACTTTTACAGTGGACATCATTGACGATAGCGAGCAGGAAAGCCATGAAACTTTCAGCGTCAGCTTAGGCAATCCCACAGGTGGTGCCGAATTAGGTGAGCCGGCGGTGGTGACGATCACAGACAACGACACAATCCAAAAAACACTAAGCGTCACAAAAACCGGCAACGGCACAATCACCAGCACCCCAACCGGCATAAACTGTGGCACAGACTGCACAGAAGACTACAACACTGGAACAGAAGTCACCTTGACAGCTACACCAGAAGCGGGTTCCACCTTTACCGGATGGAGTGGCGATTGTAATGGTACGGGAAATTGTGTTGTGACAATGAACAACGACTTAAGCGTAACGGCGACATTCCAGCCAGATCAAAAAACACTAAGCGTCACAAAAAACGGAACCGGCAACGGCACAATCACCAGCACCCCAACCGGCATAAACTGTGGCACAGACTGCACAGAAAACTACAA
>JSZA02000478.1 GCA_000785145.2 Candidatus Thiomargarita nelsonii
CCAAGACGCTTTCCGCCTAGCCGAAATGAGCAAAGCCCGTACCTTACTCGAATCCATGTCGGCAAAAATCGCGGCACAACAAAGTGGACTCACTACCGCCGCTCAAAAACAACTACGAGGCTACGAAACCCGTATCGCATCCTTAAATCATCGTATTGCCAAAGCCTTGAAAGAAAATCGCATTGATGAGCGAGGTAGCGATGAAACAGATAAAAACCAAGTGCTTAGCCAACTATCGACGTTTGAAGATAAGCTCAAAGCCAAATATCCCAAATATGCTCAACTCAGCAACGCACAAATCATCACTGCCAACGACGGCGCGAGATTATTGCCAGCCGATGCCGTGTTTATCAGCTATCTGGCTCATAAAAATGAAGTGTTAGCCTTCACCCTACAAGCCAACGGTCAGCTCACAGCGCACAACTTAGGAGAAATCCCCGCACTCGAAAAAGACTTGGAAACCTACCGTCACCAGATGGCACGAGGGCGAGGTAGAGTGCTTTATGTCAAGAAAAAAGATACCCAAAAGCTCAGTCGTACACTGGGAAAACGTCTGTTAGAGCCACTCAAAGACATCATTAAGGATAAACAACAATGGATTATCTCACCCTCTGGCGCTTTAGCGTTTATCCCATTTGAGACATTGCGTTTTGAGGGAGAAAAAGAGCCAGTGATTGTCCAACACCAAATCAGCTATGTGCAATCGCTGTCCGTCTTGGCTATGCTGCAAGAGCGCGACAAAGCTTACAAAAACCTGAAAAGACGAGGCAGCTTATTTGCGATGGGTGCGCCGATTTATCAAAACCTTGATGCCACCAAACAACCCACCGAGATCGATTTTAAAATGGCCGACAGGATGGTGCGTAGCGGCGGTGATTATGTCCGTGCGTTTAGGCAACTTGACCAAAAATGGGAAAATTTACCCGGCACCGAAAAAGAACTTGAACAATTAAACAATCTCTTTTTCTTAAAAAAACACCACTCGCGCATCTTTAAACAAGCCGATGCCACCGAAGCCAATTTACAACGTAG
>JSZA02000439.1 GCA_000785145.2 Candidatus Thiomargarita nelsonii
TGCGCGGAGTATGGGCATTGAAGTGGAGGGACTTTAAATGGCAAAGCAATCTAAACGCATAAAAGCGATCAATGATTACAGCCCGGACAATTTTATCCCGTGGTTGCTCATGTAACTGATGCACACGTTCCTTTCTTTACCAGTGATCAGTTTTCAGAATACAAGAAAGCTTTGTTGCATACTTATGGACAATGGTATCAACCACTTCGAGCCGGTAATCGAGGGCGTTATCCAAAACCCGTTCGGGTTCCTATTCCTGAACTTGTGTATGCACAAGTTGTCAAAGTACGCAACCGCAACGGGCGACTAGTTAAGGTCAATAAAAAAATTATCTTTGGTAACGAAAAGAAGCTGAATGAAAAATTAGCAGAATCTCCAGTGAGTCATGAAGTGAATACCAGTTTTATCGAACGTGATAACCTTACCCAACGTCAGAGTAATCGGCGACTCACGAGACGTTCTAATGGTTTTTCTAAAGAACTTTCTTGGTTTGAGAAGCAATTATGGCTTTCTCTGGCTTACTATCACTTAGTGCTTCCGCATCAAAGTTTACGCCAAGAACTTCTTAATTCTGAACCCACGCTTGGGAGTGGTTCTCATCGACGTTGGCAACCTAGAACACCTGCCATGGCGAATGGTATTACTGATCACATTTGGACAACTTCTGAACTTCTTTCATATCGGGTACCTGCATCATTTATTGATGAACTTCCTCAACTTGAATATTTGTTTCCGGAGCCTAATAGATCTCATCAAGGCAGTTAAGGGACACTACCGAAAAACTGTGAAAGACACTTAAATACTTCTTTACATATGGTTGTTCTGGCTTTTATTTCTCTTCTATTAAGAAAAACTTAAAATGTTTGAACCCATTACGAATTAAATAGGAGATTCTTTTTTTTAATTTAAACAGTTAATTAAACCATTTTTTTGCTTCAAAAAGATTTCAAACAGGCTCTTAGGCTTTGAATGCCAAAGGTTGTATTTTTTATTTGGATTTGAGAAAATACACATCAACTTAATTGACAATGA
>JSZA02000440.1 GCA_000785145.2 Candidatus Thiomargarita nelsonii
TCCCGCACTTCAAAATAAAATGGAATCACCCTGCCGTTTTGAGTCCACAAAATATTGAACAGTCGTTGCATAATGGCAGATTTACCACATTTGCGCCGACCTAACAAGGCACGAGATTTGGCCATTTTTCTGGGTATCATATTGACCCAATTTCTCAACAATTCCATTTCCTGCTTTCTACCACAAAAAAGCAATGGATCTCCAATTCTTTCTTCAAGAGCATATTTCATGTTTGGCAACCTCTAATTTTATGCTATTTTAGAGTCGGCCAGATTTATCTTGGACGACTCCTAATATTTATTTATCCAGCTTCAATCCAATTTCTTTACCTTCCCAACTCTCCCTATCCGCCGTCAATACCCCTTGTTCATGCAACCAAGCTTCGATTGACGGCTCAAATCCTTTGGCACTCAAATACACTGGACAAACAAACTTGATTGTTGTCCCCTTTTGAGCCAGCCATTGTTTGACCCTTTTTATCTTTGTCACAAACAATTGAGCCTCCGTCATATTCGGCGGATTTTTATCATCGCGGTTTTTCAGTTCAAATGCTAAAGCCCAACAACTATCCGCATCCTCACCCTCAGCTAATACGTCTATTTCTAGTGCGGTTGTCTGAGGCACTGCCAGATAATAATTCATCCAAATCATATCAAATCGGCTTTCTGAGCAAGCCCTCAACATCTCTTCCATTTTGGCCGCATTTGAGATGGGGCGAAATCGTTGTCGAAAATTCTCTATCGGTTTAGCCCGTTTTCGGTACTGGTTTAATTCCCGATACACAACCAATTCGAGCATTCGACCTTTTAGCTCATTCAAGGCGCCCTTTAAGGACTGATTTTCTTTTTTTAAGAAAGCAGTCACCGATGCCGTTAATTCAGCGGCGATATTCGGTCTTTTCTGATGAATTTCTTCTTCATAGAGTGAACGAAAAATAAAATCCAATATATCATCTTCAATACCCCGATAACGAAAATTACTGGAGCCCTGAGTAATTAAATCACCCGTTTCAAGGGTATGAAGTTTTTCCTC
>JSZA02000020.1 GCA_000785145.2 Candidatus Thiomargarita nelsonii
AATGGCATTGATCTGTAGGGTGCGTCCTACGCACCGCCTTGATGTCGCTGTAGATTAATCGTGGTGATATGGTGCGTAGGACGCACCCTACGCTCGCTGGACGTCCAAGATAAATCTTGGACTCCATACCTTATCTGTAGGGTCAATGCCATTAAGTTAAGCTCATGTAGGGTGGATATCGCTCCAGCGTATCCACCAAAACTTATATATTAATCAGGTGGATACGCTACCGCTTAATCCACCCTACATGTATGGTTTTTTTGCGATACTTAATGGCATTGAGGATCGCGAAGGATAAATCAAAACCGAAGAGATATAGAGTAATTCCAGCATTGTTTTGATTTTTATTTATCCGAGCGATCCTACGATCTATGTAGTTATTGGTTTTGACTTTTGGAAGTTCAGTGCGTAACATCAGCTGTTAATTTTAAAATTACTTCGTTACTTCGTTTCTGTCAATTCTGATTCAGACAATATATTTTTAAAATATCCGAAAATTCATGATTCAATACTTATAAAGAGTTCAAATTAAGCATCTCCTCGAATCGCTTTTAAAATACTGGATGTTCCAATAGTCGTTTTGATCTGCCACGGTTACCAGAAAAAGGAGAATGCCAAGCGATTTATCGCCTATTTTTCTAGTTCCCACGCGCCGTCATTAACGACGTATAAAAATAAAACGTTATGGAGCAGGTTGCAAACCTGCTCCGGCAAGTAATAGCATCCCACACCAGATCATTAGCGCACTAGCCCATTAATAAAGGCAATCCGTTTGTGTCTCATCCCAGCCCGGATTGATCTCATCAAGCCACTTTCCCAACTTCTTGGAAACTTTTGTCTTCAAGCAGTTGTCGTTTAAATCTAACCCCGTCAATTTCTTCAGTTTCATCAAAGAATTGGGAATCTTTCCGCTCAATTTGCAGTTGTTGAGCCAAAGAGTTTTTAAACTCTTCAACTTCTTGAATTTCTTCAAGCTTGTGCCATTGAGTTCGTTGTCAGACAGTTTGAGACTTTCCAAGTTCTTCAATTTTAAAAACTTTGCCGAGATAGAACCCTTGAGGCTGTTATTCCCCAAAGATAATCGAGTTACATGTTTACCCTGACAAGTGACTCCGTTCCAACTACAAGGCGTATTCGTCACATTCCATCCCGTATTATTCTCCCAATTAGCACCATCAGTACTCTCATAGAGAGCGATAAGGGCTTGGCATTCATTTTTTTGAATTTCGGTGACTTGCTTGCAGTTAAAAGTTGAGTCATTATTTACCCTCAAAATCTCTGCCAACGGTTCATCTAATTGGTCATCCAAATACAAACTAGAATAGCCTGCTTGGGGGTTTCCATACCAGCGGAAAGTCCAGAAAGCCCAATGCAAATTGGCTTCATTCATCACGCTGACTTTGTCCGCCAGCAGTCGGTAACGGGAGTCGCCTGGTGATGGTGTCATGGCCCCAAACTCGCCCACAAAGAGAGGCAATCGGTTGTGCTGCCAGTAAATTCGGCAGCATCAGGAGACCAATCTACCCATTCAATCCCTTCCAGTGCCGGGCCGGGATAGGCATAATCGTCGGGAATGGGGGAATCGGTGTCCCAATTAGCACCAGCGTGGGTGACGACAAGGGGGGTGTAGTCATGATAGGAGTAAACGATGTTGGGATCGTCCAACAGTTGGAAGAGGTCTTTGTATATGTTTTCCACAAAAATGATATGGTTTGTATCTACGCTGCGTACAGCCGTAACAGCACGAGCAGCCAAATCCCACCATTGCACTGGATCATGTGGCCCCGGTTCATTGTATAGATCATAACCGGCAACCACGGGATTATCCGCATAGCGGGCGGCGATAGCCGTCCATAGGTCGAGGTATTGCTGCTGTGCGGCGGGATCTCCCCAAATCCGGTTTTGCCCAAATTCTTCGTCGGGGGGCACAACCTGCATATCGATGATGGCGTAAATACCAGTTGATTCACACCACGCAAGATAACGGTCAATCAGCTCGTAACCCAATGAGGTCTGGAAGTAATGCCAATGTAGTGCCACACGGATGACAGTCATACCCAGTTCATCGAGAAATTGGATGTCGGCTTGAGTGGCGTATTCCATGGGGTCGGCCCCTTCCATCCAGTAATTGTTGTCCAGATTGATCCCGCGCAGGATGATGGTCTTGCCATTTCCATCTACAATATCTCGCCCTTGTACATGCAGAAACGGGTGAGGGCGTAGCGGCCGTCGGGGGAGAAGGCCACTGACCATACCGAGCCAGTATTCCCCTGAATGGTGCGTATTTCGGCCCCGCTTGACACTTCCCATAGTGTTATTGCCTGGTCATAAGTGCCTGATAAGATAAATTGCCCGTCAAAACTGAAGGCAACGCAATCGTCCATACAGACTCCGCCTGTAACTCCTTCAAAAGTGCGTATGGGTTCTGTCACCGTATCCGCCCACGCCACACTCAAAAGTGCTAGCCACAAAACAAAATACCATTTTAGTATCATCTTTATATTCATTATAGTTCTCCTTGTCAGTTATCAGCTATGATAAGGTGGGCAACAAAAACACGTTGCCTAGCCAGCTAAGCTGCCCTCGCTGGTAAGTACAACTAATGTTCAACAACGAATAAAACCTTCAACATTGCCAAGTTGATTGGTGCTATAGGCATCCTAAATGATTTGTGGATGCAAATACCGCACGATTTTTGGCGGTTATGCTCCGCATAATAGGACTTTATAGTATTGATGTTATTGAATTTTAAATGTTTTTAGTCGTTGTTGAACCTTCGCTGTCCGCAACCAGAAACCCTCACGCCGCTATCAATGACGTTTTGAGTTTTCAGTATATCATATCTCCGCACCGTGCTATTGAATCAATCGGATTCGATAACACTGATGATATTGTTGTGTTGAAGTTATCAGTTGTTTCGTTCATTACGCGGATTTCCCGAAACAACTGAATCCCATAATATATAAAGCGGCTTAGAAATAGGAGTCCAAGATTTATCTTGGACGTCCAAACTAAAGTTTGGACTCCTACACCACTGTTTTTGCGCCTCATCTTTGAGGCTCGATACCTGAACAGACAAGAATACATGCCACCATCAAAGCTGAGCGACAGTGAATTGCCACCTTTTTGCCCCTGATGATTTGTGTCAATAAGAATTCAAGCCAATCACCGGCGCGAGGTTTGGGCATGATGGCTAAATGTCCTGCCTTAAAGTCTTTAATCCAATAAATTTCTGGTTGCATAAGTTTTAATGTATTTTGGAGTCCAAGATTTATCTTGGACGTCCAAAGCTAAAGCTTTGGACTCCAAAAGTTCATATTTGTTCAGTACTTATGACGATTTATCATATCGCGTAGCACCGTTTCAGGTTGTGCCCCAAAAGTTTCTTCCACGACTTCGCCATGCCGAAAAATTTTGAATGTGGGGAAACCACGAACGCCATGTTGTCCGGCTAATTTTTGTTCCTCATCGGTGTCCACTTTGACAATGATAAATTGTCCTTGTGATTTTGCTGCCAGCTTATTCAAGATGGGTATCATGACTCGACAAGGCGCACACCAATCCGCTGTAAAGTCAACCAGTACAGGCACTTGTTTGGATTTTTCTAACACTTCGACGGCAAAATTGTTTATATCAACTTCTTTAATTTTTGGGGAGTCACTCATTCAAAAAATCTCCATTACTTTTTTAGGCGCCCAAGATAAATCTTGGACTCCAAGCTAAAAACTTCCGCACCCTCAAATGTTCTTCCAACAAATTGATAGTAAATTTTTCTATCTCATCAAATCTAGGCTTTTTAGGCAGAGCAGACTTTTCAGCCGCCCTATCAATTTCAGCTTCTAATTCATCGGCATAATCCAGCACCTCTTTAATCGTCCATTGTCCTTGTTTGATAGCCAAGACTGTGTCTTTATATGAAAGCGGAAATTTAATTTCTCCGTCGCTGATTAATTCTTTGCCCTCCAGTAAGAGCCGAATGAGGTTTGACGCGAATTTTGTGTCAAAACCGTATTTGGTAATCAGACTTTTTCGATTGCCCACTTTACTGAGCCGTTCTTCAATCATGTTCACCGCTTTTTTGACATAAATGCCTTTTTGCAAATTCAAGTCTCCGATCACACAATAATCGCGAGTATATTTAATAAAGGGCAAATATTTATCTCTCAGTTCAATCAGCAATTCTTTTTGCTCTGGATAGTCTTTTAAATAATTAAAGGCATTATCTAATTCGTGAAAATTGTCACTACGAATCACCATTTTATGCTTTTGAGAAAAAGCGTAGCCTTTGAATTTTTGCACCAGCCCCAGATGGGGAAATTTATGCCGTTCGGCTAACAGTGCCCGCCCAGCATCGTTGATATAAACAATATTGGGCGCATTAACAAACAATTGTTCAATAATATTAGGATTATTCTCCATCGCCAGTTTGACAAATTTTCTGAATTCGTACAGTTTACGATCAACCGCGTTTGGCGTATTCTTACCCGCTTCAGTTTTGTCTTTGATAGACAAGTCCACTTCTTCAACTTTTTGAAAACCAAAGACAATTTCTTTGATAGGTAAAAAAACGCCAGCGTAGTCTAAGTCACTGCTTGGCGTATTTGTCCCATACAGGTGAGAACCGACTCTGATTTCAAGAATTTTGTTATCATCGGCGATTTTGCTTAGGTTCATTGTTATATTTCCAAGATAAATCTTGGACTCCTTTTATAATATAAGTACCGAACCATAAATTTTAATGTGTTTTGGAGTCCAAAGCTTTAGCTTTGGAAATATACGTCCAAAGCTAAAGCTTTGGACTCCAAAATATCCGATAATTTATGGTTCAGTACTTATATGGAAATTTAAATGCAAGTTAAATCTCTTTTTTCTCAAATCTGGCAAAGCGATCCTCGCCATTACCAAATCCTGATACAGTCTTGTTTGCTGGTATATGGTTTATTTTGGCTTGATTTTGAAATTGAGCTATTGGGTGTGCTAACCATTATCAGCACCGCCCTGCTGACTCAGTTTTTTTGTCTCCGCTTTTTTAAGGTGCCTCGTTTTGATTTTAGAAGTCCTTTGGCATCCGCCCTATCACTGTGTTTGCTACTTCGCACTAATATATTATTATTGATGAGCCTCACGGCTGCAATCACTATTTTGAGTAAATTTATTTTCCGTTGGAAAAACAAGCACATTTTTAATCCAAGTTGTTTTGGACTGGTGGCGATGATGCTATTAACGGGGCAAGTGTGGGTATCGCCTGGGCAGTGGGGTAGTGTCGCCTATTTCTGCTTTTTATTGGCTTGCCTTGGCGGGCTGGTGATTAATCGCGCTGCTCGTAGTGATGTCACGCTCGCTTTTATGTTTTTTTACACGGCGATATTGTTTGGACGGGCACTGTGGCTTGGCGATCCCTTGACAATACCTTTGCATCAATTGGAAAATGGGGCGCTTTTGTTGTTTACTTTTTTTATGATCTCTGATCCAAAGACGACACCAGATTCAAGGGCAGGACGAATTTTGTTCGCTTTTATGATCGCATGTGGCGCGGGTTTTGTCTATTTTTGGCTTTATCGTACCAATGGCGTATTTTGGTCATTGGCGTTTTTTGCCCTGTTTGTGCCCCTGATTGATTGGCTCTTGCCAAGCGAACGTTATCAATGGTCCAAGATAAATCTTGGAGTCCTAAATAATGGAGTTAATGAAAAATGACTTATCGAATTTCAATTTTAATCGCAGTATTATTTTCCGCACCTATAGCCCATAGTTTTTGTGGCTTTTATGTGGCAAAAGCCGGTGCCAAACTCTTTAATAAAGCCTCACAAGTTGTGATTGCCCGTCACGATGACAAAACGGTGATGACAATGGCAAACGATTTTAAAGGCGATCCCAAAGAATTTGCCGTGGTGATCCCTGTGCCTACCTTTATTAATGAGGGACAAATTCATATCGGTGATAAAAAGATCATCGATCATCTGGATGCCTATACCGCCCCGCGTTTGGTGGAATATTTTGACGAAAATCCTTGTCATCGTTTGATGGAGGATAGTATAAGGTTTTTCGCATCGCCGAGGTATGAAATGGAGAAGGCTAGGAGAAAAGAAAGTCACGGGGTAACAGTTGAGGCGGAATATACCATTGGCGAATACGACATCGTGATTTTGTCAGCCACCGAAAGCCAAGGATTAGAATTTTGGCTCAAGGAAAATGGTTATAGTATTCCTAACGGTGCCGCCAGAGTGCTAGGCAGCTACATCAAGCAAAAAATGCGCTTTTTTGTCGCCAAAGTCAATCTCAAAGAACAATCCAAATTGGGCTACAATTATTTGCGTCCAATCTCTGTCGCTTATGAATCATCTAAATTTATGCTACCGATTCGATTAGGCACTGTCAATGCCCAAGGTGCCCAAGAACTTTTCATCTACGCGCTCACGCAACGTGGGCGTGTCGAAACCACTAATTATCGCACCATCAAATTACCCACGGGCATGGATTTACCCGTTTACATCAAAAATGAATTTGGCAAATTTTACCGCGCCCTATTTGATCAGCAAGCCGAGCGGATGAAAACGGTTTTTTTAGAATATGCTTGGAATATGAATTGGTGTGATCCGTGTGCGGCTGCTCCTTTGTCAGTCAAAGAATTGCGCGAATTGGGGGTGTTTTGGATTTCTGAGAATAATCGTCAGGCGAAAGAAGTTTTCGTGACACGACTGCATTTGCGCTATACTGCGGACAAATTTCCAGAAGATTTGGTTTTTCAGGAGACGGGGGATAGTAGTAATTTTCAAGGACGCTATGTTCTGCGCCATCCTTGGACAGGGACGGATAATTGCAGTGCCGCGCGAGAATATCGTCGAAATCTGAAAAAGCGGCAAGAAGAGGAGGCGGAAAGGCTGGCATCGCTGACGGGGTGGGATATTAATCAAATTCGTGACCAAATGGGGATCACTTGGGTGAATATTGAGGAAAAAACTTGGTGGCAACGGATTTGGGGGCAATAAATAATTAAGTTAGCTCTTTTATCGTTCCCAGCTTGCAGGACGCGGAGCGTCCAGACAGGCATTCCTTTGCCTCGCGTGGGAACGAGAAAAGAATGCCATTTCTATCGATTATGAACCAAGCGAATACGATTTGGATAATGATTTGACAGAAGAACAAAAGCAAATCTTGGTCAAGTTAATTGAAGAGGAGCTAAAAAATGGATGACAAACTCTTTAATGAACTCGTAATGAGTATCAAAGATGCGGGGCGATTTTTGCGTGGTGAATCAGAACCATCGCGGACTTTTGATGCGCCTGACATAAAAGCAATACGCCAAAAAACGGGGCTTTCACAAACGCAATTTGCAAGCATGATTGGCGTAAAAGTGATAACTTTGCAAAATTGGGAACAAAAACGGCATAAACCCACTGGAACAGCAGCCGCACTTCTCACGATTGTCGCACACGAACCAGAAGCCGCACTACGCGCCTTACAAAGATAAAAAAACATTTATAGGACTTACGCACTCAAAATAATAACTTATTTCTCGTTCCCACGCTCTGCGTGGGAAACGCAGTAACGGAACTTCGTTCCGATCATGCCTGTCTGGACGCTCCGCGTCCTGCAAAAAACGAAAAACAATTTTTGACTCAAACGACGGCACCTTAAAATGGCGGCACGATTGGCTCATGAGCCGCCAATATGACAGTTTTCGAGGCAAAAGTTTTTGTTGCACAAAAATGTTCATCAGAACAGCCGTTTTTGTAGGGGCAATCCTTTATGGTTGCCCCGATACTAATAACAAACAAGACAATATATTCAACTCTTTTTTCTGTATTTTTTGAGTTGCGTACCTTGCACAAGGAAAAAAAAAGATGTCATTATCAACACTCATACAAAGCGGATTCAGCACACTACTAGACAACATCGTTATCTCCGATGGCACCGCCCAAAAAGCGATCTCACTGTTCAAAGAACACTTCACTTTCACCGCAGACGAGATCACCAAAGCCTATCAAGACAGTTATGGTTATGCCATCACCGCCATCAGCGTTGGACTGGCTGCCCCTGACCAAAAATTGGCTTTTTTGCAAAAATTCCGCCATTCCAAAATTACCAGAGAATTTGCTGATCCCATTGAAATCAACTATTTCCAACCATTCGCCCAACAGCGCGGCAGTGAAACTTTGTTACGCAAACAACTGATTTCCGAACTCAACCAAATTGCCAAACATAAAGATCAGCTTTTTCAGATAAAGCAAATCACCCAAGAAGATTTAGCCGCCTTAATTACTCACAAAGGCTCTGTCGCCATCACCGATTTAGTATTAGAACAAATACAGCAGATCACGCCCGTTGATGACACTTTAGCCGCCTTTCTCAGCCAAGATGATCTTTTGGGTAAAGCCCTGCTCTATTTTTTCCACGAAATAATCCGCAGAGATCAGCGAGTGGAAAAAACCCAAGCCGCTTTACAAAGAGAAGGCTTATGTATTGAAGTACGAGAACTCCAAACGGCGCTCAAAACAGCCCATGACAATCTTAACCAAGCCATCGCGGCACAATCGAATCAATTGGCTCAATTCGCACAACAATTACAAGATTTGCAACAAGCCCAATCCGCTTGGCAAAGCCGCTCACAACTATTAACGCCCTTTCCGGCTTGGGCAGATTTATTAAATTGCCAACTCGATCACTTGCTAGATTTTGTGACGCAAATCCCTGAACTCCATCAGGATGTCAAAAAGACTAAAGATTTGGCGGAGGAAATTTTACAAACCCTCAAAGCACTGATGGCGCGTCAAGATTTATCTTCTCGCGTCAAACCCCGTGATGAATTCACTCAGCACAATAGCAAAAGTCTGAATCTGATTCACAGCGTCGTTGCCCAATTCAAACACTTGTCGTCACAGAATCCTAAATATACTCAACTGTCCATCATGGTGGGCAGTGCCCTGTCTTCAACCGGCGACTTGGTAGAAGCGGAAGCCTTATTTAAAAAAGCCATTAAGAATTCTCACAATCCTGCCCAAAAAGGCTTAGCTTATTTTAACCTATTTCAAGTGCAATTGCGTCGCGGCACCTACGCTGATGCCTTGGAAAATTTACAAGCTGCCATTAAGCTCGATCCACAACAATACATTTTACATGACATCCGAAAATATCCCCTTGAAAAGTTATTGGGTGCAGGAGGCATGGGATGTGCCTTTCTTTGCGAAAATAAAAATCGCTTAATTCCTGATAAATGGGTAGTGGTTAAATGTTTTTGGGAAAATCTGTCGGGCACAATTGATGAGGTTTTTAAAGAACCGATTTCAATGCACCAAGTGGCGGGAGATTATGTGCCAAAACCGTTAGATTATGGATATGCCGACGTTTTGAACCAGGCGCGTGCTTACTTTGTCACTGAATACGTTGAAGGGGCGATAGACGGGGAAGCGTGGTTAAATAAATATGGCAAAATGGATTTAAAAACCGCTTTAAGGGTTGGCTTACAAATCGCCAAAGGCTTAGAAATGTCTCATCAAAAGGGAATTTATCATTTGGATTTAAAACCCGCTAATATTTTGTTGCAGACATCGGATGTCTCTGTGAAAATAATTGATTTTGGCTTATCTCAAGTGGCACCTTCTTTGGTGAGTGGGCAAAAGAAAAGTGGTTTGTCGGGGTTTGGACAAGCGATATTTGGCACTTGGGACTATGCGCCGCCGGAGCAACAAGGTGAATATGGGAAGCCGAGTGCAAGCAGTGATGTGTATGCCTTTGGGAGAACGCTGTATCGTTTTTTGACGGGATTAAGTCCGCGACATTTTTCGCCTAGAAAGTTGCCGAAAGTGCCCGCATTGCAAGAATTATTATTTGATTGTGTTGAGGAAGAACCTTCACATCGCCCCAGTTTGACAGAATTGCTGAGCCAGTTAGAAGCGATAGAAGCGAGCCAAGATGGCGAACTTTTTGATTTCGAGATTGTCACGGTCAACGCCAAGGGTCAAATCACCGAACGCATCAGAAAAGAAGCCCGCTACCAGACGGAAAATTTGGGCAAGGGTGTGGAGTTGGAAATGGTTTCTATTCAGGGGGGTACATTTATGATGGGCTCGCCTGAAAGTGAGGAGAGGCGAGAGGATAAGGAAGGCCCCCAACACAATGTGAGGGTAGAAAAACCCTTTTATATGGGCAAATATCCAGTGACTCAGGCGCAGTGGGAAGTGCTGATGGGTAATAATCCTTCTAGCTTTAAAGGGAAAAATCGGCCAGTAGAAAATGTTTCTTGGGATGATGCCGTAGAATTTTGTAAGCGATTGTCTGAGATGACGGGTAAAACTTATCGCTTGCCGAGTGAGGCGCAATGGGAATATGCCTGTCGGGCGGGTACGACGACTCCTTTTTATTTCGGGGAGACAATAACGACTGATTTAGCTAATTATGATGGTAATTATACCTACGCAGAAGGGCCGGAGGGTGTTGATCGTCAAGAGACAACAGAACTAGGAAGCTTTCCACCGAATGCTTTTGGGCTGTACGATATGCACGGAAACATTTGGGAATGGTGTGCTGATTCTTCGCATAATAGCTATGAGGGGGCACCTAGTGATGGAAGTGTTTGGGAAGGAAGTTCTGGAAGCCGCCGAGTGCTTCGTGGCGGTTCGTGGGGCTACAACCCCGATGGCTGTCGCACCGCCCGCCGCCTCTGGGGCGACCCCTGCGTCAGGAACTTCAATGTTGGTTTCCGTGTGGTGTGGGTTGCGCGGATTTAGCCCTTTGCCCTTTTGCCCTCTTGCCCTTTGCTCTTTTTTCTTTTTTCTTTTTTTCTTTTTTTAAAAGGGAGGACTTCATAGCATTATAAAAATCCGATTTTTTAAAAAAATCGGATTTCTTGTTCATCGCATCGAGGGTTATCCGTTTATTCCTCGAATCCGTTGTACTATAGTATTTCAGAAAATAGGAGTCCAAGATTTATCAAGGAAGTCCAAGATAAATCTTGGACT
This sequence comes from Candidatus Thiomargarita nelsonii, assembly GCA_000785145.2. GTDB lineage: Bacteria > Pseudomonadota > Gammaproteobacteria > Beggiatoales > Beggiatoaceae > Thiomargarita > Thiomargarita nelsonii_B. The sequence continues at coordinate 10,959 of JSZA02000020.1, forward strand.
CCTACCAAAATATTTATCTGGTTATGTGCATGTTGATGGCATGGCAAGTGCTCAATCAAATTGCACACCCCAAAAGCCCTCTGTTTATGTTTACAAATAAATTCTTAATTGTCACGCCATGTGTCGTGATCGCTTGCGCGTTTTATTGCCCAATGCTCAAGAAAATTATTATAAAAAACTTGACTTGGTGCCCAATTCTTACATATCTAACTTAGGACGTGCTATAGTAATTATCAGCAATCCTATAAAATATGGGAGCAACGGCGCACAAAAGCAATTTTAGATTCAGATAATGCTGAGGGTTCAAGTGAGGGATGGGCATGATGATTTTTGAGGGGTCGGAAGTGACGAAGCCCATCATTGCCGTAAACCAATTGAGGAAAAAAGCAAAAAATTAAAAATAATGGAGTCTCACTATGGCATTTACAGATTTTAAATCATCTGATGAAGTTCAAAAAGCCTACCAGATAAAACTGGTCGAAAAAAATTTTTTGACAATCTCACCGCATAAGCCATCAGACGCATTCGTTTTGGAATATGAATTTGTTAATGACAACTTTGACATATTTAGCTCAGAAGCATCAAGATGTGAAAATGTCATTTACCCAGTTCTGCGTGAAGCCTGTAAAAAATACGTGACTCAATATTCACTTTGGAGCCATAAATTTATATCAGCAGATGACATTTTGGTTGGTACACCTGATTATTTGATTGCCAAACGATCAGAACTGGGAAAAAATGTTTTAGGCTTTCCGCTCCTTTTAGTCGTTGAGGCAAAACAAAATGATTTTACCAAAGGTTGGGGACAATGCTTAGCAGAATTAGTGGCGGCACAAAAGCTTAATGGAAATGAAACGGTTTATGGTATTGTAACAGATGCAGAAATGTGGCAATTCGGCAAACTGGAAGGGCAGCTATTTACCAAAAATTATTCTAGACCAACCATCGACAATTTAGACGAAGTATTCAGTGCGGTTTGTTCTATTATAGAACTTGCCTCAAAAAATAAGCGATAAAATAAACCGGGCATCGGCTCTCCCAAGATAAATCTTGGACTCCTAAATTCTTTTCTCGTTCCCACGCGAGGCAAAGGAATGCCTGTCTGGACGCTCCGCGTCCTGCAAAAAAAACGAAAAAAATTTTTTGACTCAAACGACGGCACCTTAAAATGGCGGCACGATTGGCTCATGAGCCGGCAATATGACCGTAAAATAAGTGCGTTGTTCATCAAATTCATAGCATGGTGGAGGCGACTTATTTTCTGCCATTGCCCGAAAAACTTTGGGTACGCCAGTCCCTCGTGCCTCAGCCAACCTTAATTCTTTCAACATTTCACCAATGCGTCTATTCCTAGCAGGAACCAGTGGAATCCGCTGCCCCGCTTCAAAATGTGCTCTTTCGAGTCCAGGCATTGGTCCCGGATAACTGGTCACTTCGATACGATCAGGATAAATATAAACTTTGGTCGGTTCGCGGGTGCCTTCATAACTGCGGTGGAAAACCGCATTAACAATAGTTTCTTCTAAAGCATCATGTGGAAAACTCACCCAGCCGCTCGATTCAGGGCTATCGGCCTGTTTTTGAATAGAGTAGCGAATAAATTTTTTTAAATGAGTCATACAATCTTTAACTTGTCGTGGCAAGGGTCCTCTAAATATCCACTCTTGCAACACATCACCACTGGCGCCCTCTGGAAAATGAACCACTTCAATACGTGCCCCCGGAAAAGCCATTTCTGGATCATCCGAAAAAAATAACAGGGCAATATTTCTAGGCACTTCAATACCATTCAGTTTGACCGTCAACCCCATGCGGCGATAAATTTCTCGATCATCCGTTTCTTGAATAAGTTTACTATGCACCTCTGCTAAAAATGAACGTTCCGTTACTTCGTTTCACGGACTAAAGTTGAGCGCAATTCATTGAGCGTAAACGGTAAGGCGCGGCGATCATCAAAAGGTACTTTAGCGCACATGCCCAATAATTCGGTGCGAAACGAAGTAACGGAACGTTCATTTTACCTTTTGCCTCAACCGTTTCAGCACCCAAACGCACATAATAAGCTTTTTCACTGCCTGAGAATGAAACAGGGGCTTGGTGAGGGCGTGTATCGCTACCTAATACTCGGATGACTAAGATAAATTTTTCCTCAACGACTTGGGGAGACAAAATGGGTTGTACGACTGGTTCGATTCGATTACAATTGCCACGAATCCATTTTTGGATACGATCAAGTTTATTCGGGTTAAGTCCTAAGGGTGGTAAGACGGCAACGCCATCATTTTCTCCCACTCCAATGACAATATAGCCGCCGCTAACGTTATAAAAATCATTGGCAAAGGCACAAATGGTTTTTAAGACTTGCAAAGCGGTTGTTTGTTCATCCCAAGATTGCTTAAATTCAACCCGTGCCGATTCAACGCCTCGAAAGTGAAGCAAATCATTAATATTGATGGGTAAACTGGAAATCATTTTTTTAGTTTCAAATATTGCTTATTGATGCCTGTTATAATAACAAACAAGACAAGATATTCAACTCTTTTTTCGGTATTTTTTTTATCCTTTTTATCGTTCCCAGCTTGCAGGACGCAGAGCGTCCAGTGCAGGCAGGAACGAAGCACAGCGAAGTTACTGCGTTTCCCACGCAGAGTCCTCATCGAGCCGACACAAGTTTTTTTAAGGAGTCCAAGATTTATCTTGGGCGCCTCGTCCAAAATAAATTTTGGACTCCTAACGCTCTGGAGTCCAAGATTTATCTTGGACATATCATCCAAAATGGACTTGTGTATAAGGATGAGCGCAGAGCGTGGGAACGATAAAACCGGCTCCGGTTAATTTTTATTTGGGGAGAGTTATTTTGGAGGTAAAACTAATGCACTCGTGGTGATAAATCAGATTTTTCAAAAAAATCGGATTTCACGAGAAATACTGTCGTTCGGAGTCCAAAATTTATTTTGGACGAGTAGTAAAACTATTTCCTCTTCAATCCAAATCCAAGCAAAAAACCAGCCGTTGCTAAACCAGCGGAGGGTAAATTACCTTTAATAAATTCCTGAAATGCACTCGCATGAGGTTTTAACCAAACAAAAAAAGCATCATAATATTGCTCTATATTTGGCCAATTAACATTAACAAGATCGGCATATTCAAGACCAAACAATAGTAAAAATACGAGACCACACAGAATCAAAATGATTTTCATAAAAATTCTGAAAACATATCCAAGACAAAAGCCTACAAAAAAACTAAAACTTACCTTTGTTAATAATACTGACCAATCTGTCATAATTACTCCTAATAAAAAAAATGTCTCTTTAGCTGGGGTTGCAAACCCATATCGTGCAGGGCAACCACTAGGGCATTGCCCCTACATGACTGTTCGTAGGGGCAATCCTTTATGGTTGCCCGAACGAGATGGCATTGTTCCCTGAAGTGAATTAAATTATAATCCAACAACTTGAAGCTCTTCACGGATGACGCGACGTAGGGTAGTTTCCATATATAGGGTATTTTCCAACGGTTCTTTGTGATGTTGGATGTAGTCACGCAAGGCATCGTTAATCATTGTTTGATAATTGCCACCGCCAACCCTATCCACTTGCTCCCTGAACCAGTCCAATAGTTCTGTATCAATACGGATAGTAATACGGTTTTTTTTAGGAGCAGGAGGGACAATTGGGCCACGTTTAGCTTGGCTCATATCGTATTCATCTTTCATTTCAAATTCGTTGTCATTCATAAGCAGCCAAGTGCCAACGAGCGAGCCTGACGTAGAGCTTGCCTTCATTTAAACATAAAATGCTATTTTTCTATCAACCAAATTTTTATAGGTACATTAAGCAATCTAATAAGTCTTTATAAGGCTAAAGTTGTGTCCATTCGCTGCGTGATACAAACCGTTGGCGCAAAAAAAAGATTTCTCCTATCGTCGCACCTCTGGTAACGCCAGTAAATGACAGGATTTTCTCGTTCCCTTAGCGAAGCGCACTCCTTTATACATAAGTATCCAAGTACTTTAAATAAAAGGATATTTGTAGGGTGCGTCCTACGCACCCTGACGCTCAATGCGGTGCGTAGGACGCACCCTACAAAACCTCGTAAATGGACTTATGTATAAGAGAGTGCGCGAGGCAAAGGAAACGCAGTAACGGAACGAAGTGGAGATCATGCCTGCTTGGACGCTCCGCGTCCTGCCGAAAAAAACGAAAAACAACCCCTCATTTATCATCAGTCCAATAAACTAATAGATTGAATAGCCAGATTAGACCGATTTATATCAGCCTCTTGCAAAGGATTTACACCCTCTTCAACCAGAAGCGCATAAAAAGTGTATTCTCCCTCACTAATTGAAGGCCAAATTAAATCCTTCAACAGGCTATAGGTACTATCCACACTTTTTAATGAACTCAAGAATGCTTGAGCTTCAGGGCTGAAATTTGGCGCAGAAGCCGTTCCCGTCACAAAGATCAAATCAGGCGTGTTGGGCAATTGGAGAGCAATCCAAAGGTCAAAACGCCCCTGACTATATTTGGGGAATTTTTCTACCACTAAATCCACATTCAAGCTGTCCCCGGCTTGATAGCTATCCTTTAAACCGACAAATTTTATAGTCGCCTGCGTTTGGTAGGGATTGGGCGGCATCAAGAAAGCTGGAATCGACGGTCGTCGAGAGTTCTCGTCTTTTTTAACACCATAGTTGGTTTCCAGATAATCAAGTATCTTGGTCTCCGTGTCGGCATCAAATTCCCAAAGCCCTTGAGTTTCTTGCATCCACCGAATCAAACCTAACCATGTGAGCCGTGAGCCGCCTTGCTGTATAATATTTTGGGCAGAATGGCAAACAGTACAATTGGTTTTGACCAGTTCAAAGTTATCGTCGATAATCAACCCGGTTGCTTCATCAATTTGTTGAGCGGAAACGCCAGCCACCAATAATAATAGCAAGGGGGCAAATCTTATTAGCCATTGTTTGCGAATATCCATGATTTATACCACCTGTATAGCAATGCGGTGACAGGCATTATTGAGATAACCTTTTGGATTCCAACCCGGTAAAACCATAGGTTGTAAATGGCCTTGGCTATCTGCCGCTAAAGCCCACACTTCATAATAGCCTATTTTAGGAAAATCAAGCGTCGCATGCCACCGCTGCCAAGCTAAGCGATTGACGGGGGGATTAAGATCGGCTTTGTGCCAAGTCTTGCCGAAATCGTTGGAAACATAAAGCGCACTGACTTCAAAATCCCCCGCCCAAGCATGTCCTCTCACGGCTAAGGATTTTCCCAATTCATGTGTGATGCCTGATTTTGGAAAAGTAATGATTGACTTCACCGGCATCGACTCAATAATACACATATCCTCATCGGGGACTTTAGTGCCGGAGGCGACTGGATTACAGGGTACACGGTAAGATTGTCCACCCATTTTAGGCCCATCGTGGATTTGATTTCTAATCACGATCCGGTTGATCCATTTACCAGAAGTTGAAGCTGGCCATCCGCCGCAAACGAGTCTCAAAGGATAACCATTCTGAAGAGGAATGTCTTCGCCATTCATCGCCCATGCGATCAGGGTCTCATCTTCTAGTGCCTTACTTATAGGCACGCCCCGAGAAATAGGCACTTGATTCGGATCGCCACTTAAATGAGTATCAGCCCCATAATAGGCAATATAAACAGCATCTTCCTTAATACCACACTGGGTCAGTACATCTTTAAGCCTAACACCTGTCCATTGGGCACAACCTATGGCACCAACTGACCATTGATTACCTTTGGCAGGCGGATTGAATTCACTTCTGCCATTGCCCCCACATTCGAGTTGAAGTTGATAGGTATGATGTTCAAAATTCTGCTTCAATTCTTCCAAGGTAAACTTTGTCGTTTTTTTACAAGACTCTCCAGTAATTTCTAATGTCCATGTCGTGAGATCGATAGTCTCGGGGGGAATGCCGTTGTTGCGGATAAAAAATCGGTTAGCTGGTGTGATGTCATCATCTAATAAGTGTGGGGGTGTTTCAGCATTAATCGGTTTGTCATTGAGAATAATGAGACCGTCTTTGCCGGGGATTTCAAAGGGATCGTCATCCTGAGCCAGCGCGGCTGGAATTAAGCCCCCAGGAAAATTCTCAGCAAAGGGAATACTGGCACCTAAGACTGTACCCATTGCCAATAATCCGCTTTTTTTGATAAATCCTCTCCGTGTCATGGGATCGGTTTTTCTGCCCCAGACTAGCCAATCGGCTTTTTCAGAGTCTTCGGCATAGAGTTCGTGAATACCGCGTTCTTTTTTCATGTTGTTCTCCTTAAATTAAATAAGTAGACGATAAATCGCCTGTACTGAACCATGATACATCGGAGATTTTGGAGTCCAAAACGCCCAAAGCTAAAGCTTTGGACTCCAAAATACATTAAAATTAGCTTCGCTGACTTCGTATCATGGTTCGCTACTTACGAGCCTTGCGATTTATTGCCTACTTATTCTTGAGGCAATGTTTGTGCATAACTTAAAATATCCAACTGCTTCTGAAGAGACAAACCTTTCTCCACCGCAGATGACATTGATGTCCCCGGATACCCAAAGCGAATCTTATGCAAAACTTCCCAAGGATTGCCATTAGCAGCAGCACCGACAAAAAGTTTTGAAATCTTGTTACCATCGGCGCCATGACAGCTTTCGCATCCACCCACGCCTTCATATAAAGTCTGTCCATTATCGGCATCACCGGTGGCCGATTTACTCGCTGCTCCTGAAAAAACGATGTACTTGTTCATGTCAACCAAGCCTTCTTTCAGGAACTTAGTCAGATCCCAAATATCCTGTTCGGACAATGGCATATTCTTTTTGACAATGGCGTTATAAATCTCTCCCACAGCTTTGTTTTTGACATAATAAAGCCCCTTGATACCGGTGTAGTGACTACTACCAGTCTCATAAGCCCCTTCATTGCCTTTGTAGTCCCAACCATGACATTCTTTGCAACGCCAAGTTGTTGAGCCAGTCTGGCTGCCCGCCGGATACCAAGCGTATGTCTCGGTTGGCTCAGGCTCGCCGTTGATTTTCCACCATTTGTCGTATAGAAGTCCACCTCGTACCAAATTAGCTGTGGCATATTTGGTCTTATCAACCAGCATCAGCGATGCTAAATCGGGTTCAAAGCTTAGCGTTGCCTCATTAAAGATGAAATTGACGTTATACGACACGTCAGGTGTCGGGGCATATTCCAAGTCATAGAGACTAATAGTGGTCTCATCAACAGGGGTCATACTGGACGTTGACCAATTCACATCGCCGGCTGTCACTGCGTTTGAGGCGGCTGCCAGTAAAATTAAAACTGTTTTTGCTTTCATAATTGAAATGACCTGTATAGTGAGGAGTTATAATTAAAGTTTGATATTCTATTAAAAATGATAATCAATTGCAATAATCTATTTATGGCAGGGAAATAACTTATGTCTGAACGATCCATCATTCCGCCACCCAACGGCGAAAATCGTGTTTTATTGCATTCCTGTTGTGCCCCTTGCACTGGGGAAATTATGGAGGCATTATTAGCCTCTGGCATTGATTACACTGTTTTTTTTTATAATCCCAATATTCATCCGCGAGACGAATACGAAATCCGCAAAGAGGAAAATAAACGCTTTGCTGAAAAATATCAGGTGCCCTTTGTTGATGCCGATTACGATTCGGATAATTGGTTTGCGCGTACAAAAGGTATGGAATTTGAGCCAGAGCGGGGGATTCGGTGTACGGCGTGTTTTGATATGCGTTTAGAGCGCTCGGCTTTGTATGCACACGAAAATGGCTTTAAAGTTTTTACCAGTTCACTCGGTATTTCTCGTTGGAAAAATTTCCAACAAGTCAATGATTGTGGCATACGCGCCGCTGAGTCTTATCCTGATTTAATGTATTGGACCTATAATTGGCGCAAAAAAGGTGGCTCGCAACGTATGATAGACATTGCTAAAAATGAGCGTTTTTATCAACAAGGATATTGTGGTTGTGTCCATTCGCTGCGTGAGACAAACCGTTGGCGCAAGAAAAATGGGCGCGAGTTGATTAAAATCGGTGTAGAATATTATGAATATTCTGAGACGGGAGATTTTAAATCATGAGCCAAGCAATGCCTAATTTTGATACTTTTTTCAATTCAATCACAGATGTGCTGCCTAAGAGCTTATTAACTATGCACCAAGATTTAGAAAAAAATTTACGGGTTGCCTTAGATTCTGGTTTACGTAAAATGAATTTGGTGACACGAGAAGAATTTGAGGTGCAAACTGCTGTGCTGGAACGGACTCGTAGTCGTTTGGAAGCCTTAGAGGCGCGAGTGGCTCTGCTAGAAGGGGCGCGACAAGAAGCGGGTTTGTTTGATCAAACTTTTAAACAATCTGAGACGTGATAATTCGACGCAGAGCGTCGATGCCATTAAGTTAAGACGGTCTGTAGGGTGGATTAAGCGATAGCGTATCCACCAAAACTTATAAATTAATCAGGTGGATACGCTCCGCTTAATCCACCCTACAGGTATGGATTTTTCGCGATACTTAATGGCATTTTTGCTCCGCGTGGGAACGAGAAAATAACACTAGGAACATTTTATGATGGAACTCGTTTGCCCGGCTGGAAACCTTCCTTCCCTGAAAGCGGCTGTCGATAACGGGGCGGATGCGGTTTATATCGGCTTTAAAGATGACACCAACGCTCGCCATTTCGCGGGGCTGAATTTTAATGATAAACGTGCTGGCAGTGCGCTGCAATATGCCAGAGAGCGTGGGGTCAAGGTTTTTGTGGCAATTAATACTTATGCCCAAACTAGCACCTTCAAGCGTTGGCAAGAGGCGGTGGACAGGGCGGCTGGGCTTGGGGTGAATGCTCTGATACTGGCTGACATCGGGGTGATGGATTACGCCTCTGAACGGTATCCCGATTTGAATTTGCATTTGTCCGTGCAAGCTTCGGCGACAAATCAAGCAGCCTTGTCTTTTTATCATCGGCATTTTAATATCCGCCGAGCGGTTTTGCCGCGTGTGCTTTCAATCAAGCAAGTTCGACAACTGGCGGAAGAGAGTCCTATTCCGCTGGAAGTCTTCGGCTTTGGCAGCTTGTGCGTGATGGTCGAAGGACGTTGCTTGTTGTCATCATATACAACGGGGCAATCGCCCAATAATTATGGGGCTTGTTCGCCCGGTAATGCCGTCCGCTGGCAAGAAAAACCGGACGGTTCGCTGGAAACGCGCTTGAATGGTGTGCTGATTGATCGTTACGAGGCGGGAGAAAACGCGGGTTATCCCACGCTGTGTAAAGGTCGTTTTCAGGTTAATGGCAACACTTTTTACGCTATCGAGGAGCCGACGAGTCTTAATAGCTTGTCAATTTTGCCCGATTTGCAAAAAATGGGTATTGCTGCATTGAAAGTCGAGGGACGGCAACGGAGCCCTGCTTATGTTGCCCAAGTGACCCGTGTGCTGCGGGCGGCGATTGATAGCTGCCATTCCAATCCAGATACTTTCCAAGCACAGCCGGCCTGGTTGGCTGAGTTGGAAAAGGTCTCGGAAGGCGCACAAACGACGTTGGGGGCTTATCATCGCCCTTGGCAATAAACAAGAGAATAGTAAGAATGCAAGCAAAACTTGTCCCAAAAATGGCACTTGGTCCGTTGTTATATTATTGGCCCAAGGAACAAATACAGGATTTTTACCAGCAAATCGCGGAAACGCCGGTGGATATTGTTTATCTCGGTGAAACGGTTTGCTCAAAACGCCGCACGATGAATTATGAAGATTGGCTGGAACTGGCAGAACAATTGCGGTCACAAGGAAAAGAAGTTGTCTTGTCTAGCATGACCCTGCTCGAAGCCAGTTCAGAGCTAAAAGCATTGAGCCGTTTGTGCAAGACGGAAGGTTTTACCATTGAGGCCAACGATCTGGGAGCGGTTGAGCTGCTTTCGCAGGCGAAACGGGCTTTTGTCAGTGGACCTTCAGTGAATATTTATAATCATCGCACTTTGCAATTTTTGGCAAAGCAAGGCTTGAAACGTTGGACACTGCCCGTAGAGCTTTCCAAAACGGTGCTTGAGGATTTGCAAAAAGAGCGCCCATCGGGTATGGAAACTGAAGTGTTTGTCTGGGGACGCTTGCCATTGGCGTATTCAGCCCGCTGTTTTACGGCGAGGGCGCACAATCTGCCCAAGGATGATTGCCAATACCGCTGCTTAGATTATCCCGACGGCTTGCGTTTGCGTACCCGCGAGGCGGATGATTTTTTGTGTTTAAACGGCATTCAGACTCAGTCCGCGATGACTTGCAATTTGTTGGATGAGATCAAATCGTTGAAACGGCTCAATGTTGATGTGCTACGCATTAGCCCGCAATCTCATTTTACGGTTAAGATTATTGAGGCTTTTGATGCTGTAGTGAATCATCAGGCGGAAAGCAGCACTTTTCGTGAGCAAAGCAAACGTTGGGCATTGTCCGGCTTATGTAATGGCTATTGGCATGGTGAGGCGGGCATGGTTCAAAGCTAAGTACTCGACGCACAGCAAACTGCAACATGAAAGGATGACAACATGGGATAGTATTGTCGGCTAGATTACGCTGTTTAATTATGAATATCAAGGGAGTATGAGGGATGTCAGTGCAAACAACATTAACTTTTAAAGAATTGAAACAACAACCGTTAGAAGACATTTTTGAATCTGTTTTGCGTTATCAGCAGATTTTAACAGTGCAACTGACGAATGGTTTAGAAGTTCTCATTCAACCTAAACTGAAACCTTTACCCACTTTAGATGGTTATGTGTCAAAGGGGTGGAAAGAGGCTATTTACATGGTTTAACTGCTCGTCGGATACACGATGCCAGACATGCGGCCCTCGCACTCTCGGCTGGTCTCACCAAGATATACACTTATGATGTTGAAGATTGGAGACATTTTCAGTCAGATGGATTATTGATTGTGGGGCCAAGTTCTAGTTTGTCTCTGCTGAGAGGATAGCTTAATGTGCTCTGAACTGTGATTCTAATGATTTAAAAGATAAATTTATCCTCGTTCCCTTAGCGAAGCGCACTCACTTATACATAAGTATCCAAGTACTTTAAATAAAAGGATATTTGTAGGGTGCGTCCTACGCACCGCATTGAGCGTCAGGGTGCGTAGGACGCACCCTACAAAACCTCGTAAATGGACTTGTGTATAAGAGAGTGCGCGAGGCAAAGGAAACGAAGTAACGAAGCGGAGCGGAGATCATGCATGCATCGACGCTCCGCGTCGCGGTATGGGAAAATACTCCAACTAGGAATAAGCATGATAAACTCTCTAATTTACCCCAAAATCCCCACATTGCCATCACTGCCTGTGTCATTGCTGGCGGCACCTGTTACCTTGTTGCCGGAAAAGTTTCATGCGACTGCGATAAGCAAGTTGCTCAATTTGTTGCTGGAAAGTGCCTTGCAAGAAGGCGAATTGGATTTTTTGGATGGGCAAAGCGTGTCGGTAGAAGTCATTGATTTGAAATTGCGCTTTGCGCTCAGTTTGGAGCATGAGCGACTCGTTGCTCGCCCTTGGCAAGGGCAAGATGATTTGAACTTGCGTGGGCATTTGTACGATTTCCTGCTGCTAGCCAGCCGCCAGGAAGATTCCGATACTTTGTTCTTCCAACGCCGCCTGAAAATGGAAGGTAGTACTGATCTGGGGCTTGAGGTTAAGAATTTGTTGGATGGCATGGATATGGAATCTGTCCGCTTTCATAAGCCGATTGATTTTGCATTGCAACGATCTGTGGGTGTTTATTCGAGATTGTTTCAACATTAGACTTGTCCCAACAAATCTCATACCAATTCTGAATTGAAACGCGATTTAAAAAATCCTATTTTTTGAAAAAATAGGATTTTTAGATGACTAGTACTCTGTCAATGTTAAATTGATGGGTGTTGTAGGGTGCGTCCTACGCACCCTGACGCGAAAAAGGTGCGTAGGACGCACCCTACATTACGTTTAATCAAAGTTGAGTAAATAATGAACAAAATTAAAGAAATGGAGCAAATTGAAGATATTTTACGACCAATAACGAAGAGTTGGTCATCTAATTATTTACGAATCCTTTTCGTGTTCATATATTGTTCTCATTGGATTTTCTTGATATTATTATGCATTTTCGTAGTAACTGTCACACTTCAATTTGGTCATTTTCCTTGGTATGGACATCCAGACCCAAAATATGCTGGGGCAATTAGCATCTTGCATACTCCAATAATGTTATTCATGGTTTGGGGGGTAAACACTACGCCAATTGTCATTATATTAACAGGAATAAGATTATGGAAAAAGTCTATTGGATGGCAAGAGATTGGATTATATTTTGGTGGGCTAATTTTATTTTTGTTTATACTTTTCAATGATGTCGCAGGGTTGATGACATGGTTAGGCGACTGATACAGCCGCAGCTGTTGTTTATCCTCAGGCATTGCTAGCGTCAATGCCATCAAGTAAGAATAGGTAGGACTTTTCAGCCTTTTCCCGGGCAAGCACAAGGATTGTCCCTACCAGTCCAATTAGCATTCAATTATTGTAAAATTTTATCCAATCTCGTAATTCTTTCACAAGAATATGAATTTTTGTACTTGGGTTGGCTTCAATTGGTTCTTTATTTTTGTGGTAATCAAGTAATTTGCTTGCTTTTTGTATGGCCTGTTCTTCATTGCCAATTTCATTGATTATTTCTACAATCTTATTAGCTTTATAATGATCATATTCATAGTCATTGTATTTCTTAGCCGACTTTCTGATTTGACTTTGCAATTTAGCGTAAATCTCGCTACGAGACAACGGTTTACTTTCTTCAATATAGCTTATATGAAGTAACAACCATAATTCAAACGCTTCGTTACTGTATGCAATTTGAATATTTTCCCGTTCTGCGATCTTAAAAGCATCATTAAATCTATTAATTTTGGTTTCATTTTCATCAGCGTCGTCTTTATCAAAAACAGCCCAAACGAAATCAATTTCTTTGTGGTATTCTAATTCTAATTTAAATTCTTCTCTTTTCTCTATAGCTTGCTCAATAACACCTTTAGGATCCCGTCCCGTTCCAACTGTTCTTATATACATAGTTTTTTCTGGAAACTTCTTTTGAAATTGCTTAAAATAGCCAGGTTCCGTTTTTTCGTCTTCACAAACAATTAGAAAAAACTGAGCATATTTCTTGAGTCTGAAAGGTCTTTTGCTTTCGCCTTTTTGATGATGTTGCTTTAGTTTCCCCTTTTTAGCCATACCATTTCTCCAATTTGGAAATAAAAGAACCAAGAGCAGGTATAGCGCCATATCTACCTTCAAAATAGCTTTTTTCTTTATTTATGTCAGAACGTTCGGACGTTTCATCAAAATATTTCAAATCAGAAAGCGCATAAATCTCAGTCGCTTGCCAATTATTCTTTTCGACAAAATTTATTTGATCCCTCCTAAGTGGGCAATAAGTCAGTAAATTTGTATCGTGAGTGGCAAAAATAATTTGTGCCCCATACGGATTGGTGGCTTTATTTAAAAATAAATTGATCGAATTAATTGTCATCATCGGATGCATTTTAGCTTCAATTTCATCAATAACCAAAACACCTCCTTCGCTCAAAGTTTTAATGATAGGACCACTTAAATGAAGTGCTTTTTTTGTACCTTCTGATTCATGTTCATCTAAATCCCAACGCATCAATTGAGTCGTTGGGTTGCCTTGTTCATTATAGGTTTGATGAACGGTAATCGTTTTAAATCCTTGAACAAATTCTTTGATGAGTTTGTTGCTCGGATTTTTATCTATGTTGCCCAGTCGTCGCGCATCAATATCTTCAACTAAAATGTCTAAATTCTGAAGATCTAAATTAAGTAGCATTAGATATTCTTTAATTTTTTTTCTATATTCTGCATGATCCCACAAGTGAACCGTTGTCATTTCTTCACGCTGAGTTTCTATACCATTAATGGAAACCAGTTTGTCAAACCATTTAAAAATTGATTTGGCACCAGCGACATTTAACATATCACAGGTTGAAATAAATAAGGAATTATCTCTTGTCGCTTCAATAGCAGCATTAATTAATTCTTGAGAACCTTTATACTCTGAAGATACTTCAATGATATTACTTTCTCGTTCAAATAACATCATTTCCCAGCAATAGAACCATTCTCTAACGATCTCATTTTTATTATATTCAAGTCCAAAACGATAACGGTTTTCATCAAAAATAAAGGTGATTTCTAATTTGGTTGGTTTTAGTTCATATCCTTTTCGTAATAAGAAGGGTTGATAGGGCAGTTTCGTTGTTGAATTTGAACGTGCCGATAAATAGAGTAGTTTTTCTAATAATTCAATGGCATTAAGTACATTGCTTTTACCACTGGCATTATTTCCATAAATTCCAATCGCATTCAATGCTTTATAGGTACCCTTTTCAATAATATTATTTAAGTACTCTTGTTGTTTTGAAGGTACTAAACTTAAAATCTGTTCATCGGAAATTGAACGGTAATTGGAAACCGAAAATTCTATTAACATAGTATTAATACCCGCCTCTGCCCATATTTATATTGATGTTCTCTTTGAAGAGAGATGCTTAAAATACACCACATCCCAATCCAATGTCAACTATTTTTAAAAATTTGCTTGACGAAATATTAAATTTCTCTCCATCGTCGCACCTTGCAATCTCGTGCCGTTTAAGATTTTGATGAGTACAACTAATAAAATCAAGGCTCGCGTGTTTTTGAGGGACACAGCTTGCTTTTGCAAAAATAATGTGTTAAAAATTTTTTTAATGGTTTCACTGCTTTTGATTAAGGGGAGTAAATAATGAACAAAAATAAAGAAATGGACCAAATTGAAGATATTTTACGACCAATAACGAAGACTTGGTCATCTAATTTTTTACGAATCATTTTCGTGTTCATATATTGTTCCTCTATGATTTTCTTGATCTTATTAGGTATTTTCGTAGTAACTGTCACAGTTCAATTTGGTCATTTTCCTTGGTATGGGCATCCTGCTCCAAGTCAGGCTGGGGCAATTAGCATCTTGTATATTCCAACAATGTTATTCATGAGTTGGGGAGCAAGCACTACGCCAATTGTCATTATATTAACAGGAATAAGATTATGGAAAAAGTCTATTGGATGGCAAGAGATTGGATTGTATTTTGGTGGGCTAATTTTATTTTGGTTTATACTTTTCAATGATGTAGCAGGGTTGCTAACATGGTTAGCCGACTGATACAGGTGCTGCTGTTGTTTATCCTCAGGCATTGCTAGCGTCAATGCCATCTCCTGAAAATGATTTTCTAAAGCTTATTATCTTCAGCTAGGTTAAATGTGCCCATATAATGACCATTAACACTATATTCATAGTCCCCTTTCTTTAAAGAATAAACAGGTAAGGGAATTATAGTAGTGAAAGGAATAAAGCCTGCTGCACAAAGGACGATATCACCAGTAGAAAATTTTTCGTCCACAATTGAGTATATCCAAACATCAAATCTCTTCTCCAATAATTTGTAACTAATTTGTCCAATCTTACTGCAACCGTCTATATTACCTGCTACTTTCAAAAATACTTGGATAGGAAAAGAGTCCGTTTTGATTATCTCGACTTTATCTATATATTGTAATTCCTTTATTATTACGAAATCCAATAATTCCCATTCATTGTTTTCTGTCAATTTAAACCTGACATTTTGATACGCACCAGCTTTCTCTGGTGAATCTACAGAAGGAAGTATAAGTATTCCGTCCTGAAAAGTTGGATTGTTGTCAGCAAAAACAATATTTAGTGCTGAAAATCCAATAACTGTTATAAAAAAAATCAGGTACAATTTCATAATTTATCTTGATGATGTTAAATAGGCTTGGTTCAAAATAGGATGTCTATATTGAGAGTGGGTATTGTAGAGTATTTTTTTATAAAACTCAATAAAATCACGGATAAAAAAGCATAAAATCTTGATATAAAAATATCAAAATTGAATAAAATCCAATAAAATTTAATTTGTTCAATAAAAACAATTAATAAAAACATTAAATTAGATTTGTAATGAATCAATTTGCGAAACTCCTTGATGAATATAAGAAAACACTTGGATTTACGGATGAGGCTTTGGCTGAAAAAATTCAAGTGAGCAAAATGACGGTCTATAATTGGCGAACTGGAAAAGTTGAGCAGCCTTGCTCGCGTCAAAAACTCCTTCAGAGGAAAAAGTTTTCGCGCGCGAAAACTTTTTCCTCTGAAATGTGCCGACATATTGGAACTCACTCCCAAACAACGGCTAAAATTTATAAGAGCCGCTGGACATTTACCGGAGAAATATGAGCCGCCACAGCCACCCGTACCAGTAGTCGGCATACCCAGCCCTATCAATTCTTTGGCAGGGAAAATCTGCTACGACAAATTTACTGGGCGTGGGATAAAGCGGTGCCGGAGTCCATAATTATCGTCGGCTCCAAACGTAGTGGTAAAACGTCACTCCTGAATTATCTCAACAAGATTACTCAAGTAAACTATCTACGTCCAGAGCAACCCAAAGCTTGGCCTCCACGCCATTTTCAATTCGCATTAGTCGATTTCCAAGATATCAACATGTCTCAACCAGAAAGCTTGGTGAAAGAGGTTTTACAACAACTGAAATTAGAAGTGCCATCGGCTTGCTCACTGGCGGTTTTTTCAAACCTCGTTAAACGACAACTCTCCCAGCCAGCGGTGATATTGATGGATAATATCGGACTTGCTGCTTTGGAGACAGCGTTTTGGAGAAATATGTGTTCATTAGGAAATTGTGGCAAATTGAGTTTTGTTGTGACCAGCTTGGAGCCGCCAGAAAAACTGGAACATGATAAAGCATTTTTCAGCCTGTTTGGTCATAGCTTGCATCTTGATGCATTGACTGAAAATGAAGCGAGAGAATTGTTGGCGCATTCTCCGTTTTCTCCAGAAGAGATTGAATGGATGCTTAAGGAAAGCGGTTGTTGGCCAGCACCGCTACAAATGCTTTGTGATAGGCGGTTGCAACAGTTGTTGCTTAAATAAGTTTTTTGTGTTGGATGGGGTTGCCAACTGGCCAAAGATAGAAATCCGATTTTTTTAAAAAATCGGATTTCTCTTTTTGAGCCAAAATGTTAAAAGTTATTTAAATATCGGTGGAGTCGCTATCGCTTAAGGAGCCCTACATATACTTCGATAGAAATCCGATTTTTAAAAAAATCGGATTTCTCTTTTCGAGCCAAAATCAGGTTGAACAGATGCCCACCACGAAACGATTCAACGAATACACCTAATGTCAACCCCTATGTTGGCTTTTAGCCAGACGCGATCAGCCGTGAGTACCGGTATTTTACGTAGCCGTGCAGTTGCGAGGCAAGCCCTATCTCCGAGTGAGAGTCCTATTTCCCGTGTTAATAGCCGCAAACGCCCTGCTTCACAAGCCATCTCTTCATCAAATGGCACGATAGTCAAATTCAACGGTGTTAAAGTTTTCTGAATCGCTTCTTTTGACATACCACCCTCAAAAAGTTTGGTGACAACCTCAGCAAGGTTAATGGTAGAAATGGCAGCATGATTTATCTCTGCTGTTACATGCTCTGCGCCCGTTTCATTTTGTACAAGGGCAAGAAGTGCCGACGCATCCAAAAGAATTTCACTCATTAGCAGCCTCCCATCGTCTTTCAGCAATTAATTCATCAGCTAAACTACGCCCCGCTGGTATATATTGCCGGACTATGGCTTGGGCGTTTTTCACGGCCTCCTGCGGTGAAAGTTTGGGGGCCGTTTCCACCGTTTTCTGCGCTGAGAACATGACGACTTGACTACCTTTCGACTGTAGCCTGACTTCTTTCTCACCTGCGAAAATACCCAGTATTTTGAGATACTCTTTAGGAAGAGTCAGACTGCCACTAGGATTAATTTTTATTGTCTGTTCCATTAGGTTTTCCTCCTGTAAAACAAAAAAAACTTGTGAGTAATACTGCTCTGGGGCTTGAGGTTAAGAATTTGTTGGATGGTATGGAATCTGTCCGCTTTCATAAACCGATAACCTAAATCAATGCCATTAATTAAATTAAGGGCAACCACAAGGGATTGCCCCTACATAATATGTCGTTTCGTAGGGGCAATCCTTTATGGTTGCCCCTGTTAGGCGATGGCATTAACCTTGCCAGTCAGTTATCAATGTCTAAAATGGCGCATCCCTGTGAACACCATCGCGATACCATGTTCATCCGCCGCCGCTATGACTTCTTTATCGCGCATAGAGCCGCCCGGCTGAATCACGGCATTAATCCCCACTTCTGCCGCTGCATCTATCCCATCTCTAAACGGGAAAAAGGCATCGGATGCCATGACGGCACCTTTCACTGCTAAATTTTCGTCGGCTGCCTTAATGGCGGCAATTTTGGCACTGTAAACGCGGCTCATTTGTCCCGCGCCCACGCCAATTGTCATGCCATCTTTGCAGTAAACGATGGCGTTGGATTTGACAAATTTGGCAACTTTCCAAGCAAATAATAAGTCTTGTAATTCTGTCTCTGTGGGTTGTTTTTGCGTGACTATTTTTAAGTCCGTTACTGCCCCTATGTCACGATCTTGTACTAATAAGCCGCCATTGATTCGTTTAAAGTCCGAAATGCCCTCTTTTGGCTGTGAGTTCCATACGCCGCAAGTCAGTACGCGCACATTTTTTTTAGTTGCTAAAATGGGTTTAGCATCTTCATTGATGCTGGGCGCAATGATGACTTCAACAAATTGGCGATCAATAATCGCTTTTGCTGTTTGTGCATCCAATCTGCGGTTAAAGGCGATAATGCCACCAAAGGCGGAGGTGGGATCGGTTTTAAATGCTCGCTCGTAGGCTGTTAGTATATTTTCTCCAATCGCTACGCCGCATGGGTTGGCATGTTTTACAATCACGCACGTTGGCTCTTCAAAGGTTTTGACGCATTCTAAGGCGGCATCTGTGTCGGCAACGTTGTTGTAGGATAAGGCTTTGCCTTGTATTTGTGTCGCTGTTGCCACAGAATTCTCTTGGGGGGCGGGTTCTATATAAAAGGCGGCTTTTTGATGGGGATTTTCGCCATAGCGCATGGTTTGCACTTTTTGGTATTGTAAAGTGAGCGTTTTTCCTTGGCTCAAGTAGTTGGCAATTGCGCCATCATAACGGGCGGTGTGTGCAAAGACTTTTTGTGCTAAGCTAAAGCGTGTCGCTTTTGTTACTCCGCCGGCTGCCATTTCTTGTAAGACGGTGTCATAATCTGTCGCGTCAACAACCACGGTGACAGCGGCATGATTTTTAGCGGCAGAACGCAACATGGCTGGTCCACCGATGTCGATATTTTCAATGGCGGTGGCTAAGTCACAGTCGGGTTTGGCAATGGTTTGTTCAAAGGGATATAAGTTAACGATAAGTAAGTCAATAGGATAAATATCATGTTCGCTCATCACAGCCTCATCAATTCCGCGCCGCCCTAGCAAGCCGCCATGAATTTTCGGGTGCAGGGTTTTGAGTCGCCCCGCCATCATTTCTGGAAAGGCTGTGTAGTCAGAGACTTCTGTGACTGGTATCCCATTATCGGCGAGTAATTGAGCGGTGCCGCCTGTGGATAAAATTTCGATACTTCGCTCGCTTAAAGCTTGAGCAAAGGGGATAATACCGGTTTTATCTGAGACACTGATGAGTGCTCGTTGAATGTTTGACATGTTTTTTTCCTTTGGTTAGTTTGTTTGTGCCACGTCCAAAATAAATTTTGGACTCCTAAATATTAGTGTTTTAACTGGATAAAGTAAAATGTCAAGTGAGCTATTAAATGCCGTTAACCAAATCGCACAAGCAGCGGGAGAGCGCATCATGGATGTGTATGCCACTGATTTTGAGGTGGTACAAAAAGAGGATAAATCGCCTTTAACTCAGGCTGATATGGCTGCACATGAAACCATCGTGAGCGGTTTAGAAAAATTAACCCCCGATTGGCCGATATTATCTGAAGAATCGGTCAATATTCCCTATTCTGAACGTGCGAATTGGCAACGTTATTGGCTAGTGGATCCGCTTGATGGTACTCGTGATTTTGTTAAACGCAATGGTGAATTTACGGTTAATATTGCGCTGATTGATGAGCAAAAGCCCATTCTTGGGGTGGTCTATGTACCCGTAACGGGTGTGCTCTATTTTGCTGCCGTGGGGGCGGGCGCATTTAAGCGTTTACCCGGACAATCGCCGACACCTATCAGGGTACGAGCTTGTCCTAAAGATCGCTTGACGGTGGCGGGCAGTCGTTCACATGGTGGTGAATATTTGCAAAAATTTGTGGATGGACTGGAAACTGAGGTGAAGTTGGTGAGTTTTGGTAGTTCATTAAAAATGTGTTTAGTGGCAGAAGGTGAGGTGGATGTTTATCCTCGCTTTGGTCCAACTTCTGAATGGGATACCGCAGCGGCGCAATGTGTTGTTGAACAGGCGGGTGGTTTTTTGACGGATATGCAGTTGCAAAGGCTGCGCTATAATGCTAAAGAGTCTCTTCTTAATCCGTATTTTTTGGTGTTTGGTGATGCTAATAAGGATTGGTTGCGCTATGTAGGGGTGTCTTCTTAAATAAACGAGCAAAGTGAGATCAACCCATCAGAGTGAAAAAAAAATTGTAATATATATTATATAGTTATATATTACAAATCCAGTCATATTTTATTAAAATATTGATTTTATTTAATTGATTTGGTCATAATTTTTTTTTGCATTTCCTTAAATATTGAATTATAATCTATCCGCATGTTCGCACCTAGTGCCGACTACTGTGATGTTGACCGTTATATTTATATGACCAAAATAGGAGTTCTTATGAAAAAACTTTCTTGCCTAGCGATGATTGGAGCGAGTGCTTTGATTTTCCAAAGCAGCTTTCTTTACGCGGCGACCAAAGTCTACACAAGCGATGCAGATTTCGACATGGGGGTAATGGATGGTGTTGAATATATAACCACGTCTAATCAGCTCCAGTTGAGCATCCAAGGATCGACACTGCCGTTTATTTGGATAGCCAATTCTGCTGAAAACACCGTCTCAAAAATAAATACTGAGACGGGTTGTGAGTTAGGGCGTTATCGTACTGGTCCTGGTACTGATCTTGGAGAGCCCTCTACTGGAGTTCCATCTGCTGAAAATCCCTCCCGGACAACCGTCGATATCAATGGAGATGTGTGGGTTGGTAACCGCCAATCAAACACCGCTACTAAGATCGCTCTCACGGCTACTGATACCAATGGTGATGGCACAATTACCACGTCTCAAGATACTAATGGTAATTGCCTTATCGAATCCTCGGAAGTTTTGGCATGGGGCACTGATGAGGCGGTTTTATTACGGATTGATGTTGATCTGGGTCCCCGTGCTCTTGCTATCGATGCCGATAACAATGTTTGGATCGGAGGATCGAGCGGAAAAACGATGAGGTTGTACAATGGTACAACGGGTGCCCTGATAAAAGCTATCTCAATTGGAAGGAGTTGCTACGGTGCACTCATTGATAGTAATGGTACGCTTTGGATTTCTAACGATGGCGAAGATTCCCTAACCCGTATTGATGATCCGGCCGGCAGCCATAGCATAACTTATATTGCTGCAAGTGATGGGGCTGTTTATGGCATAAGCATTGACCGAGAAGGTTTTATTTATACATCTTCTGGCCAGGGGGGGGACAATCTACTCCGTAAGTTAAATCCTGCAACCAATACCTGGGTCTACAGCGTCTCCATTTCAGGTGGTGCCTATGGACGTGGTGTTACTGTCGGTCTTGATGGTGATATTTGGGTTGCTCAATCTTCGGTAAACACGATAACTCGTCATAATGCCGCAGATGGCAGCCTAATAGCAACCATTCCCGTCGGTTCTGCTCCAACTGGCGTTGCAACAGCAAAAGATGGAAAAATTTGGCTGAGCAACCTTCTGTCAAATAATGTGATGCGGGTCGATCCGGCCACCAATGCTGTAGATTTAACTCAAGAGGGACATTTTGGTCCCTATAACTACAGTGATATGACCGGCATTATCAGTCGTAGTATCACCACCCGATCCGGTACTTGGACAGTCGTCTATCAAAATACCTCGCTCATTAAAGCAACTGTCTCTTGGACTGCCCTTATGCAGGGAAATTCAACAATAACTGTCATGGTAGAATCGTCCGTAGATGGAGTGACTTGGAGTGCTCCCCAGCAAGTTCAATCGGGTGTTGAATTCAATAATGTTGCAGGTGCGACGATGATTCGATTGGTTGTAGAATTTAATGCCAGTACTGGCGTTATACAATCTCCGATCCTTTATGATTTGACCATCGTTACTCCAGTGTCCACTCTCGTCACCCTAACCGACTTCACAGCAACTGCCTTAGAATCTGAAATACTTTTAGAATGGCTAACTGCTGATGAATCTGACAATGCTGGTTTCAGAATCTGGCGTGCCACTGGCGAAGGTTGGAAATCGGGTGATTATTCAACTGTAATAATCCTAAATGACCAACTCATTTCTGCCGACGGTGGTAGTGGTGCTTCCTATTCTTACATAGACGATAATGTAGAATCTGGACTCACTTATTACTATCTCTTAGAGGATGTCGATAATTTTGGTGTAAGTACCTACCATTTCGATGCCATAGATTCGGCGACTCCATAGGTTTTGATTTAAAAAATCCTATTTCTTTAAGAAATAGGATTTTTAGATTGCTACATTAATCCGACACAGTTTCCCACACCACCCGCTCAAACCCCACCGCCACCACGCGCTTTGAGTTCATCCACACTCAACTGTTTTGCTTGCCACTTAAATCCGCATAGCGTCGTTGCAGTGCCAATTCGGAGTCCATGATATAAGATATCTCGTCAAATAAAAAAGTTGACGACCTTCATAGCGTTCCGTATCAAGCGGTAGAAACATCTCAAACAGGCGCTCCACATAAAGCTTTCGTACCACTAAATTTGGAATTTTGAAATTCAAATACCCAATTTCGCTTTCTCCATTTAAGGTCAAAATGCCCAAAAAATAAAGCAAAGAAACAATAAAAGTGATGTCGTGACTGTCATCGACACCAAAGCGATTCGCTAATTCTGGGAGAGTCAAAGGCGGTGTCTCATTCAGTGCTTGAAAGATGACGGTTTCTCCATTGAGCAATTTTGAAATATAACTCAATTTGCCCCTATCCATCGCCAAGTTGCTATCCAACATTAAGCGCGGAAATTTGCAATTTTTCTGAAAAGACTCCAAAAATAGAGTAAGTTGGGTTATAAATCAATTCCTTAACTGTTTCGTTGAAACGGTAACCATTATAAAATGTTTTCATGAGCGTTAAGGCTTCTTGAGCCCTTTCTGGGGAGAACTCACATTCTTTGACGATTTTATTTAACACATCGAGGAGTTCTGATTCTCGAAAACCACACAAATCGTTAAATTCGGGTTCAAGATAAATGTTTTTCGCCACATTGTAAGCACTGGTGATGTCGTGCATGAGAACTGGAGAGACTCCAGTGATAAAAACGCGCTCCAAACCGTGCCCGCCACTGGCTGATTTGACCGCTTTGAAAAGCGTTTTGAGCAAACTTTCAGCCGATAATAGTGCTTTATAGCGGCTGGGATTGATTTCGCCACTTCCCATCATGACTTCATTGGCAAAGTTGTCGTATTCATCAATTAATAAATAGACGCGGTAAGGGGTTTTTCGTACCACGCTTAAAAGAGAATACAAGGGTTCACATAGCGAGTTAAACGCTGCTCTATCTGCTGCGCTTCGCCTTGTGGATTGATATTAGAAAAATCCCACTTCATCACAAAGTATTGGTTATGTTTTGGAGTAGGATTTTGCGCTCAAATTCATCGGCTTTAGCAACATCATAGTAATTTTCCAGCATTGACAACAACAGGCTTTTGCCAAAGCGTCGCGGGCGTAAAAACAGTAGTTGATCTCCCCCTTCTTCAATCAATCGTATATGGTTAGTACGATCCATGTAAAAGAGGTTGGTTGTGATAATTCGAGAAAAATCACTGAGACCATACGAAAATTTCAACCTATTTTTTTTGCTCCTCAAATGACGTGGTAATCTAAAAATCCTATTTCTTAAAGAAATAGGATTTTTTAATTCGCGTTTCAAGTCAGAATATTTTGCTTGGAGTGCAAGAAGGTTTTACTTACCTAAAATATCCTTCAATGTTTCTAAATTTGCCCTCGTATTATCTAAAACATCCCAAATTTTCTCAGTGAGCATACCCTCATCCTCTAAGTTGTCCAATATATCTCCCTGTTCTGCCAAACTTTCACGACTAAAACAACGCCAATTTTTACCCTCACTACGAGGATTCTCTCCTAAGGGATCATCACCATAAGTTTTTTCAAATGACATAAGATGTTCTCGCGTTAAATGTAGATATTGTCCAAAAATAGGACAGTGAGTTCGTAAATCATAAAACCAAACGGTTTGTGTCTTCTCTGAAGCCGTTTTGCCTTTTCTGAAAAAAAGTATATGTGCCGATACAGTGTGTGGGTAAAAAATACCGTGCGGTAAGCGTAGCACTGTATGCAGTACGCAAGTATCAAGCAATTCGCTGCGTACTTCTTGTGCTGGTCCCCCCGCCTTCAATATTTTATCTGGTAATACAACCGCCGCTCGTCCGCCCGGTTTCAGTATTTGGGTAATGTGTTGTAACAAAGCGAGAGTGGTATCATATTTACTCAATTCATCAGTTGGATCACTGGCGAAAACGAGCATACTCAATATCACATCGGCAGATGGCCACACTGCTAAGTTTGATAATAAACTATCTCCCCAGCGCACTGGTACATGTTGGGGATGATCGATATCGTGTAATAAACAATTCATCAATGCTAAACGTTGCCGCGCTAAGTCCGGTTCTATAGCAATAAAATTTTGTCTGTTTATCATTTTTGTGATTTTTGTCTTTGGTAATTCATCACTCATGACTTTAATATATTCGTCGGCAGCAACCACAAAACTGGCTGTGCCTGCCAGCGGATCTTGAATCAATTCATTCGGTTGCGGTTGGATTAAAATGACCATGAGATCAACTAATGAACGCGGCGCAATGTGCAAACGGTTTGAATTCTGATAAGCACACATATCTAATAGCGTTTCGTAAATTTCTCCTAAATTTTCGGTGGGTACATTATCAATAGCAGCAAGTCTGCTAATCACTTGTGTTAATTGTTCAGAATTTTTAAAAGATGAGCGAGCGTGGGCATATATCCCAGCAATATGGGGATCACTGACTTCTCCCATTTCCTTTATAACTTCTTGATAATAATCATATTGTTCTTTAGCGGGTTTGTGGTTCAAGGTTTCCCAACTCAAGTGAACTGGCACACTGTTGCCTATCGCGGGGGCTGTTTTTAATAACAGCAACCAAGTCAAGTCGGTTAGATAAGCATGATAAGATAGGCCCTCGGTATGTAAGTGCGTAGCCGGTGCCCAAAGTGTTTGTGCAATATTGGCAATAGTATTCATTGTAATCAATAGTATATACTCAGACCTGCACGCTTGCCAAAACTCTGCTGGTCTGGTAATAAATTAAAAAGAGAGGTGAGTTGACAATGACAACAGTCAAAGATTTGATGAGCCATAAATTATACACGCTCAAACCCAGTGATACGATACATCAAGCGCGTCAATTAATGCTATCAAAACAGATACGGCATATTCCAGTCGTTAATGAACAGGGAAAATTTGTAGGCTTATTAACTAAGCGTGATCTATTGGCGATCTCTGTCTCTGCCTTAGCTGAGATTGATACGGCAGAGCGTGAAGAACTTGATGCAAGCATTCCAATTAGTGAAGTTATGGTGAGTGATGTTGTCGTGGCACAGACAGAGGCCACTTTACTTGAAGCGGCGCAATCTATGTTAAAGCAAAAACATGGCTGTTTGCCGATTTTTAGTGGCTCACAATTGGTCGGTATTTTGACTGAGGGTGATTTTGTGAAACTAGCGATTTATTTGATGGAGGATCAAGACAAGAGCAGTGTGTCCATTCATTGATTTCTATAGACGCGCCCCTATCTACTTATAGCGCATCTCGTTAGAGAGACTTTAATTATCAATGGAGATTAATAATAATGGCTGAACAGTCCCAGATTGAATCTGCCCTCAAAGAGTATATAGATCCCTATTTACAAAAAGACTTGCTATCTGCCAAAGTTGTCAAAAATATTCAGATTGATGATAAAACGGTCACAATTGATCTGACTTTTGGTTATCCAACCAAGGGCTATAATGAGACTGTCACGTCTCAACTCAAAGCCAAGGTTGGGGCATTAGATGGCGTGGAGACGGTTAATATTAAGATCAACCCTAAAATTGTCGCTCATGCCACACAAAAAGGTGTTAATCCGATTAAAGGGGTTAAAAACATTATTGCTGTTGCCTCTGGTAAAGGTGGTGTTGGTAAGTCGACCACGGCTGTCAATCTGGCTTTAGCCCTCTCTGCCGAAGGTGCTAATGTTGGAATACTCGATGCGGACATGTATGGTCCCAGTCAACCTCGTATGCTCGGCGTTAATCAAAAGCCGGAATCCAAAGATGGCAAATCTCTTGAGCCGATCAGAAATTATGATATACAGGCTATGTCCATCGGCTTTTTAATAGAAGAAGATACGCCGATGATTTGGCGTGGTCCTATGGTAACACAAGCTTTAGAGCAGTTGTTGAAAGATACTCTCTGGGATAATCTTGATTATCTGATTGTCGATCTGCCCCCCGGCACTGGCGATACTCAACTGACTTTAGCCCAAAAAATACCGGTCAGCGGTGCTGTGATCATTACTACGCCTCAAGACATTGCCCTGTTGGATGCACGTAAAGGCTTAAAAATGTTTGAAAAAGTCAATGTGCCGATCCTGGGTGTTGTAGAAAATATGAGTATTCATATTTGTAGTAAATGCGGTCACGAAGAGCATATTTTTGGACAAGGAGGCGGATTACGCATGGCGGAGGAGTCGGATGTCGATTTTCTCGGTGCTTTGCCTTTAGATATGAGTATTCGTAAAAATACCGATGAAGGTCATCCCTGTGTGGTGGCAGAGCCTGATGGGCGTATCGCACAAATCTATCGGGAAATTGCTCGCCGTGTCGGGGCTAAATTGTCCTTGCAGGCGAAGGATTATACGACTAAGTTCCCGAGTATTAAGGTGATGAATAATTGAGTATAAAGTCTGACAAATGGATCCGCCGTATGGCGGAATCCCAAGATTTGATTGAGCCCTTTGAGCCACAGCAAGTTAAGGAAAACGCAAACGGACGGGTGATTTCTTATGGCACCTCAAGTTATGGTTATGATGTCCGCTGTGCTAATGAATTTAAGTTGTTTACTAATCTTAATTCTACGATTGTTGATCCCAAAAGTTTTGATGCAGACAGTTTTGTAGATGTCGTCTCTGATGTTTGCATTATCCCGCCTAATTCTTTTGCTTTGGCGCGTACTGTTGAATATTTTCGTATTCCACGCGATATTTTGGCGATTGTCTCTGGTAAAAGTACTTACGCAAGGATGGGCATTGTTGTCAATGTGACGCCGCTTGAACCTGAGTGGCAAGGGCATATTACTCTAGAATTTTCCAATACAACCCCCCTACCAGCCAAAATTTATGCTAATGAGGGCGTTGCCCAAGTTTTGTTTTTGGGCGCTGATGAGGTTTGTGAAATTTCTTATAAAGATCGGGGTGGAAAATATCAGGGGCAAACCGGGGTGACGTTGCCGAAAGCGTGAAAATTAAGTGCAAGGTACGCCTTGCACTCCTGTTTAAGTACTGAATCATCGGAGATTTTGGAGTCCAAAGCTTTAGCTTTGGAAACCCACGTCCTTACGCTGCCGCTTTGGACTCCAAAATACATTAGTTTAACCATTCGCCTGCCTAATTAATAAATTTTCACAATCAAGTTCAAGAAGGACATTTTCATGTCGCGTCAATCAGACTCTGTTTTACACATTTTAATCCCTGACTTATTCTCTGAGCATCCCCAGATTACCCCCGATCTGCGCCTATATTATTTAGAAAGATTATTATCCAGTGCCTATATAGAAGATTGGGCGTATCCAAGCTGGATGTCTAGCCTATTTGCCTTGTTTGGCTTACCACAGCTTAATAAAAAACCGTTGCCAATAGCACCTTTGACGCGCTTAGTTGATGCTAACGATAGTGGTGATAAAATCTGGTTACGTGCTGATCCAGTTTATTTACGGGCTGATCGTAAGCATGTGTTTTTATTTGATACCACTGTCACAGCAGCCGATGCTAATAATTTTATTAATGAAATAAATCGCTTTTATGCAGAAGAGGGCTTACAATTTTCCGCGCCTATTCCCACGCGCTGGTATGTTTCTTTGCCCGAATTGCCTAAGCTGATAACTTACCCTGTAGAGGAAGTGTTTGGCAAAGACATTCAAAGCTATCTGCCCGACGGTGATGATAAAATGCTGTGGCGACGGAGACTGAATGAGGTGCAAATGCTATTGCATCAAAGTCAAGTTAATATTAATAGAGAGGCGCGTGGTGAGTTACCCATTAATAGCCTTTGGTTTTGGGGATTGGGGCAGCTACCTGAGCCAGCGTCACCGTCGCGTTGGGCACAGGTTTGGAGTGATGATCCTTTAGTCCAAGGTTTAGCGCGTTTAAGCAATTGCCCTCATTCAAATGTATTGGCGACTGGGGCAGAGTGGTTAGATCAGCTCACACCCGGCGAACATTTGCTCACATTATCAGCACCACGAGGTGTGGAGTGGAGGGAGTGGTTAAATCAGTTAGAAGAAGTCTGGTTTATGCCTTTATTCAAGGCTTTAAAAAAACGCGAAGTGGATAGGCTTGCTTTATATCCCGGTGATGAGCATGTTTTTATGATTACTGGTGTGCGTCACTGGTGGCGGCGGCGACAGAATTGGCAAAAATATTGTCCAAGATAAATCTTGGACTCCAAAAAGCTATAATTTTTATATATTATATCTCATTTTTAAACGCCATGTTTTATTGCTATGAGTTGAAAACAAGATATAACGCGGCTTTCGATAATTTTAAAAAGATATTTATATATTAATCTAATATTTGAATATTAAAAGATTAGTACTTATTAAAGTATATAAGTCTTTGTTATAAAAGTAATATTTTTATAAAATGCCCTCAAGGCCATAAGAAAAGGACTTGATTATTGTTATAAGCATTTCGTAGAATGGTTGACGCTTAAACACATCCTTAAATAATAAACAAGTAATAAAGTGATTAAGGTGAGTTGGTAGGATGTGTCTGTTTAATTTCTTGTACTTTTTTTTCTTATAATGGAGAAAGGTCATGAAAAAACTATTACATGTCTTTGCTGTAGCCTTGCTCGTTGTGGGTAGCGCAACATTTGTACCGACACAAAACGCGCAAGCATTTTTTACCAGTTGGATGCCTTGGAATTGGTTTGAGGGTGGAGGTTGGGGGGGTTATCCCTATTATGGGGGTTATCCCTATTATGGTGGTGGTTATCCCTATTATGGTGGTGGCTATCCCTATTATGGTGGTGGTTATCCCTATTGGGGTGGCGGTTATCCCTATTATGGTGGTGGTTATCCCTATCGTGGTTGGTGGTAATTCCCTTAGCTAAAATAAAATTCGACGCGGAGCGCCTTCCTTTAGACACAAGTATATAAGTATATGAAATAAATATATATTTGTAGAGTGCGTCCTACGCACCTTTTGAGCGTCAGGGTGCGTAGGACGCACCCTACAAAACATCGTAAATGGACTTGTGTCGGCTCGATAAGCGCTTCGCTAAGGGAACGAGAAAGTCACGTTCTTCGTGAATCCTGACAGGGATTTTAGGTTGCTTGACGCAATAGTCTATTAGGCCATTTTCAAGGAGCAATTCCGGCACCATGATGCGGAGCTTGCTCTCAAGTTCCGCTTGAGTTTCAGCCTCAGTAATAAGTCCAGGAATATCCTCGCTCTCAGCGACCCATACTTCGGCTTCGTTATCCCAAATCGCTTTGACGTAATAGGTATTTTTGTGCATCACTGTGACTCCTTTGTGTGTTTGCTATCATTTTCTCCTTCCTTTGCAGAGCAAAAATGCCATCGCCTAAAAGGGGCAACCA
This sequence comes from Candidatus Thiomargarita nelsonii, assembly GCA_000785145.2. Classification (GTDB taxonomy): domain Bacteria; phylum Pseudomonadota; class Gammaproteobacteria; order Beggiatoales; family Beggiatoaceae; genus Thiomargarita; species Thiomargarita nelsonii_B. The sequence goes on from JSZA02000020.1 coordinate 41,103, forward strand.
CAAGGGATTGTAGAAAATTCGACGCGGAGCAAAGAGGCATGCATTCCTTTGCCTCGCGCACTCTCTTATACATAAGTATTTAAGTATTTGAAATAAAAGCAGATGGAACAGGAGTCCAAGATTTATCTTGGGCGCCTCGTCCAAAATAAATTTTGGACTCCTAACACGATGGAGTCCAAGATTTATCTTGGGCGCCTCGTCCAAAATAAATTTTGGACTCCTAACACGATGGAGTCCAAGATTTATCTTGGGCGCCTCGTCCAAAATAAATTTTGGACTCCTAACACGATGGAGTCCAAGATTTATCTTGGGCGCCTCGTCCAAAATAAATTTTGGACTCCTGACACGATGGAGTCCAAGATTTATCTTGGGCGCCTCGTCCAAAAAAAACTTGTGTATAACAATGAGCGCGAGGCAAAGGAATGCCTGTTGCGACGCGAGGCAAAGCGTGTTCACCAAGATAAGCGAGAAGGATAAGGATTTTGTTTTTCTTGAGGTGCTGGTACAATTCGTTGCAGAATATTATTCACGATGACAGAATCCGTAAAATCCAAATCTTCACATAAACTATCACAATCTCTCTCTCCATCCAATATCCGACGAATCGTAGCCGCTAACTTACTCCAGCCCTTTTTCTCCCGTTGTTGCAACATTGATTCTAGTTGTCCCCTAAGTTCAGGTTGGTTAATAGTCGCAACCACTGCATCAACGAATTTCTGATGTTGCCGTAGTTCATTTTCTCCCTCTGCACTATGCACTTGAGTCTGTCGTGCTAAGCGGCGGTAGCTTTGTGCTTGGAGGGTATCCTCTTGTTTTTCGGCAATGTTTGCCAAGTGCTTGTATGTTGTCCAAATTTCTGCCACATTTGGCTCAAGAGTTTTGTCAATCGCTAAACCCGCTTCTGCCACTTCTCGCGCTTCATCAAGGCGTTGTTGATGGTCTAGCAATTCGGCGAGATTTCTATAGGCTTTTGATAGCTTGATCCCATTTTCTACCACTTTGTATTTTTCAATCGCTTTGCGATAACCCTTTTCAGTATCCGTCAGATTATTCGCCTTTTGGCTCGTCTGGGCGAATAGTGCCCAATTTTGGGCGGCACCAGCAGCGTCTTCTTGCTCTTCAAACAGTTTGGCGGCTTTTTGATAACTTTCTGCGGCTGCTTTCCAGTGTTTGGCTTTTTGGTACACCGTTCCTAAGTTATGCAATGATTGGGCTTCCAATTTTAGTGTATTTAACGGTTGCATCCGTTTCAAGGCATCGCGGTGGTATCGTTCCGCCTTTGGCAGATTTCCTTGTAACATTTCTAATGTGCCCAGTTGATCTTCTATGACGGCTTCAGTTTGTGTCTCTCCCATTTCTTGCATAATGGGTAAAGCCGCTTCATAAGCCTGTTTGGCATCACTAATGTCGCCTTTTTCCTTTAATACCGCCCCCAAATAACTCTGCATATAGCCGGTTTCTTGCTTGACTTCTGGAGACGTTTCTATTTCTTCCAATTCCTCTAGTCCTTGTTGAAAGCCGTCTAAGGCTTCATCAATATTTTCCTGTTCTGCCATGCAACGCCCTAACCAACCCAAGGCGACGCAACGATCATATTTGTTTATCTCTCCCAATTGTGCTAGGATTTCCTGAAACTTCGTCTGTGCCTCTTGATAGTCTCCTGTGGAATAAAGTTGCTCGGCTTCTTCAGTGCGGGCTATAAACCAATCTGGGGTTTGTGTTGGTGAAGTTTTCTCGGTATCGACGTTGCGATCAGTGATTAAGCCAAAGTCAACCAGGAATGATTTTACTTGGTTGGCAAACTGGGGACTCCATTCTTCGCCTCTAGCCTCATGCAGGGCTTGTAGTAAATTAGAGATTTCCCTTTGTTCAATGGCACGGGCTTGGTAAGGATTCTTGTTATCCTGTTCGTACAAAAAGCTAGAAAATTCGTAATAGCCTTGATAATAACGCTTTTTCAAAGCCTGTTGTTCTTTTGAGGGCAGCATCGCCCACAGTCGGGGAGTGATAGCCGGATGGAATTTGAGATAAGGCACTGTCACGCCTTCGATGTTTTCAGCCTGCATAAAGCCACTGGCTTCTAGGCTTTGGCGTAGCTTTTGCCATAGCACTTGGGGTATGTTAATGATGCCTTGTAAAACGTTTTCAAATGCGCCATTCTGAAATATGCCTAATTTCAATAAGTAGGGCTGCATTTGCGATTCTAAGTTTTCCAAAAATAAGTTGAGCGAAGCCAGCAGCGATTTTTCAGTTTGCGCTATGTCGCCGGGTAATCCCCTTAATAAGCTGTCTAAGCGTTCGCTTAATGTGTCGAGATTGTTGTTTTTGAGTTGAAAGGCTAATACTTTGAGAGATAAGGGATGGTAGTTGATTTTTTGACACAACTGTTCCACTTCTGCTCGTTTTGGCAACTGATAGGCAGGCAAAGGGGGTAAGTTCATCAAGGCTTCAAAATAGCCTATCGCTTCTTGTTCATCTAGCTTATCAAGTGTGAGTTGACAATGTTTTCTGTCGGTTTTGAGAAAAGCAGGATGAGTAGTGGGGTGGCGCGTTATGATGATAACGCCACTTTGGCCAGCTTCTGACCATTTTTTCGCGGCATCTAGCAGTAAGGGGGCCGTGTTTTCATCTTTAATCGGGTGTTCTGGTGCTTTGTTCTCTTCCTCATTCAGAATGAATGTGTTTTCTTCTTTTTCATGTTTAGTTTGATTGTCCGCATCAAAAGAAAAGGCGTTTTCGGAGAAAATACGGTTGTCTTCATCATCCAAGCGCAGATTTGGCTCTACATCATCCAAGAGCAGACGATTTGGCTCGTCTTCAGTAAACGGCTCTTTTTTAGTTGCGTTTTTTTCATCTACATCATCAAATAGAATGCGTTCTTCCGCTTGCGTCGGATTCTGCTGAGGTGGCGTTAAGAAGTCCACGTTATCGAAAATCAACAATGTGGGTACCCGGCGTAAAGCTTCTGTCGCTGCGTCTGCATCTAACAGATTTTTCTGCAATACATCCGCCATTGCGCTGACTGCCACGCTAACGGGTTCAAGTCCTTGAGAATTGGCATAATCGACAAATACGACGCGCTTAAATAGTCCGGTATCATGCAGCCAACGGCCTGCTTCTTGCGCTAAACTGGTCTTTCCTTGTCCTGAAAAGCCATTGAGTGTGATACGCCGTTTTCCGCGCATAAAGCAGTGCTCAATTTGTGACAATTCACGTTGCCGTCCAAAAAATCCAGGGGCTTGTCGCTTTGGTAAATTGCTTAATAAAAAGCGATTTTTTTGAAGCGATTGGATTTCTTCAGGCGACATTTTGGACAATAAGGCGATATCTTGTCCGCGCTGATAGAATGCGGGTAAAAACCAGTCATGTAGGTGAATTTTAATCCGCTCTTTATTACGTTGAATTTCGCGCCGTTCGGTTTTTTGATACAAAGTCAAACGGGCGGCATCCAAAGCGACACCAATTCTGTGGCCTTGTGCTAATCCTTCATAAAAGGTATCAAAGAATTTTTGCGTTGCGGATGGCAACATGGATGCACTCATTGCGAACACAAATGGTGCGCCCATCGCGCTCAAACTGCTTGCCACGTCTTGACAGCCTGATAAAATGATTAAGGGGATTTGTTTGATCTGCTTAGCTATCAAGGCGGGGGGGACTAGCTCTTTTTCAGCGTTGTTATTTTCAAACACTAAATAAGCATTGTCCATCTTGGTAGCGGCTGCCTCGTTTTGGCAATGTCCATCAAAATGTAAAATATCAACCTGGGGTAATTCTTTATTTTCTAAACGATCCTGCAATTTTTTCAAAGTGGCAGGGCGCAAAAATTCTATTGTTATCCGATTGAAGGTGCGTTTTTTTAACGCATTTAACACGGGCTCTGCATTGGTGGGACGCACAAATAAGAGGTGCAGTTGTTGTTTGGGTTTGATTTGAAAATTTTTTCTCTCTGCCCGCTGACGACGACGGATAGAAATACGGGGTACTTCACAAATCAAGAAGTTACCGCCGCCGTGCATTAATTCCCAAGGTAAAGCTAAAATAGCGGGGTGCTGAGCACTAATCGTGAGTAAACGTCCTAAGTCTTTGTGACTTTTGAATTTTTTAAATAGACGATGGGCTGCCCGTTTAGAGAAGGCATGATTAAATAATGCTTGTCCCCAGTTGGGCAATTTTTTGACAATGCGCCCCGCCGTATCAAAGTCTATATCGGTACTGTATGGGGTGGCGTATTTTTCTAAATACCAACGGATTTGTTGATAGTCTTTGTCAGTCAACGGATAGGTGAAATCTAATAATTCCGTTTCTTCATGGTTATTGTCAGTGATTAAGCTAACAATAATATGTTGGGGATCAGGAAAATGGAGATTGAGTTCTAAGGGCATTTGTTTGTTCCTTGATTTAATGTAGCTCGAACAAATGTATTTTAACATTTATAGAAATCCTATTTCTTAAAGAAATAGGATTTCTTTGAAAATTTAAGGTATAACGATGAAAAGTTTATGGAATAAAACGGCAAAGTGTGAAAATGATTTTGATTTATTAGCGTTACGAGTGTACACGTCTAGGTTGTTAGGGATCGAGCCCGCATTGGTGTTGCATGGTGGCGGCAATACGTCGGTCAAAGCCAATACAAGTAACATTTTTGGGGAGCCTGAAGATTTGTTATATGTTAAAGGCAGTGGTTGGGATTTAGCAAGCATTGAAGCTGCCGGTTTTGCGCCCGTGAAATTGGATGTTTTAAAAAAAATGGTTTTGTTGGATCAGTTGAGCGATACTGAAATGGTACGTGTTCAGCGAGCTGCGATGACTGATCCTAATGCGCCTAATCCCTCAGTCGAGGCCATTTTACACGCTATTATTCCTTTTAGATATGTTGATCATACCCACGCCGATGCGGTTGTCACGATTACCAATACAGAAAATGGGGCGGAGCGGATTGGTCAAATTTATGGCAAGCGTGTGCTCATTGTGCCCTACGTGATGCCCGGTTTTATTCTGGCTAAAAAAATTTATGAGATGACGCTGGGTATCGACTGGGCAGCATTGGAAGGGATTGTTTTAATGAATCATGGCGTTTTTACGTTTGGTGATGATGCTAAAAGTAGTTATGAACGGATGATTCAATTAGTCACTGAGGCGGAAAATTATCTTGAAAGCCAATGTGTTATCACTACTAGGCGCACGGTGGTAAAAGAAAATCTCCTAGAAATGGCGCGTATTCGCAAAAGCGTTTGTGACATCAAAGGGGCAGCGATGATCGCCAAACTGGATAACACAATAAAATCTGTCAATTTTTCTAATAGGGCAGATGTTGCGTCGATAGCCACACGCGGTCCATTAACGCCTGATCATGTGATCCGTACTAAATCTATACCTGTTATTCTTGGAGAAAATCCTGAGAAGGATATTGCTGACTATGCCAAAGCCTATTGTGAATATTTTGAGCGTAACACAAATGGACAGTTGACGCGCCTAAACGCTGCCCCTTGTTGGGCGGTTTGGCCGGGATTTGGGCTTATCAGTTTTGGTCGTCGTGTTAAAGAGGCGACGATTGTCTCCGATATCAAGGATCATACGATTCATGGCATTCAGTTGGCAGAAGAATTGGGCGGATGGAAGGCGTTGCCAGAGTCTGACATTTTTGATATAGAATACTGGGAATTGGAACAAGCAAAACTCCGCAAAGGGGGTCATTCTCCGATTTTTCAAGGCCAGATCGCATTAGTTACGGGGGCAGCCAGTGGCATTGGACGCGCCTGTGTAGAGGCCTTACATGCCCAAGGGGCAGCGGTTGTGGCACTGGATTTAAATCCAGCGATCACGACGTGCTTTGATGATAAAAAAGAAATTTTGGGTGTGGTGTGTGATGTCACGCTTGATGAGAGTATTCAAGCGGCGGTTGAAACGGGCATTCGCCATTTTGGTGGCTTAGATATTTTAATCAGTAATGCTGGGAATTTTCCCGCCAGTGAAAAGATTGCTGAAATGAATCCAAAAAATTGGGATGAGAGTCTGGTACTGAATTTAACCAGCCATCAGCGGTTATTAAAAGCTTGTACGCCCTATTTGACGATGGGCATTGATGCGGCGGTGATTATGATTGCATCCAAAAATGTACCCGCACCGGGACCAGGGGCTTCGGCTTATTCTGTTGCCAAGGCGGGGCAAACTCAATTGGCGCGTGTGGCGGCGTTAGAGTTGGGTGGTTTAGGGATACGGGTTAATGTTATTCATCCTAACGCGGTTTTTGATACGGCACTTTGGACAAACGAGGTGTTGGAAAAACGGGCTAAACATTATGGTATAACTGTAAAAGACTATAAAACAAATAATATCTTAAAAACTGAAGTGACTTCAAAAGATGTTGCTGCATTGGCTTGTGCGATGGCAGGGCCTATTTTTGCTAAAACGACGGGGGCTCAGGTGCCTATTGATGGGGGAAATGAGAGGGTTTTGTAAGTAGTGAATTTTCGTTTGGAGTCCAAGATTTATCTTGGGCGACCTCCCAAGATAAATCTTGGACTCCGAGTATTAGCCTCCTCCAGTGAAACTTTTCATAAAAATCGCTCGGTGAATATCTCCTAAACTGAGCATCCCTACCAGTTTTTCTCCATCAGCAACCGGAATACGCCGAAAATTGTACCTCGCCATGACTGATACTGCCTTTAAAATGGGTATATCAGGACTCACCGTGATAGGTTTCAGAGTCATCAGATCGGCGACTTTCAGCGGCAGGACTTTTTTGTAATCTTTTTCCATGCCTTCAAAGTCGAGGCTCGACATGCCTCCCATAACCTCTTTAATATCTGGAAACAGATAACCCAAAATGTCCCGCTCCGAGAGAACTCCAAGCAGTTTGTCATCACCTTCAACCACGGGTAAACCGCTAAAGCGATTAAGACACATGAGAGAGGCGACTTCTTGTAAGTGAGTGTCAGGGGTGATAGTCTTGACAGCACGAGTCATAATTTCTTTTACAAGCATAGGGGTTCCTTTATTCTAATTAAGAATTTTATGAAATTCTGTTGCGTATATAACACTGTTTGATGACAAAGATACAAAATACCCTATCTCAAAAATAAGTCAACTACCAATTGTGTTGTTACCAAGGCATGAAACCGTTCATAAATGACATTGGACGTGAAAAATTTGACATTGAGTGGTTCATAAATGTCAAGTCATGTCGTATTTTCTCGATGTTTGTTGTTATTAAACGCATTGAATGATCCATTTTTTGCATTGAATCGTCCATTGTTGCGATAGAGCGATCCATACTCCCGATGGAGTTATCCATACTCCCAATGGATTGATCCATATGCCCCATAGATAGATCCATGTGTGTCATCATCTTATCCATGTGTCCCATGGATTGCACCATCGCTGACATTGAATTATCCATTCCATTAACATGTTGTAGCATAGATGGCAAGGTATCCAGTTTGCCTGAGATGTCACTTATGGTACGTGTCATAATTTGAACTTGTCCTGACATAATTTGTACCTGTTCTGATAAGGTGACAATACTGGTGGTCATAGTTTCCATGTGTTCTCCCATCTCAGAATCCATGCTACGTGCCATGGAGGACATGTCATTGGTTAGGTTGTAAATTAGGAAAAACCCATAACCAGCCAATACGACAAAGGCAAACATAGCAGGATAAACAATGATCTCCCAACGTCGCGTACTTTGTTGGAAATTGGTAACAAATTGCTCCATTTGCCCTGAAGAAATAGCCGCTCCACATTCCATCATTTGCACAGTTTGCGGCAAAGGGGAAGATGGGTTGGGTTGATCTATGGAATTCGTTGTCATAATGGGTACTCCTTGAATAACCATTCTTAGACATTAGAACGATTTAATGTCACTATGAGGTTTTAGTTTGAAATATTTTTTTATTATCAATTATACTCTTTTAATTACTTGATTATTAAGTAGCTATTGATATAGTTTTTAACGGTTTTATCAAGTCAGTGTGTATCTATATTACCATATTCTAATATAATGAGAAAAACTTATCAGTTCAGTTATTATATATTAACATTAAAGACTAAAACTATTTTTTATATATGGGGGGTAAAATAATTAATGACAAGCGATTCGTCTCATCATCAAGGACTTCAAGCGGCAGTAGACGCTTTTATTCAAACGCCCAGCATGGAAGAAGCCCTAAAGGTTCTTCAAACATATCCCGATTTACTCACTGATCAAGCGGATATTCTGTTAGCTTCAATTATAACCAGTGCCCGTCAAGAAGGGCATGAAATCACAGCACAGGCATTAGATGAGCGTCGTGATTTTATACGAAGTGTACGGGAGGAGATTGACCCAAAATAAATTAAATTTTGGACGAAAAGTGCTTTAATATTGTACAATTTCGTTCGTTTTTAACGTTAAATGGAGCGGTAACATGTTTCAAGGCAGTATGGTCGCACTGGTGACTCCTATGAGTGAAAATGGTCAGATCGATAAAACCAGTTTGCGCCGTTTAGTGGATTATCATATCGACAATCAAACGGATGCGATTGTCGCAGTCGGTACAACGGGTGAGTCAGCGACATTAGTTCATGATGAACATTGTGATGTTATCCGCAATGTTGTTGAGCAAGCGGCAGGGCGTGTGCCTGTGATTGCGGGGACTGGCTCTAATTCTACCGCTGAGGCGATTGAATATACTCGTTGTGCAATGGACGCGGGGGCTGATGCTTGTTTGTTAGTCACCCCATATTATAATAAGCCCACGCAAGAAGGCTTGTATCGCCATTATAAAACGATAGCTGAGGCTGTGCCAATTCCCCAACTTTTGTATAATGTGCCAGGGCGCACGGCATGTGATCTGTTGCCAGCAACAGTCGAGCGTTTGACGGAGATAGATAACATTATTGGGATCAAAGAGGCGGTTGGTGATGTTAATCGGATACAGGAATTGACAAAATTGGCGAGTGAGAATTTTGCTATTTATAGTGGCGATGATCTGACAGCCTTAAAATTAATCTCGTTGGGTGGTAAAGGCGCGATTTCTGTCACGGCTAATGTTGCGCCAAAAGCTATGCATGAAATGTGTAAACTTGCACTCGCTGGCGATCTGCCCCTGGCAGAGGAGATTAATCAACGTTTGATGGGTTTACATAAAAATTTATTTGTCGAAGCTAATCCTATTCCCGTCAAATGGGCGGTACATACAATGGGATTAATTCCATTGGGGCTCCGTTTGCCCTTGACTCCTTTATCAGCAGAATATCATGAACTTGTTAAACAAGCCATGGTGCAGGCACAAGTGTTATAGTTTTTTGTAGGAGTCCAAGATTTATCTTGGACTTATGAGGAGATTTGATGAAAAAAACGCTCATTTCGTTATTATTTTTTGCTGTTTTATCAGGCTGTGGTCCGGTTGTCAAACACCTTGATTCTATTGGGTGGACTGATGAACAAACTGTTTACAATAAAAGTCAACCGCTATCGCCTTTGGAAGTTTCGCCAAAATTAATAGGCGAAACCGAGAAAACTCATCAAGAAAATTAAAAGTTTGAAGCTATGTCATATTTGTTAAAAACGCTTGGATGCTGTTTGCTTGTCGGTGTGATGGGCGGATGCTCTACGGTTAACAAGGTTTTGCCCGATTACCGTGATGACTATAAAAAAAGCAAGACAGCCGCGCCCCTAGAGGTTCCTCCTGATTTAATTGGCTCAACTGATATTGATCAACAAAAGGTTGGATTTGATGATAAAAAGGAAAAGCCGAGATTACGCGCCAAATTGAGGCGCAGTCAAGATGGTCATAATAATTTAATTGTGTATGAAGATTTTGCTCGGGCTTGGCGACGCACGGGGTTGGCGTTAGAGGGTATTGGGTTGACGTTAGAAGATCGTGATCGGGAGCGCGGGCTCTATTTTATCCATGCGGAGGGGCAGGAATACCTTATTCGTTTGATAGAGGGCTCATCAAGTACGCGCATTGTGGTGTTAAATAGTGACGGTCAAATAGAGAACAGCGAAACGACTGAAAAAATTTTGAGTTTGTTACATGAACAATTGAAGTGACTTTAGGGCAACCACAAGGGATTGCCCCTACAAAAAAATCACGTATCCTGTAGGGGCAATTTTTTTTTTGGAGTACAAAGCTTTAGCTTTGTACTGTCTGACAAAGCTAAAGCTTTGTACTCCAACCCAAAAAAAACAAATTGACAGAGTACTAGTACTCTGTCAATGTTAAATTGATGGGTGTTGTAGGGTCAATGCCATTAAGTTAAGGTTTTTTTGTAGGGTGGGTAGAGCGAGAGCGAAACCCACCATTGTTAAAAATTTCAACGAGTTGGTGGGTTTCGATCCGCTCTACCCACCCTACAAAAAAAACGCATTTATGCTTAACTTAATGGCATTGTGTTGTAGGGTGCGTCCTGGGCACAAATTAAGAGTCACGGTGCGTAGGACGCACCCTACATTACCCATAAAAACAACCTTGACGATGTACTAGTCACTAATCAATTATCAATTTTTCGCACGGATTGCAATAGCATACTAAACACATCTCCATCTTCAACGTGTTCAACTTGCACGGGCAAATAATGTAAAGCGCGGGCACACCATAAAGTTGTCCGTCGATTATTGGAAACGCGCATATATTTAAGGCTATTTAATTTGCCCATACCTGTCTCAACACGTTCATTACCAATCAATTTTGGCGTATAGACTTTGATTTGGCCTTTGTCGGCAACGATGTATTTGAGTTTTCGCTTGCCTTGTTTTAAGTCTTGCATCAAGACTAATTGGTAAAGCAGTCTATCAAGTGTGCCTTCTTGAAGTGCTATCATCTTGGTTTCACCTTTAAAGGTGTTTTTCGCCATTCCTTTAGCCCAATAAAAGATAACTTCGTTGGTTCGCTCTCTGCTCCCCGTTTGACGATAGGTGTATTTTAAAGGGCGGATTTTTCCACTTTTGGTGCGCGTAAAAAGGCTTTGTTCTTCAATGCGAATCTTTTTGAAGAAGGATAGCCAGCCGGTGGTTTCAGCAACGGTTTTAAATAAATATTTACCATTTTTGAGGCGTTTGAGAGTGCGAGTGCCTTTGCCCACCGAGAAGCCTTTAGCATAAACTTTATATTCGGCAGTAAAGGGGGGGGGGAAATCGTTGGCATATATGCCATTGTTGCTTAGCAACAGGAATAGGGTGATAATTAAAGCTTTCATAAGCATTCCTTAGTGTGATGATAATCCAAAATTCTTTGCCTCGCGTCGAGGCAGGCATTCCTTTGCTCCGCGCTCATCGTTATACACAAGTTTTTTTAAGGAGTCCAAGATTTATCTTGGGCGCCTCGTCCAAAATAAATTTTGAACTCCTAACGCGATGGAGTCCAAGATTTATCTTGGGCGCCTCGTCCAAAATAAATTTTGAACTCCTGAGTTTGGAGTCCAAGATTTATCTTGGGCGCCTCGTCCAAAATAAATTTTGAACTCCTGAGTTTGGAGTCCAAGATTTATCTTGGGCGCCTCGTCCAAAATAAATTTTGAACTCCTGAGTTTGGAGTCCAAGATTTATCTTGGGCGCCTCGTCCAAAATAAATTTTGAACTCCTGAGTTTGGAGTCCAAGATTTATCTTGGGCGCCTCGTCCAAAATAAATTTTGAACTCCTAACGCGATGGAGTCCAAGATTTATCTTGGACGCCTCGTCCAAAATAAATTTTGAACTCCTGAGTTTGGAGTCCAAGATTTATCTTGGGCGCCTTGTCCAAAATAAACTTGTGTATAACGATGAGCGCAGAGCGTATTCAGGATGAAAACAACTGGTAACTGATAAAAAATGACTTTTGATATTCCCGATTTTCAATCTATTCATGTCTTAATTATAGGTGATGTCATGCTAGATCGTTATTGGCAAGGAATCACCACTCGTATTTCTCCCGAAGCACCTGTGCCCGTCGTTCATATCAAGCAACAAAAAGAATGTCCCGGGGGGGCAGGTAATGTTGCTTTAAATATTAGGGCACTTGGTGGACAAGTTACTCTTATGGGGGTGACGGGTGCCGATGAGGCGGCTAATACTCTCCTTTGTCAATTGAAGGAAAAGGGCATCGTTTGTGACTTTATTCAGTTAGCCAAGGTGCCCACCATTACTAAATTACGAATCCTCAGTCGTCATCAACAATTAATACGTCTCGATTTTGAGGATGGTTTTAGTCAATTAGATACTATATCCTTGCAAACTCAAATGCAATGTGTTCTTAATAATGTTGATGCCGTTATTTTTTCCGATTATGGTAAAGGGACTTTAGCTGATGTTCATTCTCTCATTAGCGCCGCGCGTGCTACTAATAAGCCCGTTTTAGTCGATCCCAAGGGTCATGATTTTAGCAAATATCAAGGTGCAAGTGTTATTACGCCTAATTTGGCGGAGTTTGAGGCTGTTGTTGGTCCTTGTGCCAGTCAAACGCAATTAGTTGAAAAAGGTCAAGTTTTGCGCGAAGAGTTAGGTTTAGAGGCTTTGTTGATTACTCGCAGCGAACGGGGTATGACTTTGTTGCGGCAAGGTGAGCCAGCGTTGCATTTGCCCGCTCATGCACATGAAGTGTATGATGTCACGGGTGCGGGTGATACGGTTATCGCGCTTTTGGGTGCTTGTTTAGGCACGGGTGAAGATTGGGCGAGTGCGACGGCTTTGGCTAATCTCGCGGCGGGCATCGCAGTGACTAAGTTGGGTGCCACGACTATCAGTGTGTTAGAGCTTGAGCAGGCTTTACATAAGCATGGTGGTAAAGGGGTGCATGATGCGAGTAGTCTCAAAGGGGCAGTTAAAGCGGCACAAGCTAATGGCGAGACGGTGGTCATGACTAATGGTTGTTTTGATATTTTACATGCTGGACATGTCCAATATTTGACACAGGCTCGACAATTGGGAGATCGTTTGGTTGTTGCGATTAATGATGATGATTCTGTACGCCGTTTAAAGGGTAATAATCGTCCAATCAATAGTTTAGAGCAACGCTTGGTCGTTTTAAAGGCACTTGAATGTGTTGATTGGGTGGTGGCCTTTGCTGAGGATACGCCAAAAGATTTAATTTGTGAGGTTTTACCGGATATTTTAGTCAAAGGGGGCGATTATCAAGTTGAGCAGGTGGTGGGTCATGAATGTGTGTTGGCAGACGGTGGACAAGTTTTGACTTTGGATTATTTAGAGGGTTGTTCTACGACTGAGATAATTCCACATTTACTTGATCATGAAATAAAAGGTGTTGTATAATCAATCTGCCCGTTGTTTTATGTGGTTCGCCAATGTAGGCGATTGAAATTCTTAATATAAAAGCCATATTATACAGGGAAGCCAAGATTTCCCGTTCACGCCGAGGCAGGCGATTGAAACCCAATGTGTAGGGCAAAAAACAAAAGCGCAATTGAAACGCCAATGCAGGCGATTAAACCAAAAAAGCCCCAAGGCTATGAAGTCTTGGGGCTTTTTTGGTTTTTTGCTGGAGCAAGCGTAGGGTCAATGCCATATCGTATCGGGCAACCATAAAGGATTGCCCCTACAAAAATGGCATATCACGTAGGGGCAATCCCTTGTGGTTGCCCGATACGATATGGCATTGAAGCGTCGGGTGCGTCCTACGCACCATCCCTGAGTGCCTAATTTACACCGAAAAAAGGTGCGTGGGACGCACCCTACACTTGCTCCTTTGGTTTGCTTTTAGGAGTCCAAAATTTATTTTGGACGTCCAAGATAAATCTTGGACTCCTAAATGTTGAAAAGCTGTAAGTGTTGTCTTTTCCTTTAGTCATTTTTTTACCAAATGAGTTGAATAGGGTATTTATGGAATACTCTGTCTTTGCTGATAATCTGTAGATTTTCGGCTATCGCTTGTGCAATAATCATTCGGTCAAACGGATCACGATGATGTAAAGGTAGTTGCGCTAAGGCAGCAAGATGTTCCAGTTTGATTGGGAGCATCTCAATCTTGTTGATAGCCAGTTGTTCTGGAAAAAGTTCATTGAATGGGCGCGATATAATAAACTGTGCGTATCCAACAACAAGTCCATCACATATACTCCCGAAACTCTTCAAGGGGTGAGTCAAAATCGTCGGCTATTTTAATCAGTCCTTTAGCACTTCCGAATTGGCGTTGTCGTTTCGTCATAGAAACCAGTTTTACCAAAGGCTGTTCATCTTTGGTAATAATCACATCTTCTCCCATTGAAGCGCGTTCTACTAATAGCAGTATTTCTTCTTGAATTGTTTGTAAATCAACATATTGCATATTATTTCTCCTCAATATTTTAGCAAGCGTAGGGTGCGTCCTACGCACCATCCCTGAGTGCCTAATTTACACCGAAAAAAGGTGCGTGGGACGCACCCTACACCCTTGCGGATATTGAATCTGGTGCTTTTTGGTTTCGGCATTCTGTTCGATGAAGATTAACTCTTCAGCAAGCGTAGGGTGCGTCCTACGCACCATCCCTGAGTGCCTAATTTACACCGAAAAAAGGTGCGTGGGACGCACCCTACACCCTTGCGGATATTGAATCTGGTGCTTTTTGGCTTCGGCATTCTGTTCGATGAAGATTAACTCTTCAGGAGCAGGCAGAAAATCTGGCACGACACTTAATTCACCCAACGGTTCATCGGTATATTCAATTGGCTTCTTCATAAAAGATAGATTAATTTCATTTTGGACAAGGCACCCAAGATAAATCTTGGACTCCTTAAAAAACTAAAGCTTCATCCGCTTAAAAAGCGGCTCCGGAATAAGCCGAATAACCATCATAATAAAGCGCCAAAACCAAGGTAAATATATAACATTTCTACGCCACTTAATCGCCCGAAAAATACCCCGTGCCACCGTCTCCGGTTGTGCCCACAAAGCACCTTTTTTAAAATTCGTCGTCATTGGCGTATCTACAAATCCGGGTTTAATCGTCAACACACACACATTGGCAGAGTGTAAACGACTTCTTAAGCCTTGTAAAAATAGACTCAGCCCTCCTTTGGCAGCCGCATAAACATAATTACTTTGCCGCCCTCGATCTCCTGCAACAGAGGAAATCACTGCAATACAACCATAATGTTGCTTTTCTAAGCGATTCGCAATAGGTGTTAATAGCGAAACCACACTCATAAAATTAGTCCGTAACGCTTGCTCCGCCTGAGCAAAGTCTTGTTCACAAGCTTTTTGATCGTCAAGCGTGCCATACGCAATCAATACCGTATCTAAGCCTTCTAAACTTTTATAAGCTTGCTCAAGCATAGGCTCATGTTGGTCAAATTCATTCAAATCAAGCGTATAATAAGCCACCTGATGCGCTCCCCGTACCTTTAAATCAGCCGTAATCGCTTCCAACTTATCAACATCGCGTCCGACTAAAAAGAGTGCATCGTGTTTTTCGGCAAATAATTTCGCCGTCTCTTGGGCAATCGCTGAGGTGGCACCAATAATTAAGATTTTACGCATAATGGAGTCTCGGTTACACGTCGCCAAAAACTGGAAGAAAAGCGTGGATCAATATATTCAGCAAATTTTGTCCACTGAGGATAAAAGGCTTGAAAGTGGCGAGCAGATAATCGTGCATCTTTGCAAGGATAGACAGCCCCCCCCATTTCACGCACCTTTTCATCTAATTGTGCTAATAATTCAAATGTCACAGCCCCCTTGATGGGGAAATCGAGCGCCAAAGTCACGCCCGGGCGCGGAAATGATAACAGCCCCGGCGATGCTAATTCTCCAAAGGTTTTGAGCACCGCTAAAAAAGAGCCCAGTCCAGAGGCAACAATCTTCTGCAAAATTTCTTTGAGCATCCGATGATCAGGTATCACAAATTGATATTGCAAAAAGCCGTTTTTACCATAAAGCCGTTTCCACTCCAAAATGGCATCGAGGGGATAAAAAAATGGCTGATAATCAATCAATTGGCTTTGCCGTGTTTTTTTGTAATAGAAAGTATTAAACGCTGAAATAGTCCAACGATTGAGTACAAATCCCGGTAAATTAATGGGCATCGTGCGTAAAAGGGGCGGTAAACGATTAAAGCGTGGTAATTTCCAATCCTTGGGGATTTCATCAGCCGCAACATGATTGCCACGAAAAAAAATGCCGCGCCCCAGTGCTTGCGAGTTATTACAATCTAACCATGCCACGGTATAATCATAATCTTGATCGGATTGCTGAGAAAGTTCAAAAAATTCATCCAATTGAGAAAATTGTATCGATTCAACTTGCATAGCGCGGTGAGAAATACGCTTGAGTTTAATTTCTGCCCAAGTGATCAAACCAGTCAAACCCAAGCCGCCAATCGTCGCCGCATAATATGGCTCATTACTTGTCGGCGTGCAAAGCAAACGTTCACCATCGGAGCGTAATAATTCAAATTGCAAAACATGCCGCCCAAATGTGCCAGCACAGTGATGGTTTTTACCATGCACATCATTGGCAATGGCACCCCCTATGGTCACAAATTGCGTGCCAGGTGTCACTGGCAAAAACCAGCCTTGTGGCACACACAGTGCTAAGATTTCCGCTAAACTAACGCCAGCTTCACAACGCAACACGCCTTCGTCAACATCAAACTGGATAAAACGATTAAGCTTGCGTGTCGTTAGCAGTATCCCATTGTTATTTAAGCAAACATCACCATAGCTGCGTCCTAAACCATGCGCTAAAACGGTGTCGGGCGTTTCTGGTAAAAGGAGAGGCTTTTTTCGCCAAGGTATTGAGCGAATACGTTGTGACACTTTGGGAAAATTTCCCCAAGATTGATAGGTGCTTTGCATATATAAAGATAAAGAAATGAAAAATCCTATTTCTTAAAGAAATAGGATTTTTTGAGGTTACAAAAATTTAATGATTTTATCCCGCCACAAATACGTTTTAGCTTTAAGCTCGTGTATATCGATAGTCGTCAGAGTACGTGATTTCAATAAATGTTTACCAGCAACCCAAACATCAGTCACCTTATCCCGCCCAATCGCATAAACCAGTTGAGATAAAGGGTTATAAATAGGTTGCGTTTCAATATCAAGCATATCAATGGCAACAATATCGGCGGATTTACCAGGCACAAAGGAGCCAGTAATATGATCAATACCCAAAGCTTTAGCACCGTTTAAAGTCGCCATGCGAAGCGCCTGTGCGGCAGGAACTGCGCTAGCATCTCCTCCATTCAAGCCCTTGGCTAACAGTGCGGCGGTACGCATTTCTCCCAACATATCTAAATCGTCATTGCTGGCAGGACCATCAGTCCCTAATGCGACATTGACACCCGCATTGAGCAATTTAGGTACCGGGCACACACCACTCGCCAGTTTGAGATTTGACTCAGGGCAATGAATGACATGCACGCCATGATTAGCTAAAAGCTTAAAGTCCCCCGGTTTTAATTGTGTTAAATGTACACCCATCAGACGCGATGACAATAAGCCTAAATTTTTTAAACGAATTAAAGGTCGCTCACCAAACTGTTCAAGCGATTTCTCAATTTCTCCCGCAGTCTCATGAAGATGGATATGAATGGGTATATCAAATTCCTCTGCCATCGCCTGAGCCGATTTGAGTGGCTCATCTGAGACAGAATAAGGAGCATGGGGTGCCAAAGCCGTTTTAATCAGTGGATGATCTTGAAAAGTTTCATAGACTTTTCGACCTTTATTCAAATATTCCTCAGCATTTTGGCCCCAGGCAGTCGGAAAATCAATAAGAATCAATCCCAATGTGGCACGTATGCCAATCTCAGCCGCCACTTTACCCACCACATCGGGAAAAAAGTACATATCATTAAAACATGTTACCCCGCCACGTAGCATTTCAGCAATCGCCAACTGGCTACCATCAGCGACAAACTCTTGATTGACATGAGCCCGCTCTGCCGGCCAAATATGATCATTTAGCCACTTATCTAAGGGCATATCATCAGCAATACCACGCAATAAAGACATCGCCGCATGGGTATGTGCATTAATCAAACCCGGTATTAAAAGATGCGTTGTCATACGATAGGTAATACGTGCTGAAAAACGTTTGACAGCCTCACTGTTTGGTAAAATGGCGACGATTTTTCCATCCTGTATAGCGAGGGCATGTTGTTCATATACAGTGTTTTCGGGTTCTACAGGAATAATCCAACCCGCATAAATAAGAATGTCAAGATGTTGCATTAATAAATTTTCTCAGTTATCAGTTATCAGTTATCAATAGGTATAGCAGGGATACACCTATTGCATAAAATAAAAGTATATCAAAAACAATAGTTAAATTGAATTTTCAACAGAAGGGACTAGACTCCTGAGTCTTAATTAATGTTAAAATGAAAAATTAACGCAATGTATAGCGGGGTTTTGACAAGCCGTCGATCTGTTATAATGTAAACTATTTGTTGTATATTTCATAAGGAAATGCAGATGGAAATGATTGTAACATTTGGTGGTGGCATGAAAGTCAACGCCCATTTTAATAATTTTACAGTTTACACTGACCAAACTAAACGGGCGGGAGGGGATGAGAGTTCTCCAGAGCCATTTGATTACTTTCTCAGTAGCCTAGCGACTTGCGCTGGTTTTTTTGTACTACGTTTTTGTCAGACACGAAAAATTTCTACTGAGGGGATTCAATTGCGCCAATCTCATCATTGGAATAAAGAACAAAAGCGGGTTGATAATATACACCTTGAAATTGAATTGCCCTCCTCCTTTCCAGAGAAATATGCGCCTGCCTTGATTCGTGCCACCAATGAATGCACCGTGAAAAAAGCTTTAATGAATCCGCCACAGATTGATGTGACAACAAGGGTTGTGGAAGACTCTTAATTTTTTTGGAGTCCAAAATTTATTTTGGATTCTTTTTTATAAGGAACTAAATGAGTGATTCAAAAAAATTATTTGAAAACAATAGAATTTATTAATCAATCTTTTGCCAGAGTACGTGATGCCAACCTATCACGAGTATTTGTATCTTCAGTTAGAGAAGGAATTTTGAGTGACAATCAAATTAGCAAAAAAAACCAGTCACCCGCTTGGTTGTTATTTGCTCGTGAGACATTGCGTAATCCTCGGACAATGGGTACCTGTTGGTCAAGTACCGCACAACTGGCACGAACGATAGCCGGTTTTGTACCACTCACCGAGTCGGGACTTGTTGTCGAACTGGGAGGCGGCACCGGTATCGTAACAGAGGCTTTGCTACAACAAGGTATTGCCCCAGAGCGTTTAGTGTCGATAGAGCAAGCAGCGAGCCTTGCAGATTATATACGTCAACGTTGTCCCCAAATACGAGTGCTCAAAGGAGATGCCCTACATTTATCCGATTTGCTTGGCAATGATTCTCAACGAGTGAGCACCATCGTCTCTGGTTTACCCTTTCGTTCTATACCCCCCGTTATTGGACATGGGATTATCAAACAAATTGATAAAGTACTACCTAAAAATGGTTTAATGATCCAATTTACTTATGATCTCAGTGGACGAAAAATATTCATGCCACATCATTTTAAGCGCGTCGCTCATAAATATGTCTGGAAAAACATCCCCCCTGCGAGGGTTGATGTCTATCAGTCTGAAAAATAATTTAAAATGGACGTCCAAGATAAATCTTGGACTCCTAGTACTTTGTCAAACTTTAAATTTTGGGTTGGAGTACAAAGCTTTAGCTTTGTCAAGCAACGCACAAAGCTAAAGCTTTGTACTCCAATAACCCATTAATATAAGCTTGACAAAGTACTAGCAAAATCTATTCTTTAGCGCGTGACAAATATTCCCCGGTGCGAGTATCAACCTTGATTAAATCACCAATATTGACAAACAACGGCACTCGCACTATCGCGCCAGTTTCTAAAGTCGCTGCTTTAGTACCACCGCTAGAGGTATCTCCACGTAAGCCAGGGTCAGTCTCAGTGATTTTAAGCACCACAGAAATAGGCGGCTGAATGGCAAGCGGATCATTATTCCACAGCGTCACTACACATTTTTCCTGACCTTTTAACCATTTCGCTGCGTCACCAACGATATCCAGATTGGCCGCATATTGTTCATAAGTCTCAGGCTCCATAAAGTGGTAAAAATCACCATCCTTATATAAATAGTCCATGTCTATTTCCATGACATCCGCACTTTCCAGCGTCTCCCCGGACTTAAATGTTCGTTCTATCATCCGTCCCGTTTTGAGATTACGAAATTTAACCCGATTAAAGGCTTGACCTTTACCCGGTTTGACAAATTCATTTTCTACAATCGTACAAGGATCAGCATCGAGCATCAATTTAAGGCCCGATTTAAATTCATTGGTACTAATATTTGCCATTTTAACTCCTATTTCCAAGATAAATCTTGGACTCCTATTTTATGATAACCGAAAACTTAGTCTCTGAGCAGTCAGATTGGCAGCGCGAATTACGCCAAGCCATTCATAATCCTTTGTACTTATTGACATTATTGAAATTATCTGACAGTGCCTTAGCGCACCGCGTTGCGGCTAAACAAAGCTTTAGCCTTCGGGTGCCAAGAGGCTATGTCGCACGTATGCGTCAAGGTGATCCAGATGATCCATTATTGCGGCAAGTTTTGCCGCTAGAGGCAGAAAACAAACAAATACAAGGTTTTAGTATTGACCCTGTTAGCGATGTTGCCGCTGAAAAAGTCCCTGGCTTATTGCAAAAATACCACGGGCGAGTTTTATTAGTCGCAACCGGGGCTTGCGCCATTCATTGCCGCTACTGTTTTCGCCAACACTATCATTACTCCGCCTATAACCCATCAGCGGTGCTTGATAGCATTCGCGCCGACTCTTCTATCACCGAAGTCATTTTAAGCGGTGGCGATCCGTTGACTTTGACAGATAAGCGTTTAGCAGAATTAGCGCACAATCTCGCCAGCATTTCACATGTCCAACGTTTACGCTTGCACACCCGTTTGCCTATTATATTACCAGAACGGATTAATGATGAACTTTTGGCTTGGCTGACGGGGACACGTTTGCAAGCCATCATGGTGGTACATGCCAATCATGCCAATGAAATTGATGAAAAAGTCAACAAAGCCTTACAAAGTTTAGTTGATGTGGGTATTACCGTTTTAAATCAATCCGTGTTATTGCGTGGGATTAATGACAACGCTGCCGCATTAATTGCTTTGAGTGAAGCTTTATTCAAGAGTCGCGTTTTGCCTTATTATTTACATATATTAGATCGTGTACAAGGGGCTGCCCATTTTGAAGTGTCAATGGAGACAAGCACCCAACTATTAGAACAATTGCGGGTGGCACTGCCTGGTTATCTGGTACCTAAAATGGTACGTGAGGTGGAGGGGATGGCTTATAAACAACCGGAATAGGAGATAAATCAAGGGCAACCACAAGGGATTGCCCCTACATGCCGTCTTTGTAGGGGCAATCCTTTATGGTTGCCCTGTCTATTATTATTTTCGAGTTGCCTCAATAGTTTTAATCATTTCTGCAAGTATCTTGAGCGCCTCATCAAATTCAAACTCTTCAACCTGTTTTTCTAATTTTTCATAAAATGGTTGTAAATCCTTATTTAAATGACGTTTTATTTTTGGCAACATATCTAAGGCGCGATAATCGTAGTCATTTAGAAAATTTGCCCATTTTTCCAAAAGGGGCATCAGTACCGCATAATCCGTTTCTTCGCAACAACAATCCTCTTCGGAACCATCATTCAAGGAAGAAAGCGTTTTCATCACCGTTGCCACGACTTCTTCAAATTCTTTAAATAATAAAGTAGGCTCAATTTCATCACCCGCCTTCAGTGCTATTTCCAAGGCTTGTGAGGCTTTATATAAATTGTCAATACTCAGATTACCAGCAGTACCCTTAATCGTATGGACTAAATATCGTGCGGATTTAAAATCACCCTTTTGCAGAGCCTCGTTTATTTTTTTGCTCACATCTTGGTAGTCTCTATAAAAATGTCGTAGCAATTTATGGTAGAGCTCACGATTGCCAAGCAGTCTTTTTAAACCGGCTGCTATATCAATACCCGGCAATTCGTCTGGGAATAATTTGTCTACTTTCTGATGTGTCATTGGTCTCTGTTCGCGCAGTGCTATCCATTTTCCTAATGTGTGCAATAACACCGCCTCATCAATAGGTTTAGTAATATAGTCATTCATGCCCACTATAAGGCATTTTTCCTTATCGCCGCTCATGGCATGGGCAGTCATGGCGATAATAGGCAATTCTCTCTGCTTTTCTCTGATTAAACGGGTGGCTTCATAACCATCCATTATTGGCATTTGTATGTCCATAAGTACTGCTTCAAATTGAACATTGTTTACTACGGCGACAGCTTCTTCGCCATTGTTGGCAATATCGATGACTAAACCGACGCTTTCCATTATCTCCCGTGCGACTTGTTGATTAATGAGATTGTCTTCGACTAATAGAATGCGTGCGCCTTGGAGCGGCTTTGTCTGGAGGGGCTTTTTTGCTGGCAGAACGTTTTTTTCAGTCTGTCCAACACAAAACACGCCAGTAAAAATAAAGCGACTCCCCTTGTCCACTTGGCTTTCTACCGAAAGTTCCCCACCCATCATCTTCGTCAAGCGTTTGCAAATAGCCAACCCGAGCCCCGTGCCACCAAATTTGCGGGTGGTAGAGGCATCAGCTTGGGTAAAGGTATCAAACAAATAGGGTATGGTGTCTGCTGAAATACCAATGCCTGTGTCTGTAATAGAAAAACGCAGTTTGACTTGCTCTGCCTTCTGTTCAATTAATTCTATTTGAATCTGAATGCAGCCCTTTGTGGTGAATTTCAAGGCATTGCTGGTGAGATTAATGAGAATTTGCTTTAACCTTAAAGGATCTCCCACCAAAGAACGGGGCACGGTTTCATCAATGTCTAAAAGTAATTTAAGCCCTTTTTCTTCAATCCTCGTGCCTAGCATATTGTTCAATTGTTCTAAGGCTTCATCCAAATAAAAGTTGATGGATTCCATTTTTAATTGTCCGGCTTCTATTTTGGAATAGTCGAGAATATCATTGATAATTTCAAGCAAGGCTTGAGAAGAAGATTCTATTTTGATGAGATAATCTTGTTGTTGGACGGTTAAATTAGTTTTTAAAGCCAATTGAGTCAAACCTTTGATGGCATTCATAGGGGTACGAATTTCATGACTCATGTTAGCGAGAAATAGACTTTTAGCCTGATTAGCACTTTGTGCTTCAAGTTTAGCTTCTTCAGCGCTCTTAGTCCGCTCCGCCACTAATTTTTCTAAGTGATCACGATGTTTTTGCAACTCCTTTTCTGCTTGTTGACGCTCGGCAAAATCACGGAAAGCTCTTAAGCCTGCCGTCATTGTGATAAACAATTTGCGCTGTGTCATTTCAGCCTTGAACCGATAATCGTTAATATCATAATCCACGATAACGGATTCTTCTGGGGCAGCACCGGGTTGCCCAGTGTGGAGAATGATACGCACAAGTTTATTTTTCAAGGTTTCACGAATATAGTGAACGAGTTTTAAGCCTGAATCATCTTCCTCCATCACCACATCTAAAAAAATCAGCGCAGGCTGTGCCTTTAAAAGTGACTTGGCTTCTTCTGCTGAGTAGGCGGAAATTAAGGTCACTCCTTTTTCCTCAAAGAAAAAGTCACTTAAACCAAATTGTATGGCATGGTGAATTTCAGGATCATCGTCGATGATCATCACTTTCCAAGTCGCCTGATTTAAAGGAGGGCTGGAAGGGGTTTCCTCAGCGAATATGAGTTCGTCATCGTCATTAATTAACATCTGTTTTATTTCTCCCCTTACCGATAATCTGCGGCGCATCCTGCACACCGATTGGCAGGCTATCTAAAATCTGTTTCAAATTGATGTTCTTGATTTGAAGATTGATTAAATCATAATAGGCTCTTAACCCGACTATCATAGCGACAAATAATTGGCCTTGCGTTAGTTCCACTTTGAGTCTATAGTCGTTGATCTCATAGTTCATGAGAACGTTTTCTTCAGGTTCTTCACCCGGTTGCCCTGTGCGAAGAATGATACGCACGAGATGATTTTGTAGCGTGTCACGAATATAGTTAGTTAGCTGTAAGCCTGAATCATTTTCTTCCATCACCACATCTAAAAAAATTAATGCGGTATCTGGGTGTGCTTTCAGTAAAGTCTTCGCTTCTTCAGCAGAATATGCAGAAATAAAGCTAAGTTTTTTGCCTTTGAAAGTAAATTCTGATAAAGCCAATTGTGTGACATCGTGAATGCTCTGTTCATCATCTACAATCATCACTTTCCAAGTAGGCGCACTTGGATTGAACTTTAGAGCGGTATCCGTTGCTTCGTCGGCTGATGGGAGCGGATCATCTTCATCGGCTAAATTGAGTTCATCATCTTCTGGTGCCAAATTGAGATCGTCATAGTCATCATTTTTAGGTGCGTTTGACATATTTATTTTATTCCTTTGTTGCTAAAAGTCCAAGATAAATCTTGGACTCCAAAATACCTCAAAAATGTTCAATTCGATAAGCCGTTCCAATGCCTTGCGCCTGACAAAATTGCAGCGCGTCTGGTGTCAAACCGCCTAAGGATAAAAAAGCGGGTAAAATCTGTTTATCTGGAAATTGTTGACTGTAAATTTCTCGCTTTTCCTGAAACTCTTTGAGCGTTTTCAAGCCAATTTGAGTTTTGGTTTTTTTAACTTCAACAAAAACCACTCGTCCACAATTTGACTCTGCCACTACGTCAATTTCCATCGTCTTGCCATCTTGCTGAAATATGACACGTTCTTGAATATCAATGAGATTAAGAACGGTGGTATCACCCACGCCTTGAAAAAAGTCTGACAAAGCAAATTGCTTTCGGCTCAAAAAGGCGGCGGCTAACTGATGTTCTGCCAGTTTGCCTGACAGATGATTGAGCATACCTTGTATTTCTCGCTCATTGGTTTTCAAAGCCTCAATTTGTGTACGAAAGTCTTGTTTCAAATCGGGCATGAAGCCTTTTATTTCTTCTTCAAAGCGATTTCGCAAAATCAAATTGAGAGTGCCATCTGACAAGCCCTTAAATTGAATATTAGACACCCCTCGATCAATCACATCCGCTTCTGACATGATTAGCAATTTTTCTTGAATCTTATTGACATCAAGCTCAATATGCAACTCATCCTTGATTTCTTGCGGAGTCCAATAGCGTGAGGCATGTTGACTCAAGTGTAGCAAGATATTTTTGGCATGTCGATCATTGACACGTTTCACCGTTTTTTCAATATATTCTCCCCAATTCAAGGACATCTCCGCTGTCTCATCCGTAATTTCATAATTGACAGTATTGATCACGCCCTCTTTGGTGGTGAGATTTATGTCTTCATAGTCACTTTGAATGACACAAGAAATAAAAAAGGGATCGCTCAGGCACAATTCGTTAATCTGGACAGCCGTTTCATTGGTAATCGGTTCTTTATAAATTTGGGCGTATTTGTAAACGGCTTGCAAGCCCTCCTCTTGTGTGAGATAGGGAGACAGGCGCATGGGCTTAAGCCGTCCCGCTTCCAAATATTGATGAATCACTTTGAGCAACCAGCCGACATAAGAGCCTGTTACCAACAAAGGTGCTATCTTCGACTCAGAATAAGAATGAAAACTCCCTGCCAAGGTTTCATCGGGTTTGCCGGAGCAATTTTGGTCACGGTAAATGTACTGAGTAATATTCTGAAATTCATCCAATATGACCAAAAACCGCGTATTTAAACTGGCTGCAAAGCGATGGGGTGCTGAGTGGGCTGTGTCCCACATCGAATCATGCAGTCTTCTCTTTTTATCGATCAGAAGCGAGTCAATATCATCAACTAACAGTTTGTTTGAGTTTTTTAAACCGTATTCCCTGATTTGTTCCAAAGTCAGTGGCAGGTTGACCAATTCTTCATCTCTTTCAATAAAAGAGATATACTGTGAGGCAAAGGTACGGTAGTACTTGATCGCAAAATCTGGATACCAAACGCCACGATCAGCGATGTCAAAATAAAAGGGTATCACTGCCCCGTTGTCGCTCCAAAGCCGGTTGAATATACGCTGCACAAACGCCGTTTTTCCACTTTTCCGACGCGCTAGGATGGCTTTAGACTTTCCAAGCTTGTCGGGTATCCGAGAAAGCCACTTGTCAAATTGACGAAACTCTTTTTCCCGCCCTACTAGCAGATCGGGATTGCCTATTTTTTCAGTTAAGGGATATTGCATGTTTTGCATGTTTTTTTTTCATTCGTTGATTGTGAGGGAGTCCAAGATTTATCTTGGACTGACAAAATTGCAGCGCGTCTGTCGTCAACCTCCCTAAACTTTCGGATCAGAAAAGCGGCGGCTAACTGATGTTCTGCCAGTTTGCCCGACAGTTGATTGAGCATACCTTGTATTTCTCGCTCATTGGTTTTCAAAGCCTCAATTTGTGTACGAAAGTCTTGTTTCAAATCGGGCATGAAGCCTTTTATTTCTTCTTCAAAGCGATTTCGCAAAATCAAATTGAGAGTGCCATCTGACAAGCCCTTAAATTGAATATTAGACACCCCTCGATCAATCACATCCGCTTCTGACATGATTAGCAATTTTTCTTGAATCTTATTGACATCAAGCTCAATATGCAACTCATCCTTGATTTCTTGCGGAGTCCAATAGCGTGAGGCATGTTGACTCAAGTGTAGCAAGATATTTTTGGCATGTCGATCATTGACACGTTTCACCGTTTTTTCAATATATTCTCCCCAATTCAAGGACATCTCCGCTGTCTCATCCGTAATTTCATAATTGACAGTATTGATCACGCCCTCTTTGGTGGTGAGATTTATGTCTTCATAGTCACTTTGAATGACACAAGAAATAAAAAAGGGATCGCTCAGGCACAATTCATTAATCTGGACAGCCGTTTCATTGGTAATCGGTTCTTTATAAATTTGGGCGTATTTGTAAACGGCTTGCAAGCCCTCCTCTTGTGTGAGATAGGGAGACAGACGCATGGGCTTTAGCCGTCCCGCTTCCAAATATTGATGAATCACTTTGAGCAACCAGCCGACATAAGAGCCGGTGACTAACATGGGGGCTATCTTCGATTCAGAATAAGAATGAGAATAAGAATGAAAACTCCCCGCCAATGTTTCATCGGGTTTGCCTGAGCAATTTTGGTCACGATAAATGTACTGAGTAATATTCTGAAATTCATCCAGTATGACCAAAAACCGCGTATTTAAACTAGCTGCAAAGCGATGGGGTGCTGAGTAGGCTGTTTTCCACATCGAATCATGAAAGCCTCTCTCTTTATCGATCAGAAGCGAATCAATATCATCAACTAACAGTTTGTTTGAGTTTTTTAAACCGTACTCCCTGATTTTATCCAAAGATAATAGCTTGTTGACCAATTCTTCATCTCTTTCAATAAAAGAAATATACTGTGATGCAAAAGTACGATAGTAATCAACAGCAAAATCTGGATACCAAACGCCACGATCAGCGATGTCAAAATAAAAGGGTATCACCGCCCCATTATCGCTCCAGAGCCGATTGAATATACGCTGCACAAACGCGGTTTTTCCACTTTTCCGACGCGCTAGGATGGCTTTAGACTTGGAAAGCCTATCAGGTATCAGAGAAAGCCACTTGTCAAATTGACGAAATTCTTTTTCCCGCCCGACTAGCAGATCGGGATTGCCTATTTTTTCAGTTAAGGGATATTGCATATTTTTTTTTCATTCGTTTGTTGTTTCGGGAATGGAGCGGAGCGGATTTCCCGAAACTGTTGTGGCGACTGAGTTTAGCGCAGCGATCTTCGTATCGGGAAATCGCTCCGCTCATTCCCGAAACAACTGTAAAGGAAATTTCATAAAAAACGTCGTACCCACCCCCTCCTCACTCTCTGCGCGAATGGTGCCACGCAATTTTTGCGTCACCAAATTATAAACAATATGCAATCCTAAACCCGTGCCGCCTTGAGCGCGGGCGGTTGTAAAAAACGGCTCAAAGATTTTACCCAGATGGGCAGGGGCGATACCACAGCCATCGTCACTATATTCTATCACTAAACGCTCCGATTCCAACTTGAGATCAAAACGCAGCTGTCCCGCTTCACCTTTTTGATAGGCATGTTGTAGTGAGTTCAGGACCAGATTGGTGAGCACTTGCGAAAATGCACCCGGATAGCTGTCTATTTTAATCTGCTCATCTCCGTTGATCGTCACTTGATGTTGCGTCTTTTTCAGATGCGGCGTGAGATTGATTAATGTGCCTTCAATATAT